>NZ_JARVSW010000039.1:0-56893 GCF_030208985.1 Pseudomonas sp. MEJ108
CCGCCAAGGCAGCGTAGGTGGATAATTGTCCAACCTTCGGGGGTCACACCACTCCAGCGTGGGAATGCAGTTCTCGACGCTCTGCGTCGCCAGGAGGGCGCAGAACGTCGCACGATAGTTAGAGCACGCCCAGCGCCGCGCCAATGCTGGCATCTGTTGCGAAGACATCAGAAAGCGTAATCTGCCGGGTCACACGTCAACCCTCCAGGAGATCCCACATGTACTGGGCAGAATTTCTTACCGTTGCGCTGATTCACTTGCTGGCGGTGGCCAGCCCCGGTCCGGATTTCGCGGTGGTGGTGCGTGAAAGCGTCACTCATGGGCGCAAGGCAGGGACCTGGGCGGCGTTGGGCGTCGGCTCGGCGATCTTTCTGCATGTGGGCTATTCGCTGCTGGGGATCGGGATTATCGTCTCCCAGTCCATCGTGCTGTTCAACGCGCTGAAATGGGCAGCCGCGGCCTATCTGCTGTACATCGGCATCAAGGCGTTGCGCGCCAAACCAGCCGCTGCAACGGGGGATACCGCCATCAAGGCCACTCCCGGCGAGCGCACGGCACGCGGTGCCTACATCAGCGGTTTCGTCACCAATGGCCTGAATCCCAAGGCGACGCTGTTCTTCCTCTCGCTGTTCACCGTGGTGATCAATCCGCACACGCCACTGCTGGTGCAGGGCGGTTACGGCGTGTACCTCGCAGTGGCGACGGCGGTATGGTTCTGTCTGGTGGCGCGACTGTTCAGCCAGGCCCGGGTGCGCGCAGGATTCGCGCGCATGGGGCACTGGTTCGACCGGGCCATGGGCGGCGTGCTGATCGCGCTGGGCATCAAGCTGGCGCTGACCGAAGTGCGCTGAAACCTGAGTTCAGTACGCCGCTTACCGAACACATGCAGCAGTCCGGACGCCCCTTGCAGACAGCGCGGGGCGTCTCGAAAAATCATCCCTTTTACTGATTTCACTGGCAGCCCGAAGCCCTAGAGTGCATATTTTTCAGCACGCTTATGGACTTTGAAAAAGGGCTTCATATGTTACAGACTCGCGTTCTTCCGCCCGCCGATGGCGCGTATCAGTGCCCTCTGTTGATCAAGCGCCTGCTGCTGTCGGGCGGTCGTTATGAAAAGACGCGCGAAATCATCTACCGTGATTCGGTCCGCTACACCTACGCGACCCTCAACGAACGCATCTGTCGCCTGGCCAACGTACTGACAGCGGCGGGCGTGAAGGCTGGCGATACCGTGGCGGTGATGGACTGGGACAGCCACCGCTACCTGGAATGCATGTTCGCCATCCCGATGATTGGCGCGGTCATCCACACCGTCAATGTGCGACTTTCTCCCGAGCAGATCGCCTACACCATCAACCACGCCGACGACCGTCTGGTGCTGGTGAATAGCGAGTTCACGGGACTCTATCAGGCGATGTCCGGACACCTGAGCACGGTCGAGAAGACCCTGTTGCTGACGGATTTGCCAGACAAGACTGCCGAGCTGCCCAACCTAGTGGGCGAGTACGAGACCCTGCTGGCGGCGGCCAGCCCCGAATACGTGTTCGAGGATTTCGACGAAAACTCGGTCGCCACCACGTTCTACACCACCGGCACCACTGGCAACCCCAAAGGGGTGTATTTCACCCACCGCCAACTGGTGCTGCACACCATGGGCGTGGCGACCATCATGGGCTGTATCGACAGCACCCGGCTGCTGGGCACCGATGACGTCTACATGCCCATCACGCCGATGTTTCACGTGCACGCCTGGGGCATTCCCTATGCGGCAACCATGCTCGGTCTGAAACAGGTGTATCCGGGCCGCTACGATCCCGAGTTGCTGGTGGAGCTCTGGCGCAGGGAGAACGTCACCTTTTCCCATTGCGTGCCGACCATCTTGCAAATGCTGCTCAACGCCAAGTCTGCCCAGAACGTCGATTTCGGTGGCTGGAAGATCATCATTGGCGGCAGCTCCCTGACCCGCAGTCTGTATCAGGCCGCCAAATCCCGCGGCATCCAGCTCACTGCCGCCTACGGCATGTCTGAAACCGGACCACTCATATCCGTAGCGCACATCAACGAAGAGTTGAAAGCCGGCAGTGAAGACGAGCGCATCACCTATCGGATCAAGGCCGGCGTGCCGGGAATGCTGGTGGAAGCCGCCATCATCGATCAACAGGGCAACTTCCTCCCGGCCGACGGCGAAACCCAGGGAGAGCTGGTGCTGCGTGCGCCCTGGCTGACCGGAAGCTATTTTCGCGAGCCCGAAAAAGGCGCCGAGCTGTGGGCGGGCGGCTGGCTGCACACCGGCGATGTGGCGACGCTGGACGGCATGGGCTTCATCGACATTCGCGACCGCATCAAGGACGTGATCAAGACCGGTGGCGAATGGGTTTCGTCGCTGGAACTCGAAGATTTGTGCAGCCGCCATCCGGCAGTGCGCGAAGTGGCAGTGGTCGGCATCGCCGATCCGCAATGGGGAGAACGGCCGTTTGCCTTGCTGGTGATTCGCGATGGCCACCAGCTCGACGCCAAGGGTTTGAAGGAGCACCTCAAGCCGTTTGTCGAGCAAGGTCACATCAATAAGTGGGCGATTCCCAGCCAGATCGCGCTTGTTACCGAAATTCCCAAGACCAGCGTCGGCAAGCTGGACAAGAAACGCATGCGCCTGGACATCGTGGAGTGGCAAAGCAGCAACAGTGCCTTTCTCTCGACCCTCTGACACCTCGGGCATGGCGTATCCGTTGGCGACGGCACGTGTCTGCGCTGCAGGTCCTGCTCTGTGACTTGCCAAATTTGCAAATTACGCCATCCTCCCCGCCACATGTTTTTTGGCGGCTTCCCGGAAACGGTCGGTCCAGAGGCGTTGGTCGTGCAAATCACACTTTAGAGGGATCTAGCGTCAGAGCGTGCTGGCTATAGTCAGCACCGGGAATGGCAAGAACGGACCTGGCGCGTGTGTTGATTCGATGACTGATTCGTTTCTGGATTTCCCCACCGCCATAACAATAAAACACAAGGAGTAGCGTCGATGACAAGCACATCCCCCTTCTGGCGTCGGGCCAGGCTGCCTCTGGCCGTCAGCCTTGCCTCGTCGCTCGCCGGCCCGGCCTTTGCCGTGACCTTCAATGTCGGCGAGATCGAAGGCAGTTTCGACTCGTCGCTGTCAGTGGGGGCGAGCTGGTCGACGGCCAATCCCAACAAGAACCTGATCGGCGCCAACAACGGCGGGCGTGGTCTGTCGCAGACGTCCGATGACGGTCACTTGAACTTCAAGCGTGGGGAGACGTTTTCGAAGATCTTCAAGGGCATTCATGATCTGGAACTGAAGTACGGTGATACCGGTGTGTTCCTGCGCGGCAAATACTGGTACGACTTCGAACTCAAGGATGAAAACCGCGAGTTCAAGGACATCAGCGACTCGGGCCGCAAGGAGGGCGCCAAGTCGTCCGGGTTCCAGCTGCTCGACGCCTTCGTCTATCACAACTATTCGATTGCCGATCAGCCGGGCGCGGTGCGCTTCGGCAAGCAGGTCATCAGTTGGGGGGAAAGTACCTTCATTCAGGGCGGCATCAACAGCGTCAACCCGGTCGATGTTTCGGCCTTCCGGCGACCCGGTTCGGAAATCAAGGAAGGCCTGATTCCGGTCAACATGTTCTACCTGTCCCAGAGCCTGACCGACAACCTGTCTGCCGAAGGTTTCTACCAGCTGGAATGGGATCAGACGGTCGTCGACAACTGCGGCACTTTCTTTTCGCAACCCGATGTGATTGCCGATGGCTGCAACAACAACCTCGCGGTCTTGCGCAGCCGCAGCGGCCTGAACAGCTCGCTGACGGCGGCCGGTCTGCCAGCTGGCGCGCGCGGTGCGGTGTTCAATTCGCTGTCGCAGCAGGGCGTGGTGTTCGGCAACCCGGATGAGGGCGCGGTGGTGCGCCGAGGCCCTGACCGCGATGCGCGCGACAGCGGCCAGTTCGGTTTTGCCTTGCGTTACAACTTCGAACCGCTGGACACCGAGTTCGGCGCGTACATGATGAATTACCACAGCCGTGCACCGATTTTCAGCGGGCGGGGCGGCTCGGCTGCTTCGTTCAGCCCGCAAGGGCTGGTCGGTTCGCTGGTGCGCAACGGCATTCCTGCCAGCACTGCCGCCGCGCTGGCCCCCAGCCTGCTGCCGGTGGTGGTGGCGGGCAACTCCAGTTACTACGTCGAATACCCCGAAGACATTCGTCTGTACGGCCTGAGCTTCTCGACCACGCTGCCCACCGGCACGGCGTGGAGCGGCGAGATCAGCTACCGCCCCAACGCGCCGATCCAGGTCAATACCACCGACATCCTCTATTCGGGCATTTCGCCGCTCAACCCCAACGTGTCGCTGCTCAGCGGGCAGCCGAATACGGATCAAGCCGGTTATCGCCGCAAAGAAATCACCCAGATGCAGACCACATTTACCCAGTTCTTCGATCAGGTCATGGGCGCCGAGCGTCTGACGGTGGTCGGTGAAGTGGGCTGGACTCATGTGGGCGGGCTCGAAAGCACATCCAAAATCCGTTACGGCCGCGATCCGGTGTACGGCCCCGGGCCGCTGCCTGGCGGCCAATGCGCAACGTTGAACGCTGGCACGCTGACCGGTGCCGAGCAGAACAACCTGACCCGCTATTGCGAAGACGACGGCTTTACCACGGCCAACTCCTGGGGCTATCGCGCCCGCGCCATCTGGGATTACAACAGCGTGTTCGCCGGGGTCAACCTCAAGCCGAGCGTGGCTTGGTCGCATGACGTCAAAGGCTATTCACCCGGCCCTGGCGGCAACTTCGAAGAGGGGCGCAAGGCGGTCAGCCTGGGGCTCGATGCCGAGTACCAGAACACCTACACCGCGAACCTTTCCTACACCAACTTCTTTGATGGCAAGTACACCACGGTCGATGACCGGGACTTCGTGGCGCTGAGCTTCGGCATGAACTTCTAAGAACATGGTTTTCAGGATGACGATGAACATGAAAATAACAAAAAGTCTGTTGCAGGCCGGGGTTCTGGGGATGTCGCTGCTGGCGACCGGTGTGATGGCGGCGGTGTCCGAGTCCGAAGCGGCAAAGCTGGGCACCTCGCTGACGCCGATGGGCGCGGAAAAGGCCGGTAATGCGGCCAACACCATCCCGGCCTGGAGCCCGATGCCGAAAAACGCCGGGGCGGTGGACAGCAAGGGTTTTCTTGCCAACCCGTACGCCAGTGAAAAACCGCTGTTCATCATCACCGCGGCCAACGTCGAGCAGTACAAGGACAAGCTGGCGCCGGGCCAATACGCGATGTTCAAGCGCTACCCGGACAGCTACCGGATTCCGGTCTACCCGACCCATCGCGGTGCCACCGTGCCGGATGACGTGTTCGCCGCGATCAAAAAAAACGCCACCACCAGCAAGCTGGTCGGTGGCGGCAGTGGCCTGGAAAACTTCGATACGGCCATTCCGTTCCCGATCCCGGCCAGTGGCGTCGAGGTCATCTGGAACCACATCACCCGCTACCGCGGCGGCAGCGTCAAACGTCTGGTCACCCAGGCCACGCCACAGCCCAACGGCTCTTACAGCCTGGTGTATTTCTCCGATCAGTTCGTGTTTCGCGACAAGATGAGGGATTTCGACCCGAAAAATCCGGGCAACGTGCTGTTCTACTTCAAGCAGGAAGTCACCGCTCCGGCGCGTCTGGCCGGTGGCGTGTTGCTGGTGCATGAAACCCTGGACCAAGTGGCCGAACCACGCTCGGCGTGGCTGTACAACGCCGGTCAGCGCCGCGTGCGTCGTGCGCCGCAGGTGTCCTACGACGGCCCCGGTACTGCCTCCGACGGCCTGCGCACTTCCGACAACCTTGACATGTACAACGGCGCGCCGGATCGCTATGACTGGAAACTGATCGGCAAGCAGGAAATGTACATCGCCTCCAACAGCCACAAGCTGGACGATCCGACGCTCAAGTACGCCGACATCATCAAGGCCGGCCATATCAACCAGGACCTGACCCGCTACGAGCTGCGCCGCGTCTGGCACGTGACCGCCACCCTCAAGGAAGGGCAGCGTCATATCTATGCCAAGCGTGACTTCTTCATCGACGAAGACACCTGGCAGGCTGCGGTCATCGACCATTACGACGGGCGTGGTCAGCTGTGGCGCGTGGCCGAGGCGCACTCGGAAAACTACTACGACAAGCAAGTACCGTGGTACGCGGTAGAGACGCTGTACGACCTGCAATCGGGTCGCTATGTGGCGCTGGGCATGAAAAACGAAGAGAAGAAGGCCTACGAGTTCGGCTTCACGGCCGGCACCAGCGACTTCACCCCCAACGCGCTGCGTCAGGAAGGGGTGCGTTGATACCTGACCGATACACGCTGTAAATCAACGTCTCGGTTATGTGCCTGAAAGACCATTGATTGGATAATGTTGTTCACTTATAAGCGGAGCAGTCTTACGGTTCACTGGAAACCGGGTCTTTGAAAATTGCCACCGTCCTTGGTCTTGAAGGCCAAGGACGGTGGTCCAGGGCAGCCCTCCCGACGCGAGTTCAATCGGAGTGCTCATTTACAACACTAGAGTCGAACGCGCGCCGCCGCTGTTTCTCGCCTGTTTTTGCCCTGCCTGACCTTCTCTAGCCGACGTTTCGTACAGAGCCACGGGCGCTTCTGGCTGAAATGCTTGGTTATATTGATTCCGCTAGCCCACGGTGCTCCATGTATTCGCAAGTCGACGAGGAGGCTTATTGGACAACACTATCGGGGGTTGAAATCCTATGTTTGATGGTGCTTTATAATATTGGAAGGTTTTGCATCAGTTTATATTCCTTGTTGTTATGTCTCACTGTTAGTTTTGACAGTTGTCTGTGGGGGCGGGAGGGGTTATTTTGAACGCTTGTTATCCATGGATGGAGTAGTATGAAATGAAGAGCGTCGAGTTTAGTTGTTTAATGTGGGACAGGGTAAGCGGGAGCTTGGCTAGTGGTTTTGATGCTGTTTTAATTGAGGAGATTGTAAACGGCGTCTTAGCTGCTTCGACACCCCCTCTTGATAAAACGGATGTAAGAAATACGTTAAGGGATGAGGGGGTTGATGGGGTAATTGGACTCTTACAATTGGACACGGATGCAAATAGCGTGGATGGTAAAAAACGGGCGACGCTCATGAAGTCTGTTGCGGGTAAAGTTATTGAAAGATGTCGAGGTCCGATTTACCAAAAATGCACGAGTCTGAGTAGGCTTTCAATTGGTTCAGAGGCGGAATTGAAGAAACTGGCGGATGAATACCTGTCTGATTTTGATACTCGCATCACTAATGGCAGTAGGTCTGTCGAAGACATCGTACCCGTCTGTGAGGTGATCGGTAAAAGTGAGCTGGTTAGAGAGGTTGCTCGACGCAGCGAAGCGTTATCCGCTATTCTTCGTGAGCCTTCATTAGACGGCATCATGGGCAATCACTATGGCGAGGTTTTCAAAAGTGTAAGGATGCTTATGGCCTCTGCTTGTGACCCCTTGATCGTCGACGGAGAATTTCATAAGGAATTGGCAACGGACTCATCTACCGATGTTTATGTCGTAAAATTAAGAGAGTCTATATTTAGAAGCTGGGAGCCACAAAAAAAACTTGTTGACTGTTTTCCAGAGATGGTCGATGTGTGGACTAGTGCGCGAAAAGGTGACGCTGGTTGGCTCTGGAAGCTGGTAGGAGATGGCGTTGCTGTAGAGGTGTTGATTACGTATGGTCATTCTACCTGGGATCCGAAAAAAGGAGGCGGACCTTTGCAAGTATGGTCGAATGGGAGTTTAATTACTTATTAATTAAAGCTTATTAATGAAATCCGCCAATTAGCGTAATGTTCACTCAGGCGGAGCAGCCTTACTGTTCACTGGAAACCGGATCTTTGATATTTTCACCGTCCTTGGCCTTGAGGGGCTGGGACGGTAATCCAGAACAGCCGCCCCCCAGCTCTAAGAGCCGTCTTTCGGTCGCGGAAACAGGATTGGCTGCGGCCATCACAATCAACTGCACCGCGATGTATTGGTATGCGGGTTTGCAGCGGATATCTGACGGTGCTCGTCAGAACGCCATCGCGGCCTGACTGGCCTCTCGACGGATCACGTCGTAAGTCAGTAATCGCCTCCACGCCTCTTGATAGATCAAGTCGATTTTCTTGCGATGCAGCGTCACTGCGTTCTTCTGCATCAAACTTTTGATGTCCCTGAACCCCGGTTCAATTTCCCGTCGTCGGTTCAAATGCTTGAGTGAACAATATTACCTCGGATCGGGGCTTTTTTGCGCGTACGCAATCGCCTCATAATCTGTAGGAATTTTGTTACAGTCTTTTCCGTGATGACCTTCAAAAGCAGCGATTTACCCGCTAGTCTCCGAACACCGTGACGCCGTACCAATGATTCCCGCACGGATTCCCACACGAGCCGGCCATGACTGATCTGTCCCGAATGCAAGGGTTTGCAGACGGCGCGATTCCTGCGTTGGAAGGGCGGTTTTTCCGTCCACCTCTGCCTGAGGGTTATGTTCCCCGTGCGCGCCTGTGTCAGCGTCTCGATGCCGGGCTTGGCGGCCGACTGCTGCTGGTCTGCGCCCCGGCCGGGTTCGGCAAGAGTTCGCTGGCTGTCGAGTTCTGTCAGGGGTTGCCGGACAACTGGCAAAACGTATGGCTGGGTCTGAGCGCGCGGGACAGCGACCCGGGTCGTTTTCTCGAGCGTTTGCTGGCCAGCCTTCAACAGTTCTTCCCGCAACTGGGTACTCAGGCGATGGCTTTGCTGAAGATGCGCCAGCGCCACCAGCCGTTTGCCTTCGAGGAGTGGCTCGACGGCCTGCTCGACGAGTTGGCCATGCACCTGATGCTGAGCAAGCCGCTGTTGCTGGTGCTCGATGACTATCATCTGGCCCAGGGGCCGGTACTCGATCGCTGCCTGCAGTTCCTTCTCAACCATCTACCGGCCGGGCTGGTGGTCATGGTGACCAGCCGGCAGCGCCCGGACTGGCATCTGGCACGCTTGCGTCTGACGCGGCAGTTGCTGGAAATCAACGAACAGGACCTGCGCCTCACGCACGCCGAATCCATGGCAGTGCTGGAGCGGCACAGCGGATCGCTCGACAGCGAGGCGTTGCAAAGCCTGATTCAGCGCAGCGAAGGCTGGGTCGCCGGGCTGCGCTTCTGGTTGCTGGCGGCGTCCGAAGCCGGTGATGAAAGCGCCTTGCCCCAGACGCTGCGCGGCAGTGAGGTGCTGATTCGCGAGTACCTGCTGGAAGAAGTGATCGACTGCCTGCCGGCCGATGTTCAGGCGTTTCTCTACGACACCGCCTGCCTGGAGCGTTTTTGCGCCGAGCTGTGCGACGCCGCGCGGGATGGTCACGACAGCGCCGGGATGCTGGGTTATCTGCAGGCGCATCAGGTCTTTCTGGTACCGCTGGACGAGCAGGGCCACTGGTTTCGCTATCACCATCTGTTTTCCGATCTGTTGCGCGCTCGGCAGGCGGCCGGTGCACCACCGACCCGCCTGCACCTCAATGCCTGCCGCTGGTTCAGCGCTCAGGGCCAGCTCGACGAAGCGGTCGAGCAGGCGTTGCGCGCCGGGCATCTGGATGTGGCGGCCAATCTGGTGCAGAACCTCTCCGAAGAACAGCTGCTGGCCGAACAGAATGTCGGCATGTTGCTGCGCTGGAAGATGGACTTGCCGGACGACCTGTTGACCAGCACGCCACGCCTGATCGTGCTTTACGCTTGGGCGTTGGGGCTGGCCTGCCAGCTGGATGCCGCCGAAGAGCTGGCCAATCAACTGAGCCGGTTTCTGCCGGCACCCTCGGCAACCGCTCAGAAATCCATGCTCGCCCAATGGCTGGCGCTCAGCGGCATCATCGCCCGTGGCCGCGGAGACAGTGAAAAGACTCAACATTATTGCACCGAAGCCCTGCTGAGCCTGCCGGAAAAACGCTATGGCCAGCGGCTGGTGTGCCTGTCGACACTGGCCAACCTCGCGGTCGCCAGCGGTGATCTGTGGCGCGCCCGCGTGTTGAATCGCGATGCGCTGGAGCTGGCGCAGCGGGTCGCCAATCCGTTGTTCGAGGCGCTGGCGCATTACGACCGCGCCAGAGTTCTGCAGGCGCGTGGCGAAATTCTCCGCGCGCTGGAGGAAGTGCGGCAGGGGCAGCAACGCCTCAAAGGCTTGTCCACCGTTCGGCTCTACGCGGTCCGCGCGCGCCTGACGCTGTATGAAGGCTACTTGCTGACCCTGCGTCTGCAGGTGGACGAAGGGCGGGTGTTATTGCTGGCCGGTCTGGCCGAGGCACGCGCCTGCCGCGACATCAGCGTGCTGATCGGTCACTGTGTAATAGCCACCATGGAAGGCTGCACCGGCCGCTTTGCCGAAGCCTTCGCCGAACTCGCCGAGGCCGAACGGCTGATGCACATCTGGGACGTGCCGCCGATCTACTACCTGGCGATGATTACCCTGGTCAAATGCGAGCTGTGGCTGTTGCAGGGGCGCATGGACCTTGCCGAAGCGTGGCTGCTGCGCCTGACGCAGACCTACAACGGCGGTCTCGGTGCTGCGGCCCCCGAGTGCCATCCGCAACTGCCGCAATACATTGAGTTGCAGCGTGCCGTACTCGAACGACAGCAGGGTGACGGCGTTGCCTGCGAGCAGCGCTTGCAGGCGCTCGAGCGGCGCGCTCAGGAGGTGGGGGCGAAACTGCTTGGACTGATCGCCATGACCCAGCAGATCGGCTTGCTGCTGAGTCAGGCGCGACGCGACGAGGCGCGGGCATTGTTGCTGCGCAGCCTGCCCGCAGCGTCCGGCGGTGCATTGATGCCGTTCAAGGCGCTGCTGGGCGAGCACCCCGAGTGGCTGCATGAGCAACTTGTGCAACTGCCACCCTGCCGGGTTCAAGCTGCATTGCTGGAAAAGCTTCCGGCCTGTTGCACGCCGTCGCCCGAGGCGGCACATGGCGGCGATTGCCTCAGCGTGCGCGAACTGGGTGTGCTGCAACTGATTGCACAGGGCTGTTCCAATCAGGAAATCAGCGAGCAGCTGTTCATCTCCCTGCACACCGTCAAGACTCACGCCAGTCACATCAACAGCAAACTGGGGGTCGAGCGTCGCACTCAAGCGGTGGCGAGGGCCAAGACACTGGGCTTGCTGGGTTGACGTCAACGGCGTTCACCGGGCCACTCAGGCCGGGCTGCCCGCCCACAGCGTATCGACTTCTTCCAGCCCCCAGTCGGTGGTTTTTTCGATTCTGGCGATCCTGTCCGGGTCGGAAGGGCAGTCCAGGTCGATGACTTGTGCGGCGAACGTCTTGCCGGTGCGCGCTGACATGAAAACCTTCACTTTCGGTTTCAACAGCGACGCTTGACCTTGTTCGACCACCACGCCGAGGCGCCCGCTTTCCAGGCGTACCAGTGTGCCGATCGGGTAAATACCCACGGTCTTGACGAAGCTTTGAAAGACCACGTCGTCAAAATGTCCCTGCCACGACGCCATCTCGCGAATCGAATGGGCAACGCCCCAGCCCTTTTTGTAGGGGCGGTCGGAGGTGATGGCGTCATACACGTCGCAGACCGCGCCCATGCGCGCGAAGATGCTGATCTGGTCGCCTTTCAGGCCGTGCGGGTAGCCCGAGCCGTCGACCTTTTCGTGGTGATGCAGGCAGACGTCAATCACCGACGCGGCCACGGGCTGCGTGTCCATGAGGATCTTCACGCCCAGTTCGGGGTGGGCCTTCATGATCTCGAATTCGTCGCGGGTCAGGCGGCCCGGTTTGTTGAGCACCGCCGGGGCAATCATCATTTTGCCGACATCGTGCATCAGCCCGGCCACGCCAGCTTCACGGATCTGATCGTCAGGCATGCCCATGCGTTTGGCCAGCGCGACCATCAACGCGCAGACCGCCACCGAGTGCATGTAGGTGTACTCGTCGGACGTTTTCAGGCGTGACAGGCTGATCAGCGCGTGCGGATGGCGCAGGATCGAGTTGGAGATTTCCTCCACCAGCAACTGCACATTGTCGACATCCATGGCCCGGCCCATGCGCGCTTCGGTAAACATGCACATGACCGCATCCCTGGCCCGTCCGCAGATCAGCCTGGCGCGCAGCATTTCCTTTTCGAGGCTGGCCGGCGTTGTATCGTCGCTGGCCGATGGCGCTGAGGGCCGGGGGGCCAGGACGCGGCTTTTGCCGGTTTCGATCCAGACTTCTTTGGTGCCTGATTGCTGAATGCGCTCGAGCACTTCAACGTCATCGAGCATGACTTCGACCAGGCCTATCCAGAATGGATCATTGCTCCAGCGGCGGCAGATTTTGTGGATATACATGCCCAGGGCAAGATCAGCCACCGGTATTTTCTTCAGCATGCTCAGCCACCTGCGTGCGTAGGCATGCCAGGTGGCGGGTAAGCGCAACGAGCATACGATGGACTGCTGGCGGCTATCAGCAGAATGCAGGCGCTGTTGATCGACATGACTTCACCTCGTTGACTGCAAGGATTGTTCTGATCTCACAGTGCCAGTATACGGGGCTGTCGCAAAAAATCATGTCTATTTGGTACATTCCGGCGGGCTCATTCTGGCTGGTTCATTCTGGAAGTCTGCAGTCAACCGGCAAAGCCCTCAGGCCGCTGGCGTTTCGCTCGGCAGGTGATGATAGCGACGGCCGAAGTAGACCAATGCATCTGCACCGCTCTGATGCCTGATATCCACCACCTCGCAGAACAGAATGTCATGCGTGCCGACGCTGACTGACTGGCTCACTTTGCAGTCGAGCGCCAGTTTTGCACTGTCCAGGACCGGTGCGCCGGTCACGCCGGCCTCCCACTGCCCGCAGGCAAAGCGCTCCTGCTGGGAGCTCTTGCCGCCGAACAGGTTGGACAAGTCCTGCTGACCGTTGCCCAGCGTATTCACGCACAACGTGCCGTTCTCGATGAAGGCGTCATACACCGACGCACTGCGGTTGATACAGACCAGCAGCGTCGGCGGTTGATCCGTCACGCTGCACACGGCGGTCGCGGTAAAGCCGGCGCGTCCGCCAGGGCCGTCGGTGGTGATGAGGTTGACGGCGGCTGCCAGGCCGGACATCGCATCGCGAAACGCCAGCTGGCTGACAGCGGCGATGGGCAGAATGGCGGGAGTTGTAGAGGAAGTAGGCATGGGATGAGTCCTTTCAGGGTTGTGTGTCAGGGTTGTGTGCTGAGAAAAGCGCGCAGGGCGCGTTGGAAGGGCAGTGGATCGGTAATGTTCGAGGCATGGCCGCCATATTCCAGCAGCACCAGCGTTGCATTCGGCAGGGCGTTGGCCAGGTGCCGGGATTGCTGCCAGGGCACCAGCATGTCGTCGCGGTTGGCAATCAGCAGGGTCGGGGTGTGAATGCGTGAAAGCTCGGCCGCCACGTCGAAGGTTTCCAGCGCATGGATGCGCCGCAGCAGGTTGTCGGTGTCGGGGAAATGCGCCAGAGCGTGGGCTTCGTCGTCGGCCAGCCGCGGGCCGTTGGCGGCGATCCAGTCTGCCGGGTAGAGGAACAGCGCCTGAGCCTGTACGTAGGCCTCCGGTCCGCTGTTCAGCAGCAGTTTTTTGCGCACTGAAAAGCAGCGCGCGCTGTGCGGGTTCGGATTGCTCCAGGCATTGATCAGTACCTGGCTTTGCAGCAGTTCCGGGCGCAGCAGGGCCAGTTCCAGACCCACCAGGCCGCCCAGTGCATGGCCCATGAAATGGCAGCGCTGGATATCGAGTGAGTCGAGCAGGGCCAGCAACTCGATAGCCATGTGCCGGATCGAGTAATCCGCCGGCAACACCGCAGGGCTGCGCCCGGTTCCGGCATGGTCATAGACGAGCACGCGGTAGTCGCGGGTCAGCAGTGCCAGGTCATCCGCCCAATAGCGGCCAGACCCGCCCAGCCCGGAACTGAGCACCAGGGTCGGTGCATCGGCATGCTGGCAGG
The DNA here is from genome assembly GCF_030208985.1 of Pseudomonas sp. MEJ108. NCBI lineage: Bacteria > Pseudomonadati > Pseudomonadota > Gammaproteobacteria > Pseudomonadales > Pseudomonadaceae > Pseudomonas > Pseudomonas sp. MEJ108. The sequence goes on from NZ_JARVSW010000039.1 coordinate 13,940, forward strand.
CATGAAACTCATGGAACATGGGTTTTCTCCGGGTGGGCGTCAACTGCCCACGGTCGCGATTCAGCCGATGTGGGCGATGCTGGCGATTTCGATCAGCGCCTCGGGTTTGACCAGACCGCACTGGATGCAGTAACGGGCTGGCTTCTCGCCCGCGAAATACTCGGCATACACCTCGTTGACCTTGGCGTAGTCGGCCCAGTCACGAATCATGATCATGTTGAAGGTGACATCGTCCAGCGTCCCGCCCGCGGTCTCGACCACACTTTTGATGGCTTCCAGCACGTGACGGGTCTGCGCGGTGGCGTCGCCGACGTGCACCACGTTGTTGTCCTTGTCGAACGGCAGCGTGCCCGAGACATAGAGCACGCCGTCGGCCATGGAGCCCGGTACGAACGGCGCGATGGGTTTGCTGGTGCCGGCAGGGATGATCGCTTTCTTGGTCATGCTGGTGTCCTCACGAAGGTTGCCCGACAGGGCTGAAAGTGGTGCAGAAGTCATCGACGCTGGAAACCCAGCCAAAGAAGGTTTCGATGTTGAACAGCGCGGCTTGCTGAGCGAATTCGGGGCCTGCCTGATGGGTCGCGTCAGCCAGCACCACGCCGAAATATTCCAGGTGAAAGCCGTCGCGCAGGGTCGACTCGACACAGACATTGGTGGCGATGCCGGTGAACACCAGATTGCGAATGCCGCGGCTGCGCAGCACGCTGTCGAAGCTGGAATTGAAGAAGCCGCTGTAGCGGATTTTCGGCACCACGATGTCGCCAGGCTGTGGCGTCAGTTCGTCTACCAGCTGGTAATCCCAACCGCCCTTGGCGAGCAGTTGCCCTTCGAGTTCCGGGCGCTTGCGCATGGTTTTCAGGGCGTTGGACTTGTGCCAGTTCGGTGAACCGGGGCCACCGGCTTCGACATAGGCCGGGTCCCAGCCATTCTGGAAAAAGATCACCGGAATGCCTGCTGCACGCGCGGCGGTACAGGCCTTGTTGATATTGGCGATAACCGGCCCGGTGCTGCTGACATCGAACCCGGCCAGATCCAGGTACCCACCGAGCGAGGCGTAGGCGTTCTGCATGTCGACCACCACCAGCGCGGTTTCGCCGGGTTTCATGCGCAGCGGCTCGGGACGGGCGGGCAGCTCGCGGGCGGGCTGCAGGTCCGGCAGGTCAACGCCTGCGACGGTTGTCGGGGTTGTCATCAGATCACCTCCCTGAGCTGCGCGATGTGCTTGCGGCTGGTCATCAGTGGCTGGATCTTCTCGCCGAAATCCTCGACCCCTTTGACGAAATCATCGAACGTCAGCATCACGCCCTGAGTCCCCGGCACACTGGCCACCTCGTCGAGCATTCTCGCCACCGTGGCCCACGAGCCCACCAGCGTGCCCATGTTGATGTTGACCGCCGAGGTCGGGTCGGCCATCTGTCGCAGGTTGGAGCCGGCACTTTTATCCGCCGAGCCTTTTTCGCTCAGCCAGGCAATGGCTTCTTCGTCGGCACCGTCCTTGATGTGCTCCCAGCGAGCGCGTGCGGCTTCGTCGGTATCGTCGGCGATGATCATGAACAGCACGCAGGAGGTGACATTGCGGCCGGTCTTTTCATTGGCTTCGAGCAGTTTCTGTGCGGTCGGCGCGAAGGCCGTGGGCGTGTTGACGCCTTTGCCGAAGCAGAAGTTGTAGTCGGCGTATTGCGCCGAGAACGCCATGCCCGCTTCACTTTGACCGGCGCAGATCAGCTTCATGTCGGCCTGTGGGCGAGGGCTGACGCGGCAGTCCTGCATGCTGAAATGTTCGCCCTTGAAGTCGCTGCTGCCGGTGGCCCACAGGTCGCGCAGAACCTGAGCGTACTCGGCCAGGTATTCATAGCGGGTGTGGAAGAACTCGTCGCCCGGCCACAGCCCCATCTGCTCGTATTCCGGCTTCTGCCAGCCGGTGACGAGGTTGATCCCGAAGCGGCCATTGGAGATCGAGTCGATGGTCGAGGCCATGCGCGCGGCAATGGCAGGCGGGATGGTCAGAGTGGCAACGGTGGCGAACAGCTGGATCCGGCTGGTGACTGCGGCCAGGCCGGCCATCAGCGTGAACGACTCCAGGTTGTGTTCCCAGAACTGCGTCTTGCCGCCGAAGCCACGCAGTTTGATCATCGACAGCGCAAAGTCGAAGCCATAGCCCTCGGCCTTCTGCACGATCTGTTTGTTCAGCTCGAAGGTCGGCATGTACTGCGGAGCATTGCTGGAAATCAGCCAGCCGTTATTGCCGATGGGGATGAAGATTCCAATGTCCATATGAGGCCTCTCTGCGTGGGTCGATGCGTGCCAAAGCGCGACTGGCGGCACTTGAATCGTCGTTCAATCGCCTTTCAATCGTCTCTCAATAAGCTTTTGCATTAAGCGGGCCATAAATTTTTATTGTTTTTATTCAGTAGCTTGTGAATTTTTCCTGTTTATTTCAGACCATTTGGTCCGAATCAGAGCACTTGGTTTGTGCGCGGCGCACGCAGATGGGGCAGGGCGGACGGCGCAGGCAATCCGTATCGACAAAACAGCTGCGCCCGTTAAGATGCCCGCTCATTTCGGCATCACTGGATGGATGTGCGTGAACAAGAAACCTCCCCTGGCTGACCCGGCGAACAAACGCGTGCGCAAGGCCAAGCCAGAGACCGTGGTCAAGACGACCCGCGAACCCAGTGCGACGTCCCTGAAGCGGCGCATGCGCCTGATGGAAAGCAAGCGCACGCTGATTCTCGATGCGGCGCTGGAGATATTTTCCCGCTATGGCGTGCATGGCAGCAGCCTGGATCAGGTCGCGAGCCTGGCGGATGTCTCCAAGACCAACCTGCTGTATTACTTCAGCAGCAAGGACGACCTGTACCTGAACGTGCTGCGCCAGCTGCTCGAGGTATGGCTGAGCCCGCTGGTGCACTTCACCGCCGACAAGGAGCCGGTGCAGGCGATCAGCGCCTACATCAAGGCCAAGCTGGAGATGTCCCGCGATCACCCGGCCGAATCCCGGCTGTTCTGCATGGAAGTGATGCAAGGCGCACCGCTGATTCAGGGCGAGTTGCAGCACCCGTTGCGTGACACGGTGCAGGCCAAGGTGGCGGTGATTCAGCACTGGATCGACAGCGGTCAGCTGGCGCCCATCAATCCGCACCACCTGATTTTCACCCTATGGGCGACCACCCAGCATTACGCCGACTTCCGTACTCAGGTCGAGGCCGTGACCGGCAAGACCCTGGATGATCCGGCGTTTTTCGACGAGGTGCTGACGAGCCTGCGCAGCATGGTTCTGGACGGGATCCTGCCGCGCAAGGCGTGAATGGACCTCGCCGGGCCTGACCCGCGCACCCCGCTCGCGCAGTGCGCGGGCGTCCTGCACAAACCAAGTGCTCCGATTCAGACCATTTGATCTGCTTTCTTCGTCTCGATGGCGTCAGGTCGTTGTTCCATAGCGCTTTTCCTGTACTGGCATGGATGCTGCTAATGCCTGCCTGTGCGGTCCTCATCGGCCATTACCCTCAGGAAAACGTCTATGTACAAGAAACTGTTGCCCGGGACATTGTGTGCGGCCGTAGCGTTGGGAGCGGTCAGCCTTGCTCAGGCTGAAGGGTTGACCCTCGAAGGGAAGCCGAAAATCGCCATGGTGTATATCAGCCCGCGCAATGATGGCGGCTGGACTCAGGCCTTCGACGAAGCGCGCGTGAAGCTGGAGAAGGATCTGGACACAAAAATCCAGTACGTCGAGAGCGTGCCCGAGAACGCTGCGGCGATTACGCCGGTGGTCGACCGACTCATCGCACGCGGTGCCAACATCATCGTCGGTACTGCATTCGGCTATTCCGACACCTTTCTTGCACTGGCCAGGAAATACCCGAAAGTCGCGTTCCTGAATGGCTCGGGCACCACCAATGCGCCCAACCTCGAATCGTTTTACGGGCGTACCTACGAGAGCCAGTACCTGTGCGGTATGGCCGCAGGCGCGGCCTCGAAGACCGGCAAGCTGGGCTTCGTCGCCGCCAACCCGTTCGGCCAGGTCAACTGGACCATCAACGCCTATGAACTGGGCGCCCGGCAGATCAATCCGAAGGCCACCGTCACCGTGGTCTATACCGGTGCCTGGAACGACCCGGTCAAGGAACGCGCAGCAACCATGGCGCTGATCGACAATGGTGCCGACGTGGTCGGTCAGCACGTCGACAGCCCGACACCGCAGATTGTCGCTCAGGAGCGCGGCATTCATGGCACCGGCCACCATCGCGACCTGAGCGAGTTCGCCCCCAAGGCGACGGTCTGTTCTTCGCTGTGGGTCTGGGATCGCTTCCTCGGGCCTGAGCTGAAGAACATCATTGCCGGCAACTGGACGCCGCCCGCCAACGGCGCGCTGCTGTCGATGCAGCAGGGCGGCACCGATATCAAGCTGACTGCGGACACGATCATTTCCGATGCGGACCGCAAGAAGATCGAGGCCGAGCGCGCCGAGCTGCTGGCCGGCCGGAAAATCATCTACAGCGGCCCGCTGGCCGATCGTGACGGCAAGGAGCGGGTGGCGGCCGGTCAGCAGTTGTCTGACCCGGATCTGTGGAAAATGGACTGGTTCGTCGAAGGCGTGAAGACTCAGCAATGAGTCAGGTCAATGCGCTGCAACTCACCGGCATCAGCAAATCGTTCGATGGCTTCAAGGCGCTGATCGACGCCGACTTCACCGCCTGTTGGGGTGAAGTGCATGCGCTGCTGGGCGAGAACGGTGCAGGCAAGTCCTCGCTGATGAACATCGCCGCCGGGCTGTATGCACCGGAAACCGGCACCCTGCTGCTGGACGACAATCCGGTTCAGCTTCAGGGCCCGAGGGACGCCAGCCGCTACCGGATCGGCATGGTTCACCAGCACTTCAAGCTGGTGAAACCGTTCACGGTGGCGCAGAACATTCTCCTGGCACTGCCCGAGCAACCCGGCGAAGGCAGCTATCGCAAGCGGCTGCGTACGCTGGAGCAGGAGATTATCGGCAAGGCCGAGGCGCTGGGTTTTGCGATTGACCCGGCGCGCACCGTCGACAGCCTGTCGGTCGCCGAGCAGCAGCGCGTCGAGATTCTCAAGGTGCTGCTGGCCGGTGCGCGGATTCTGATCCTCGACGAGCCCACTGCAGTGCTGACCGACCAGGAAGCCGAGCGTCTGCTGCTGACCGTTCAGGCATTCGCCCGGCAGGGTGCGGCGGTGGTTCTGGTTACGCACAAGATGGCTGACGTCAAACGCTATGCCGACCGGGTAACGGTCATGCGCGGCGGGCGCACGATACAGACCCTTGACCCGCAGCGTGTCAGCGTCGAGCAACTGGTGCAGTTGACGGTGGGCGAATCGGTGCCGGTTGCCGAGTATCAACCGGCGACACCCGGTGAGGTGCGTTTGCAGGTCAAGGACTTGCGCAGCGTCGGCAGCAGTACGCTCAACGGCGTCAACCTGACCCTGCACGCCGGGCAGATTTACGGCATCGCAGGCGTGGGTGGCAATGGTCAGGCCGAGCTGGCCAACGCGCTGATGGGGTTGGCGCAAGCGACCGAGGGTGAAATCCACATGACCGGGTTTGGCGATTTGCGCGACGCGTCGGCCGATCAGCGTCGGCAGTTGCGCATCGCCTCAATCCCGGCCGACCGCTACGGCGCGGCGCTGGCCGGGTCGCTGTCGGTGGCCGAGAACTTTGCTATCGGCAACATCCACAGCGGGCAATACGGCTCTTTCTGGCGTCTGGGCTACAAGCGTCTGAAGCAGGACGCGCAGCGCGCCGTGGCGGACTTCGACGTACAGGGCGTGCGCTCTCTCGATCAGAAAGCTGCGCTGTTGTCGGGAGGCAATGCCCAGAAGCTGGTGATCGCCCGCGAATTCAGCCGCGACCCGCAATTGGTGCTGGTGCACAGCCCGAGCCGCGGCCTGGATGTGCGTGCCACCCAGGCGGTGCACGCCCGTTTGCGAGCAGCACGGGACGCGGGTGCTGCGGTGCTGGTGATCAGCGAGGATCTGGACGAGGTATTGGCCCTGGCTGACCGTGTTGGCGTGATGAACGGCGGGCGCATCGTCGCCGAGTTCTCGCACCCTGCCGACCGGCAAGCCATCGGCAAAGCGATGGTGAGCCATGACTGAATCAGTACAACCGATGAAATCCGCACGGCAACCCTTGCTGGTGCGGCGCTACACCCTGGAGCTTCGTCAGCAGACCGGCTGGCTATTGCAGGCGCTGATCATTGCTCTGGCGTTGCTGATCGGACTGACGATCTGCACCGTGATTCTGATTCTTGCCGGCGTGCCTGCTGACGAGCTGCTCAACGAGTTCGTCGTGCAGACGGTGTTCGATGGGCAAAACTTCAAGGCAGTGCTGTTTCAGGCATCGCCGATGATCATGGTCGGGCTCGCCGGGTGCATGGCGTTTCGGGCGCGCTTCTGGAACCTGGGTCTGGAAGGCCAGATGATCTGGGGCGCGATTGGCGCTACGGCGATTTCGCTGTTTCAAGTGGGCCCGGAGGCGTTGCGTCTGCCGCTGATGATGGCGGCAGCCGTGATCTGCGGATTGTTGTGGAGCCTGGGGCCGGTGCTGCTGAAGCTCAAGTGGCAGGTCAACGAGATCATCTCGACGCTGATGCTCAATTACATCGCCGCCAATTTCCTCCTGCACCTGGTGTACGGCAGTTGGAAGGACCCGCGAGACAACTTTCCCTATTCCCCCGCGTTCCAGAGCTTCGAGCGGCTGCCCGACCTGTTTGCCGGGTATAACGCGGCGATCCCTCTGGCGCTGCTGGTCACTGGTCTGACCCTGTGGTTCGTCGGTGTTTCGCGGGCCGGGCTGTACCTGCGCTTTGTCGATGCCAACCCGAAAGTTGCCGGAGCGGTGGGCGTACCGGTGCGCAAGATGATCATCGGCACCGTGCTGCTGTCGGGCGCGCTGGCCGGGCTTGCAGGTTTTGTCGTGACCTCGGGGCAGGAAGGGCGCCTTACTCAATCGTTCTATCAGGGCTACGGTTTTTCCGGGATTCTCATCGCCTTTCTGGCCCGCAACAACCCGGTGGCCGCCACCGTGGTCGCGTTGCTGATCGCCATGTTGTTCGTGGCCGGGCGCAACCTGCAGGTGTTCTATCAGATTCCGTTTTCGATGGTGCAACTGATCCAGGCGATCCTGGTGATCTGCGTCGCGTCGTCGGACTTTTTCATCCGCCATCGCCTGCGGCGCATTCAGGCAGGAGAACGTTGATGGAGCTTATTTCCCACTGGCTGGGCAGCGCACCGGATTTTGCCGTGCCGTTCGCCCTGGCAGCGCTGGGCCTGATCCTCATCGAGCGCAGCGGTGTACTGGCGCTGGGCGTCGAAGGGCTGATGCTGGTCGGCGCACTGGCGGGCATCGGCATGCAGTTGAGCCTCGGCTCGCCGGGCCTTTCGCTGCTGGCGTCGATGGCGGCGGCAGGTCTGGTGTCGTTGCTGTTTGCGCTGATGGTGCTGGTGTTGCGGATCAACCAGGTGATCGCCGGGCTGGCGCTGGTGTTCTTTTGTCAGGGCTTGACCGGGCTGCTGGGCACGCTGCTGGGCTGGACCAATCGTCCGGTCAGCGGCCTTCAGGCGGTCGAGCTGTGGCCGTTGTCCGAGCTGCCTGTAGTGGGCCGGGTATTTGTGCAGAACCCGTTGGTGTACCTGACCGTGGTGATTTTCATCGCGGTGGTCTGGCTGCTCGATCGCACGCGTACCGGGCTGCGTTTGCGCGCGGTGGGCGAGAACCCGCAGGCCGCCGATGCCGCAGGTATTTCCGTGCTCGGTTACCGCCTGGCGGCGATTGTCGCCGGCTCCGCGTTGATGGGGCTGGCCGGCGGTTTCATTGCCGTGCTCAGCACCAAGATGTGGATCGCCGACATGACCGGCGGACGCGGCTGGATCGCGGTTTCACTGGTGATCTTCGCGCGCTGGTCGCCGTGGCGTGCGCTGGCCGGTGCCTTGCTGTTCGGCGGTATCGAGGCGCTGATTCCGCAGTTGGCGGCAACCGGCGTGCGCCTGCCTCAGTATTTCGTCTTGATGACGCCCTATGCGGTCACCCTGTTGGTCATGGTCTGGGTGGCGAGCGGCAAGCGTCAATCGAGCAGCCAGCCCGGTGCGCTGGGCGAACCCTACATTCGCGAGGAGCGCCGCTGAGCGCAGAAGCCCGCAAGACGGGCGGTTCAGCACGGGTTAAGGAATTTTTGATAGCGGGTATGCTCTAATCCGGTTACCAGCGTTCGTCAAAACCAGGAGCACCTGAATGTTTACCTCGCGTCGTTTGATCATTGTTGCCACCGCCGTAGCCATGCTTTCCGGCTGTGCAACATCCAATCCCTATGACAATCAAGGCCAGGCGCAAAGCTCCGGTGGTATGAGCAAAACGGCCAAGTACGGCGGACTCGGCGCATTGGCCGGTGCGGTAGCCGGCGCGGCCATCGATCACAATCATCGCGGCAAGGGTGCCCTGATCGGCGCAGCAGTGGCAGGTGCCGCATCGGCGGGTTATGGCTACTACGCAGACAAGCAGGAAGCTGCGCTGCGCGAGAGTATGGCCAACACCGGTGTCGAGGTACAGCGTCAGGGTGACCAGATCAAACTGATCATGCCGGGTAACATCACGTTCGCGACGGACTCTTCGGCCATTGCCAGCAGCTTCTATTCGCCGCTCAACAATCTGGCCAGCTCGCTCAAGCAGTTCAACCAGAACAACATTGAAATCGTCGGTTACACCGACAGCACCGGCAGCCGCCAGCACAACATGGACCTGTCGCAACAGCGCGCCCAGAGCGTCGCGACTTACCTGACCTCGCAAGGCGTCGATCAAGCGCACCTGTCAGTGCGCGGTGCAGGGCCTGATCAACCGATTGCCAGCAACGCCGACGTCAACGGCCGCGCCCAGAACCGCCGCGTAGAGGTTAACCTCAAGCCGATTCCGGGTCAGCAGTACTGATAAATGCCGCTGCGTCCGCCTGAATGCGGACGCAGAGTATCATCACGATAGTTGAGATCATCGTTCCTCACGCTCCAGCGTGGCAATGCAGTTCGCGACGCTCTGCGTCGCAAAGAGGACGCAGAGCGTCCAGAACGGCATGCCAACGCGGAGCATTGGCACGATGGATGGCTGAAACGTCAGGCTTGCGGCGGCCTTGATGGCCTCTTCGCGAGCAAGCTCGCTTCCACTTCCCACAAGTCAATATCAATGCGGCGCCGGATACTGCTCATGCAGGCTGTCCAGCAGTCGGTCTTTCTCTTCCCATAGCGTATTGATCCACTGCTGGAATTCCAGGCGGTATTCGCCGTCCTGGTCGTAATTCTTGCCGAGAAACTGCTGCGGGATTTTGATCTCTTCGAAGTGCGCAACCACTTCCTTCACATTCCCACACAGCAGGTCCCAGTAGCCGGGTTGTCCGCCAGGGTAGTGGATGGTCACGTTGATGATCGATTCCAGCTGTTCGCCCATCGCATCGAGCACGAAGGCAATGCCGCCGGCCTTGGGTTTGAGCAGGTGGCGGAAGGGTGAGTTCTGTTGCGCGTGTTTGCCGGCCGTGAAGCGCGTGCCTTCTGCGAAGTTGAAAATCCCCACCGGGTTATGGCGAAACTTCGCGCAGGTGCGGCGAGTGGTTTCCAGGTCCTTGCCTTTCTTTTCCGGGTGTTTGGCAAGGTACGCCTTGGAGTAGCGCTTCATGAACGGAAAGCCCAGCGCCCACCACGCCAGACCGATCACCGGGACCCAGATCAACTCCTGCTTGAGGAAAAACTTCAATGGGCGAATACGTCGGTTGAGCACGTACTGCAAGACCATGATGTCGACCCAGCTCTGGTGATTGCTGGTGACCAGATACGAGTGCTGGTAATCCAGCCCTTCCAGGCCGCTCAGGTGCCAGCGGGTGTGGCACAGCAGTCTGATCCAGGCATTGTTGTTGCCGATCCAGGTTTCATGGATGTGGCTCATCAGCCAGTCGGTGAAGCGCTGTGCCGCAGAGAAGGGCAGGCAGATCTTGAGGATCGTGACCGCGAACAGCACCGTGCAGCAGACGATGGTGTTCAGCGCCAGCAACAGCGAGGCAATGACGCCGCGTAACGGGGCAGGCAGAAAATCCATTAGGAAGATGGCTCCGCAAGTTATCGGAAGCCGCAGACTGCTCTGCGGCACTCGGGTCAGGTATCAGGACAGCGTGTCGGCCTGTATGGCTGTCAGCGCGATGGTGTAGACAATGTCGTCGACCTGCGCGCCGCGCGGCAGATCGTTTACCGGTTTGCGCAGGCCCTGCAGCATCGGGCCGATGCTCACACAGTCGGCACTGCGTTGCACCGCCTTGTACGTGGTATTGCCGGTGTTCAGGTCGGGGAACACGAACACGTTGGCGCGTCCTGCGACCGCGCTGTCTGGAGCCAGCTGCCGGGCGACCTGTTCGTTGGCGGCCGCATCATACTGCAGCGGCCCGTCGATCAATAGATCGCGGCGGGTTTCGCGTGCCAGTTGCGTGGCTTCGCGGACCTTCTCGACTTCTTCGCCGCTGGCCGAGTTGCCGCTGGAATAGCTGATCATCGCCACGCGTGGCGAGATGCCGAACGCAGTGGCCGAGTCGGCGCTTTGCAAGGCAATCTCGGACAGTTCGCTGGCGCTCGGATGCGGGTTCATGATGCAGTCGCCGTACATCAGCACCTGCTCGGGAAAGAGCATGAAGAACACTGAAGACACCAGCGTGCAGCCTGGCGCGGTCTTGATCAGTTGCAGGGCCGGGCGGATGGTGTTGGCGGTGGAGTGAATGACGCCGGACACCAGCCCGTCGACCTCGTCCAGCGCCAGCATCACCGTGCCGATGACCACCGGGTCTTCGAGCTGTTGCTCGGCCATGGGCGCGTTCAGGCTTTTGCTTTTGCGCAGTTCCACCATCGGCGCAACGTAGCGTTCACGAATCAGGTCCGGGTCAAGAATTTCCAGCCCCTGCGGCAGCTCGATGCCGTGCGCCTGCGCAACGGCATGCACTTCCTCGGGCCTGGCCAGCAACACGCAACGCGCGATACCGCGCGCCTGGCAGATGGCGGCAGCCTGAATGGTCAGCGGTTCGTTGCCTTCAGGCAGCACGATGCGCTTGTTGGCCGCCTGCGCGCGCTGGATCAACTGATAGCGAAACACCGCGGGCGACAGGCGCAGCTCACGGGGTGTGCCGCAGCGCTGGTGCAGCCAGTTGGCGTCCAGATGACTGGCAACGAAGTCGGTGATGTTTTCCGCGCGCTCGCGGTCATCGATGGGGATTTCCTTGTTCAACTGATTCAGGCGATTGGCCGTGTCATACGAACCGCTGCTGACCGACAGCACCGGCAGCCCCGCCTGCAGTGCGCCGCGGCACAGCTCCATGATGCGTGGGTCGGGCACGGTATCGCTGGTCAGCAGCAGGCCGGCCAGCGGTACGCCGTTGATTGCCGCAAGGCTCACCGCCAGGATGATGTCGTCGCGGTCGCCCGGCGTCACCACCAGCACCCCCGGCTTGAGCAGTGGAACCGTATTGAGCACGGTCCGCGCACAAATGATGATTCTGGTCATGCGGCGCTGATCATAGTCGCCTGCGTTCAGCACCTGCGCGCCGAGCAGCTCGGCCACATCGCGGGTACGCGGCGCGTTGAGTTCGGCGCGATACGGAATGCAGCCCAGCAGGCGAAAGTCGCCGCTGCGCAGCAAGGGGGAGTGCTCTTTCAGGCGCGAGGCGAAGACTTCCATGCTTTCTTCGGTGCGCACCTTGTTGAGTATCACGCCCAGCACCTTGGGATCCTTGGGGCCGCCAAACAGCTGGGCCTGCAATTCGACCCTGCCCGACAGATCGGCGAGCACTTCGTTTTCCGGAGCAGAGACCAGAATGACTTCGGCATCCAGGCTCTTGGCCAAATGCAGATTGACCCGTGCGGCATAGCTCGCGCTGCGGGTCGGGACCATGCCTTCGACGACCAGCACGTCCTTGCCGACAGCTGCCTGCTGATAAAGATTGATGATCTCTTCGAGCAGTTCATCCAGTTGACCATCACCGAGCATGCGCTCGACATGCGCCAGTCCCAGAGGCTTGGGCGGCTTGAGGCCATGGGTGCGAGCCATCAGTTCGGTCGAGCGCTCGGGGCCCAGATCGCCGGGATGTGGCTGGGCGATCGGTTTGAAAAAGCCTACTTTCAAACCAGCGCGCTCCAGCGTGCGCACCAGTCCCAGGCTGATGGAGGTCAACCCCACGCCAAAGTCAGTGGGGGCGATAAAAAAAGTCTGCATACTGGCTTCTCGATTGAGCAGTGCAAGGGTCGCAGCACATAGGGAACCGCTGCCGACCGAAAAAGTCCGGAAACCGTCTAACGCGATTTCTCTGCCGCAAGACTATCGTTATCCGCAGCGTTCGCACACCAGCCGCAACGAAAGGCTTTACCGGTCATCTGTTGACGCTGTGCAGGGTCCAGTACCCAGGCGCGTGACTGCCAGGGAGGCTGATGACGCAGGTGCTGAGTGTGGCCGCAGGACAGTAGCGCAATCCAGTGCCCTTCTTCATCCTGGCTGAAACCGATAACGGTTGAACTTTCCAATCAGGGCCGTCCGTCAGAGTTGCGTTCGCTTTCGGGCGATTGCTTGGTTAAACTTGCCCGTTCTTCAATCTTAAGCAAAAGGTCTTGTCCCCATGCCGATCGCCGCCAATAAGGCTGTCTCCATTGACTATACCCTGACCAACGACGCTGGTGAGGTCATCGACAGTTCTGCCGGTGGTGCGCCGCTGGTTTACCTGCAAGGTGCAGGCAACATCATCCCGGGCCTGGAAAAGGCACTGGAAGGCAAGGAAGTAGGCGAGCAGGTGAAAGTCGCCGTCGAGCCCGAAGACGCCTACGGCGAGTACTCGGCCGAACTGGTCAGCACCCTGAGCAGCAGCATGTTCGAAGGCGTCGACAAGCTTGAAGTCGGCATGCAGTTTCACGCTTCCGGCCCGGATGGCGGCATGCAGATCGTGACCATCCGTGATCTGGATGGCGACGACGTCACTGTTGACGGCAACCATCCGCTCGCGGGTCAGCGCCTGAACTTCGACGTGAAGGTTGTGGCCATCCGTGATGCCAGTGAAGAAGAAATGGCTCACGGCCATGTTCACGGCGAAGGCGGTCATCAACACTGATTTGTGCTGCTAAGCTCAGGCACTGAAAAGGCGCCCTGGCTGTTCTGCGATGACGACTTTCGTTACGCGTGCGGTCACGGTGCCTTTTTTCGGGTTGTAGCCTGGGGCGACTTGTTTCAAAAGGGGTTCTCATGAGTGCTTTTCACGACATCAAATTGAAAGCGCTGGGTGGCCAGGAACTGCCGCTGGCGAATTTCAGAAAAAAAGTGGTTCTGGTAGTCAACGTCGCGTCCAAATGCGGGCTGACACCGCAGTACGCGGCACTTGAAAACCTCTATCAGCAGTACAAGGACCAGGGCCTGGAGATACTGGGTCTGCCGTGCAACCAGTTTGCCGGGCAGGAACCGGGTACCGAGCAAGACATCGCCGAATTTTGCCAACTCAACTATGGCGTGACGTTTACGCTGGGTGAAAAACTCGACGTCAACGGCCCCAACCGGCACTCGCTTTACCGTTTGCTGGCGGGCGAGGGTGCCGAGTTTCCCGGGGATATCACCTGGAACTTCGAAAAGTTTCTGGTTGGCAAGAACGGCGGTGTAAGCGCACGTTTTTCTCCGCGTACCACTCCGGATGATCCTGCGGTGATCCAGGCCATCGAAAAGGCCCTGGCGCAAAGCTGATCGTAGAGCCGGGGTAGCATTTAGCATTCGCCCGGCTTTCTTGCGCGCTCGTCGCTTCTGAACTCAAATCAGCCAGATCAATAGTACTGGGCCGCCGCTGACGCCCGGCGATATTCTGCGCGCCTGATGGCAATCGACCATTTCACAGGAGTTGCGCATGTCGGCAGAAGCCTTGTTCACGCCTTTCCGTCTGGGCAGCCTGGAGCTGTCCTCGCGTGTGGTCATGGCCCCCATGACCCGCTCGTTCTCGCCAGGGCACGTGCCCAACTCGAATGTCGTCGAGTACTACCGGCGGCGCGCTGCTGCAGGCGTCGGGCTGATTATCACCGAAGGTACGACGGTCAATCACAAGGCCTCCAACGGTTATCCGAACGTCCCGCAGTTTTTCGGCGAAGCGCCGCTGGCCGGCTGGCGCAAGGTGGTCGAGGCGGTGCATGCGGAGGGCGGCAAGATCGTCCCGCAACTCTGGCACGTCGGCGCAGTTCGCCGTCCTGGCACCGAGCCGGACGGCAGCGTGCCTGCCTACGGGCCGATGGAGAAGGTCAAGGACGGTCAGGTGCTGGTGCATGGCATGAGCAAGCAGGACATCGACGAGGTCGTAGCGGCCTTTGCCCAGGCTGCCGCCGATGCCAGGGCGATTGGCATGGACGGTGTCGAAATTCATGGGGCTCACGGTTACCTGGTCGATCAGTTCTTTTGGGAGGGCAGCAATCAGCGTAGCGACGAGTACGGCGGCAGCCTCGCCAACCGCTCACGGTTTGCTCTCGAACTGATCAAGGCCGTGCGCGGCGCAGTAGGCCCGGACTACCCGATCATTTTCCGTTTCTCACAATGGAAACAGCAGGATTACACCGCGCGCCTGGTGCAAACGCCCGAGGCGCTGGGCGAGTTCCTGCAGCCTCTGGCTGATGCAGGTGTGGATATCTTTCATTGCTCTACCCGGCGTTTCTGGGAGCCTGAGTTTGAAGGCTCCGACCTGAACCTGGCGGGCTGGACGCGCAAGCTGACCGGCAAACCGACCATTACTGTCGGCAGCGTCGGACTGGACGGCGAGTTCCTGCAATTCATGGTCAACACCGACAAGGTCGCTCAACCGGCCAGCCTGGAAAATCTGCTGAAGCGACTGGGCAACGACGAGTTCGATCTGGTGGCGGTGGGGCGCGCGCTGCTGGTCGATCCTGATTGGGCACTGAAAGTGCGCGAGGGGCGCGAGCAGGACATCCTGCCCTTCAGTCGAGACGCACTGACGACACTGGTCTGATTTTCTTGCTGGCTACCGACTTGATCTCTTTGACGCTTGCAGCGTTCTGGCTCGGGCAGGCCTCGCGCAATTGACGCTCGAACTGATCGATGACCGCTGTCCAGCCCTGGCGGCTGGCATGCTGCCGGGCGTTGAGACGCACGCGGCGCAGCGTCTCACTGTCCTCCAGCAACCAGCGTGCCGCGTCGATGAACGCCGCCTCGTCACCCGGCATGGCCAACGCACCGTTGTGGCCATGGCGGATATGCTGCCCGGCTGCGGCTTCATCGTAGGCGACCACCCCCAGGCCTGAGGCCAGTGCTTCGAGAACCACATTGCCGAAGGTTTCGGTGAGGCTGGGAAACAGAAACATATCGGCCGAGGCATAGTGCGTCGCCAGCACCTCGCCGCGCTGGGTGCCGCAGAAAATCGCCTCCGGAATTTGCTGCTCCAGCTGCGCGCGTTGAGGCCCGTCGCCAACGACCACCAATTTCAGATTACGCTGCGGGTAACTGTCCTTGAGCGCCTCGAAACAGGCTTTGAGCAGGCTCAGGTTTTTTTCGGGGGCAAGGCGGCCGACATGCAGGACCGCGACATCATCGGCTTGCAGACCCCAATTCTCTCGCAAAGGCTGCGAGCGTCTGGACGGGCTGAACAATTGACTGTCGACGCCACGTGACAACAGCTCGATCCTCTCAAAGCCACGCCGCTCCAGCTCGACCTTCTGACTGATGCTCGGCACCAGCGTCATGCGCGAGCGATTGTGGAACCAGCGCAGGTAGTGCGTCAGCAAGCGGGTGATGAACCCCATGCCGTACTGCTGCGTGTACTGCGGGAAGTTGGTATGGAAGCCACTGATCACCGCAATCCCCAGGCGCCGCGCTGCGCGCAGTGCCGAGAGCCCCAGCGGCCCTTCCGTGGCGATGTACAGCACATCCGGCCGACGCCGCTGCCAGCGCCGCAGCAGCTTGTGCATCGAAGACTGACCCCACTGCAACCCCGGGTAACCCGGTATCGGCCAGCCCCGGCAGAGCAGCAGATCCTCTGCAGTGCCCGCGCCGATCTCGTCGTTCTGACGTGGCCGGACCAGCTCGACCCGATGCCCACGCAACCGCAACCCTTCACACAGCCGCCCCAGGGTATTGGCGACGCCGTTGATCTCGGGAGTAAAGGTTTCAGTGATCAGGGTGACATTAAGAATTTGGCTCATGAGAGCAGTGTCGACTGATTACATTTCGGTTATGTGGCGGTTGTGTGATGGATTGGTGATAGGGCGTCGGTAAGGTGAGCAAGTTGGCGTGAGACTGCGCGGAATAGTTAATAGGTAAACGCATAGGCTGTACAACCCAATGGGGTTACATTAGGAAATGGCGAAACATTGTCGGTATGGGTCATTTGAAAATCCCTCGCGCACGTTCCATTGCCGCAGGCATAGGCACGAAGTCTTTATCCTCCACACTGGATCTGCGTTGTTCGATAGTCATGCTATCCATGAAGCGAGTCGAGCGGGGCATTGCCGAGTGTTGCGGGTGCTGCGGCTGGAGGTTTTTTCTCTGTCTGTGTGATGGCATCGTTCAACAGGTTTGCAAACCGACCTGAACGGTTTTCCGGTAGTCTTTCGAGGGATGCCGGTCGGTAGGAGGAGAGTTGTTCTGCGACAGATTCTGTTTTTATTTCCATAGCGATTACTCCTGTTTTTTTTAATCAGGAGAGCAAGGATGATGCCATATTTAATATATTGCTTGTTCCTGCACCGTTGCGATCTTGTATTAGAGGTCGGGAAGATATGTCCTACGCAATATTCCTACGTGTAATGTTTTTTCATATCTCGGCAAATAGTGTCTGCTTGCGGCAAGCTGTTGCCGTTACACGGAATGGAGTTATATAAGCTGGTTGTGGGAATACTGATATATAGCTGTAAGAAGCCTCCCTTTTAACGCCGAAGTGCCGAACAGATAACTCGTTATCTGTTCGGCACGCTCTCAGGCGTAGTCGTCACTCAGCCGGTCAAGCGGGGCACTCAGCCCAGATCACGAACCAGTTGGCCGATCACTTCGCCCACTTTGGCCAGATCCGGTGCCGCCAGACGATGTTCATCGGCATACGAATACGCCACGGTGAACAGGCCGGCGGTGCGGGTGGAGTAGGCAGGGGCGTCTTTCTCGAAAACACGGTTTTCAGCTTCGGCAGTCAGCGAAGTGGAGCTGATGACGATGCGCTCTTCGGGGTCGTTCACACCGTTGATGTACACGTTGTCCGGGTTGATCGACCATTCGGCCAGTTCACTGACCAGAAAGGCGCGGATCTTTTCCTGAACGGTAGCGTTGTCAGCGGCCAGTGCAGCAGGATTTACTTGAGCATTCATGATTTAACTTCCTTGTTAAGTTCATGTGTCGCCTGGTTTCATGGAAGGTGGCTTCACATGAACGGGTTGGTTGAGGCCCCATTTAGCCCCAACTGGCAGGTTGAGTTGCGGTGCATATTTATATGTGTGTGATTTTTTTCTTCGGGTGTGCCGAACCGCATGGCGCGGTCCGGCATGTCTTCATTCAGCCGCGTGTCAGCCGCGTGCGTGAGTCACCGGCAACGCATCCGCGCCGCGCTCGCGCACCCAGAACAGCGTTGCACCGGCCACTGCAGCAGGCATCATCAGCAGGTTGACCACCGGGATCAGCAAGGCAACGTAGACGATGCCGCCGAAGCTCAGGCTCTGCCAGCGTTTGCTCTTCAGCCAGCCGAGCATTTCGTTCCAGCCCAGTTTGTGGTTATCGGCGGGGTAGTCGATGTACTGGATCGCCATCATCCACACCCCGAACAATAGCCATAGCGGGGCGGCGATGATGTTGGCGACCGGGATGAACGACAGGATGAACAGGCCGAGCATGCGCGGCAACATGTAGCCCAGCTTGCGTGCTTCGCGGGCCAGGGTGCGGGGCACCATGGCGACCAGTTCGGCCCAGCTGAAATCGGGCGATTCGTCTACGCCACGAACCACGGCTTCGACCTTTTCGGACAGAAACCCGTTGAATGGCGCGGCGATGATGTTGGCGACTACGGTGAAGGTGAAAAACACCATCAGCAGCACCAGCGCCACGAACAGTGGCCAGAGGATGTAACTGAGAAAGCTCAGCCAATGAGGCAGGGTCGGCATGAAGGTGTCGACCCACAGCTCGAACTGATGCACCGCCAGATAGATCAGGCCGCAGAACAACACCAC
Source organism: Pseudomonas sp. MEJ108 (assembly GCF_030208985.1). Lineage (NCBI taxonomy): Bacteria > Pseudomonadati > Pseudomonadota > Gammaproteobacteria > Pseudomonadales > Pseudomonadaceae > Pseudomonas > Pseudomonas sp. MEJ108. Next base: position 32,150 of record NZ_JARVSW010000039.1, read on the forward strand.
ATTGATGCTCAATGGCAGTAGAACGAACAAGCGCAAGCCTGGGCTGAGGACCAGTTTCAGGCCCTCTCTCAGGTATTGCGGGCCGGTAAGGGCGGGAGCGGGCATGGGAGTCTCCGAGTGCTTGAAAGGCGTGACCTTACCGGCTTTGTGATGGCCATGAAAGAGCTGAGCGCCGACGGTTTTTGAGCATGCCAGACTTGTGGCGTATCCTTGGCGAAGGAAGATTATCCGAATGGCTCGTCACCCATGCGCTGCTTTCAGGCGCCCACGCTATAGAAGTGACCTATAGGGTGGATTGTGAAACGATATTTCCTTAACCTCTGCGGCCCCGATAGGCTGTTCGGCAATCCAGGACCTGTCCTTCAGGTCAGAATTTTCAGGACCCGCCGAAGCAAATGACGCTTCCCCAAGCGTTTCGGTGGTCCTTTTTATCCAGCCGTCCCGACCGCGGCGTAAACGGTCGGTCGATAGGAGTGTGTCATGTCAGACGTACGTCATTCCCGAGTGATCATTCTCGGTTCCGGCCCTGCCGGTTACAGCGCTGCGGTCTACGCCGCTCGCGCCAACCTCAAGCCCCTGCTGATCACCGGCATGCAGGCTGGCGGCCAATTGACCACGACTACAGAAGTTGATAACTGGCCAGGCGACCCGCACGGCCTGACCGGTCCTGCCCTGATGGAACGCATGCGTGAGCATGCCGAGCGTTTCGAGACTGAAATCGTCTTCGACCACATCAATTCGGTTGATCTGGCCGGCAAGCCGTTCAGCCTGCAGGGCGATAGCGCGACCTACACCTGCGACGCCCTGATCATTGCCACCGGCGCCAGCGCCCGCTACCTGGGCCTGCCTTCAGAAGAAGCGTTCATGGGCAAGGGTGTTTCTGCCTGCGCCACCTGCGACGGTTTCTTCTATCGCAACCGTGAAGTCGCGGTGGTCGGTGGGGGTAACACCGCGGTGGAAGAGGCGCTGTATCTGGCCAACATCGCCAGCAAGGTGACCCTGGTTCACCGTCGCGAAACCTTCCGTGCCGAGAAGATCCTGATCGACAAGCTGCACGCGCGTGTCGCCGAGGGCAAGATCGAACTCAAGCTCAACGCCACGCTGGACGAGGTCCTGGGTGACAACATGGGCGTGACCGGTGCGCGCCTGAAGAACAACGACGGCAGCAGCAGCGAGCTGAAAGTCGACGGCGTGTTCATCGCGATCGGCCACACGCCGAACACCTCGTTGTTCGACGGCCAGCTGGCCTTGAAGGACGGTTACATGGTTGTGCAGGGTGGCCGTGAAGGCAACGCCACAGCGACCAGCGTCGAAGGCGTATTCGCTGCCGGCGACGTGGCCGACCACGTGTATCGCCAGGCCATTACCTCGGCCGGTGCCGGCTGCATGGCGGCACTCGATGTCGAGCGCTACCTGGACGGGCTGGCTGACGTATCGTTCTGATCGTTGCCGTCTGATTCACTTCGTGCCAATGCTTTGCATTGGCACGAAGTTCGCTGCGTTCTGCTGGATATATCTGCGCCGCGCGACAAGGAGCAGCGGTGCTCAAGCTCTGATCAAGCCTTGCGCTTGAGCGGCTCGCCTGCAAACTTCACACCCGCCAGACCATTCGCCATCAGCGCACGGATATTGCCGTGGTCGCTGCCTTCAGGTGTGGCTTGCACCGAGCGGTAATGCTCGCCGAACGCCAGCAGTGCCTCTTCGTCAGTCAAGCCTTCCAGCAATGCCAGGCCCAGGGTCTTGCACGACCCTTCGTTTTGCCCGGCAGCATTGTCGACGTCGCCGTTTCTGAAGGCCTGAGGCTGATAGTCATAGCCGTCGGCGATGAATGCCAGGGTGTCGGCAAACGCATGCTCGCCGCTGCTCAGGCTGGTGCGCAGGGAATTCAGATCAGTCATTTTGTTTGGTTTCCTTGACGAACGCCGCCTGTTGTTCGGCGTTCGCTTCTTTCTGGTAGCGGGCTTTCCACTCGCTGTACGGCATGCCATAAACCACTTCACGCGCATCATCGAGGCTGAGGTCGATGTGCTTTTCGTCAGCAGCGGCCTTGTACCACTTGGACAGGCAGTTGCGGCAGAAGCCGGACAGGTTCATCAGGTCGATGTTCTGGACATCCTTGCGGCTGTCCAGATGCGCGACCAGTCGGCGGAAGGCTGCGGCTTCGAGTTCGAGGCGTTCTTGCTCGGTCATGACGGGCTCTTTTCAGTTGACGGTTGAGGTCATGATAAGAGTTTCAGCGTTGACCGGCGAGCGTGATCGATACCGATTCGGCAAAGCGCAGGGCGTGCGGCTTGTCGACTTCCACTTCAGCGTAGGTTACCGCCTCGTGGCTCATCACCAGGTCCAGCACTTCCTGGGTCAGTCGTTCCAGCAGGGCAAAGCGATTACCCTCGACATGCTGGATGATGGCCTTGGTGATGGTGCGATAGTTGAGGGCATGCTCGATGTCGTTATCCCGCACGGCTTCCTGAGCGGCATACAGAATCGTCAGGTTGATCAGCACGTCCTGTTTGTTGAGGATTTCGTCCTCGTTGATGCCGATGAACGTGCGCAGGCGCAGGTCCTTGACGCGGATGCGTGCGGTGCCAGGTTCGAGTCTTGCCATTATTGTCTGCTCCGTCCGATCAATTGCAGAAACTCCATGCGCGTGGTGCTCGAGTCACGGAAGGCGCCGAGCATCACTGACGTATTCATGGTCGAATTCTGCTTTTCGACGCCGCGCATCATCATGCACATGTGCTGGGCTTCGATGACCACCGCTACACCGGCGGCTCCGGTGACTTTCTGAATCGCATCGGCAATCTGTTTGGTCAGATTTTCCTGAATCTGCAGACGGCGGGCAAACATGTCGACGATGCGTGCGATCTTCGACAGACCCAGCACCTTGCCGGTCGGAATGTAGGCGACATGCGCCTTGCCTATGAACGGCAGCAGGTGGTGCTCGCAAAGCGAGTACAACTCGATGTTCTGGACGATGACCATCTCATCGTTATCGGAGGCGAACAGCGCGCCATTGACGATTTCTTCGACGCTCTGGGTGTAGCCATGACACAGGTACTGCATGGCTTTGGAAGCGCGTTTCGGCGTGTCCAGCAGACCTTCGCGGTCTGGATCTTCACCAAGGCCGAGCAGAATGTCTCGATAGTGCTGGGGCAGGGACGAACTCATCAGAATGATCCTCGGGGCGGCTTACTTGACGTGCCGTCCGCCGTTTACGGTCAGTGTTGTGCCGGTGACATAGGTGCTGTCCAGAAGATAACGCAGGCTCTGGTAAATCACCTCTGCACCAGGCTCTATGCCCAGGGCCGATTTGGCTAGGGCGTTGGCGCGGTAGGCCGCATCATCCTTGGGTTGAAACATCAACAGCGCCGGTGCTATGCCGTTGACTTTGACAAGCGGGGCGAACCTGGCAGCGAAGGACAGCGTCAGGCTTTCCAGGCCGGCCTTGGTTGCGCAGTAGGCGATGTGCTTGCTGCTGCCCTTGCGGGTCACGTCATCGCTGATATGCACGATGTCAGCGACCTCACTGGCGGTCAGCAACGACTCGCAATGCAGATTGATCAGGTAGGGCGCCAGCATGTGCACGTTGAACATGCGGGTGAAGTTGCCGGCTTCATCGCCCGGTGTTTCTGCCAGCCACTCGGAAGCATTGTGGACAATGGCCCGCAGGCTCGAGGTCTGGGTTTTCAACAGCTCGACAAAGGCCATGATCCCAGCCTCGCAAGAAAAATCCCCGTGGATGGCCACCGCTCCAGCCTGGCGCAATTCCGTCACACTTTCGTGCTCGGTGCGGTAACTGATGATCACCCGTTGCCCGTGTTCGAGCAGACGCAAGGCGCAATGCAGACCTACGCGCTGGCTGGCGCCGGTGATCAGGACAGGTGCAGAAGAGATTGCCATCGACAGCTCACGTATCGGTTATCGGGAGTGGACGGGGATTGTACGGTCGATTGTTTCTTCCAGATTACAGGCAAAGTTATACCAGAGAATTTTTTTGTACAACCCTGGGTATCATGAAACTCGTCAAGCCAGCGCGCGCAGCCGCTGGGCACGGGATGGCCGGGGAAATGAGAGGGAGCGAGGAGCGACCAAGACCTGTACCGAAGGGTAGGGGGTGTACAGGTCTTTATGAGCTTAGCGAGGGGAAGGTGATTGCGTCGGGCGTGCCGGTGCCGGCGTGCTCTGTAGCCAGGGTGCCAGCAGGCGCGTGGACAGCGGGATGAACAGGTAGACCATCAGCGGGGTGAGCACCGCGGTGCTGATCATGATGCGCGGCAACAGGTCCAGATGATTGAGCAACGGGCCCAGCAGAAAGTTGAAGATCAGCGACACGGGGAAGAACGCCAGCCAGATCGCGACGGCCTGTTTCCAGCGTGGCGGGCGCTGATCGATTGCGCCGAACCAGCCGTCGATACCGCTGACCCGATGCTCCGAGGGTTGTGCGAAAAGACCGCTGCCGCGCACCAGCCAGGAGCGCCGAGAGGCGGAATGCTCCCAGGCGTGCATGGTGTGCTCATCGGTGAAGCGGAAAATGATCTGAAATTCGTCATCGCCGGGCGGGGGAGCCAGTACCCCTGAACCCAGATACCCCGGAAAGTCCGTGGCCAACTGTTCGCCTTCGTGCAGCCAGGCCATCATTTCATGGTAACGACCCTGCGCCACGCGGCGGGCAACCATCAAGGTGACGGGTGAGGTAGACATTGTATATCTCCGGTAGAGGCGTGAAATTCCCGGGTAGGGAGGTCACATGCCGCGATCCGGGATGGTGGATAGCGACAGCTTCACGTGAACAGCAAGCAAGGATTATTCCTGAAACGCTGAGAGACCGGTAGAGCGTTGCCGGGCAGGCGGGTTACTTGTGCAGGGACGGATGTTTGCGACGATGCTCTTGCAGGATGTACTGACGCAGGCGCTCGGCATCGTCCTTGCCATGCTTGCTGAAGTGATAGGCACCGACGTTTTGCCCGATCATTCGCTCCAGCTTGCCGCGCATTGGAATAGGCGCTTGACCCGGCGGGTTGAACCAGGCTGAAAAGTTTCTCGGCAGCTTGCCTTCCTTGCGGTACTCGAGCAGTACGCCCTTGAACGACAACTCGTGGACCCACAGCGCTCTCAGTGCGCCCTTTTCGGTTTCGAGAGGGATCGGCTCTTCCAGCACGAGTCGCCATGGGCGGATCTTCGGACCTTCTTCGAAGATACTCGGCGCGCCGAGCTCCAGATGCAGTGCGTGGAATTCGTCCTCGACCAGGTGCAGAGGGAAATTCATCTGCTGATTCTCGAACTGCGCATGAATCGTGACCTGCTCATGAGCGGCCAGCTTTGTCAGCAGATCCTGAATCTGGATGCCGCCATTGACCAGCAGACTGCGCGTACTGTCACGTACGTTCAACTGGGGGTTGCGCTGCATGCTCTGGATAAAATCCAGCTCAGCCTGGGTGAGAAGTGAATCAGGTTGCATGGGCGGAGGCTCGGTCTAACCGGTTATTGAGAACACAGACCATTGATTCCGCAAAGTGTTCTGGCCATCCGTCATATTTTTTCATTCAAGTGTTTCAGCTCTGCTGTGCTTCTTCGGGCAGACCGAAGGCAGAATGGTCCGTAGAAAATTCAGACGGCATTCTAAGGCATAATGTTTCACTTTTTTAAGCTGCTGCAGGAATAACCATGAAAGTCGCCATCGTGTGTGGAACGGTCTACGGATCGGCCGAGGAAGTTGCCAGACACGCCGCTGCACTGTTGCGTGCCGCCGGCCATGAGACCCTCGTCAATCCGCGCCTTATGCTGCCGGATCTGCTCGCCTTCGAGCCTCAGGCGCTCCTTGCTGTGACGTCGACCACCGGGATGGGCGAGTTGCCCGACAACCTCATGCCTCTTTATGCAGCGCTGCGCGACGGTCTGCCAGGCGAGCTGCGTGGATTGCCTGGTGGGGTGATCGCACTGGGCGATGCCAGTTACGGCGACACCTTCTGCGCAGGCGGTGAGCAGATGCGCGAACTGTTCGCTGAGTTGGGCGTTAGCGAAGTGCAGGACATGTTGCGTCTGGACGGAAGCGAAAGCGTCACCCCGGAAACCGACGCCGAGCCGTGGCTGGAAGCGTTCATCAAGCATCTGGGCTGAAAATATCGCGCTCCTTTATGGGGAATGATTCAGCACAGCAGGTGTTGATTGTGGCTGTGCAGGGCGTGGACGACACTCATCGCAACGTCTTTCTGAGGCATGGAGCCAGCGATGAGCGAGTCAGTGCGTTTTGACGATAAAGTCGTGATTGTGACCGGCGCAGGGGGTGGGCTGGGTCGGGCTCATGCGCTGCTGTTTGCGAAACATGGTGCGCGAGTGGTGGTCAACGATCTGGGCGGTTCTGCGCATGGCGAAGGGGCCAGCGCGTCTGCCGCCGATTGCGTCGTGGCCGAGATTCGCGCGGCAGGCGGCACTGCAATAGCCAACCATGATTCGGTGACCGAGGGCGGCCGCATTGTGCAGCATGCGCTGGACGCATTCGGGCGCATCGATGTGCTGGTCAACAACGCTGGCATTCTGCGTGACAAGACCTTCGCCAAAATGGAGGACGCCGACTGGGACCTGGTCTATCGTGTCCATGTCGAGGGGGCCTATAAGGTCACCCATGCTGCCTGGCCTTATCTGCGCGAGCAGAATGACGGACGGGTGATCTTCACGTCATCGACGTCCGGTATCTACGGCAACTTCGGGCAAGCCAATTATGCGACGGCCAAGCTGGGGCTTTACGGGCTGACCCGCACCCTCGCGCTGGAAGGTCGCAAGCACCGCATCTTCGTCAACGCCATAGCGCCGACGGGCGGTACACGCATGACCGAGGGGCTGATTCCCGCCAATGTCTTCGAGCTGCTCAAGCCCGAGCTGGTCAGCCCGCTGGTGGTGTACCTGTGCAGCGCACAATGCCAGAGCAGTGGCGAGCTGTTCGAAGTGGGCGGTGGCTGGATCGGCAAGGTCCGCTGGCAGCGCAGTCAGGGAGCCTGTTTCGACCCGCAGGCAGGCTTCAGCCCGGAAGACGTCGCGGCGCAGTGGCAGGCGATGGGTGATTTCGCCAACGCAGCGCACCCTGCCGACACTGGCGAGGCGCTGAAGGAAATGATGGCCAACCTGCAGAAGTACGTTAAATAATCAGCCTCTGGCAGTTGCTGCAAGACCGCGGTTATTGGTTGCGCGTGCGCGCTTATTCACGCTGACGGCTTGATTATGTGTGAGAAGTTTCACCGAGTTATGTAAGTGCTGTCTTGTGGCACTGTAGGGCAGGTATGGATTTTTGCACGCCTATTAATCATGCCGTGCTGGCCCCGATATGAAGTTCGAACACATTCATATCTGGAGTGACACATGGCCAAATCAATATGGGGCGACTTTCCGCCGGTAAACGTCGCGGCGCCTCCTGAACGCGTCAAGGTCAAGAAAGCTGCGGCACAGGTGACCCAGGTGCTTCAGGAGGTGGGCGAAAATTCGATTGCGCTCAATTCCCTGGCGATGGAAAAACGCAAGATGAAACCGCTGTTCAAGGGCTTCAATCCTGAACAGATAAGCCCCAAGGATCTCAACAGAGCGGGGATGATCCTGTACAAGTTCGGCATGATCGATAATCACACCGCTGAGTTGATGAGTCGCGCAGGCGACGAGTTCGACAAGAAAGGCAAACTGGTCGACCCCAGCAAGGAAATCAATGCGCTGGAGTTTTTTGCCAGTCGGATCATCGACATGAAAGAGAAAGCGCTGAGCGGCGATCCATACGCCAACGCGCTCTTGCCTGATTACATCAAGACCATCCATATCCTGCAGAATCTTCAGGTGTTTGCCGAGTCGGGTGACAGTTACGAGATGCGCAAGATCAAGGACATGGAAAGCAAGGGGCTGATCAAAAAAACGCCGAATGCCAAGGGCTGAGGCACGCAGCACGCATGAAGGCTGAAGGCGTTAAACCTGCAGGCAATAAAAAAGGCCGCTGCGCAGAGACCTGCACGGCGGCCAAACAAAACGCAGGATCAAGGGAGCTTGCAAATCCACGTCGATTTAACGCGCGCAGGTTAACCGCCATCACGCGTCTGAAAAATCCCCGCGCAGGATATGCAGCATTACCCGGCAGGTAACAATTCGCCGCGAATGAGCAGGATGCTCAATGAACGCGGTGGTTTACCGATAAATGGCTCAGGCGCTCGGCAAGCTGGAGTCTTTGCAGTGGGTCTTCACTGAGCAACAGCGCGCGCTCCAGATCGAAACGTTCGGCCTGCGGGCATTCAAGAAACTGATACAGACTGGCGCGAGCCAGGTGATCGCTGCTGGTGGCCTGGCCCAGTTCGACGATGCGGTCGGCATCCTTGAGCGCCGCGAGGACATTATCGTTGATCTGGTGCAGGTGCCGCAGGTTGCGCGACAACCGTTGCAGCATGCTGGTCGGGGTGGCGCGTGTCATATGTTCGGCGCGCAGCTGCATGGTCGGGCCGAACTGCCGGATCAACAGCTCGCGGCAATCGGCGGGATAGAGCCTGCGCCCGCTGCAGGGGTCGAGCAGGTGATCGGCACCCGGCACGCGCAGCAGGAAGTGACCCGGGAAGTTAACGCCTTCCAGTGCGATATCCAGGCGTCGTGCGATCTCCAGCGCGATCATTGCCAGCCCCAGTGGCTGGCCTCGACGCTGCCGCACGATCTTGTGCAAAAGGGCCGAGTCGGGTTTGGGAGGGTTCCAGTCATCCTGCTGAAAACCCAGGGCGTTGAGATGCCGCAACAGCGGCTGGGCAAGTTCAGGCGCAGGCAGGGCAGGCAGCGCTGAATTTATCTGGCGCTGCAACTGGTCCATTTCGCTCATCACCTCATGCCAGGCGAGGTGCGCGTCATGTTCGCTCGACACCCATAACGCAGCTTCAAACACCGCGGGCGGTGTCTGTTGCAGGCAGGCCAGGCAATGCTGACGTGGCGTCATTGACCACTCCGTGCGGCTCGAAATCCAGTACGAAGACTCTTTGTAGCCCTGTGCGCGAATTTCGTCCAGCGCCACTTGTTTCTACTTGTTCAGAGCTTCTATCAGGTCGGGTGTCACATAGTGCGGACCGTCGAACAGATACAGCGGATAGCCATCGAATGCGGCGATCTGCGGTTTCAGTTCGGCCGCCGTTGCCGGGCGGAAGCCGCCGCCTACCTGCGGACGAAAGGCTTCGACGATGATTCTTACGCGATTCTTGCCCAGCCTGTTGCGCAAGGCATCGGCATAGGTTCGGGCAACCGGGGCGGTGCGGGCATAAACACCCACACCATCCTGAAAGAACACGCCGATATCGTCCGGCAGCCAGGTTTTCAGCCAGTCTGCCGTGGCGGCGGGCCCGATATTGCCGCCATCGTAGACGCTGATCCATAACGGTCTGGGCAGTTTCGCCAACAGTGCGGGTAACTCCTTGGCCCGACTCCAGCTGGGATCGACCTCGGCGGGGAAGTACCAGCCGGTGACATTGAGCGGCGTTTTCACCTTGGCCAATTGCGCCGAAAGCACCGCCAGTTGCTCGATATTGTCCCGTGAGCGGGCTTCGCTGAAGTACCCGGCCAGCCCGAGGATCACCTCCTGCGCCCACGGCTCCTTGCCTATGCGTGTCCAGTCCGGCAACACGGGCACACTGGCCATCGGCGTGCCCGGTATGAACGCCTGATCATCGACCGCCGTCCACTGCACGAGCAATTGCCGTGCGCCGAGCCTGTCCCAGTTGCCGCTTATGCCTACGGTTGCGTTATCCGGTTGCCAGACGATGCCGACCACGCCCGGGCCCTTGGGCTGGATCAGCAGATACAGCTCGCTGGTGCCGAAGGCGATCGCCCCCACCAGCAGGGCGGCCACCGAGGTCTTGATCAATGTTGCCTGTCGCAGCAGTGCGGCCAGAGCCTTCAAACATTACTCCCTGATGGGTGACGGGCGCGGGTCACCACGAGAACGTCATGCGTGCGAAAACGCCTTCTGCGCGGTCATCGCCAAACACTTTCTCGCGATACTGCACGGAGAAGTCGACATACGACTGCGGCGCCTTGTACTTATCCTCGCGGAACCAGTAACGCACGCCCGTACCGACACCAAGCCCGCCAGCATTACCCGATGATGTGCTGCTACGGCCGAGACTGTCGACCTCACTGCGCATCTTCGAATCGTAGTCCACTGCGGCGACCACATGGGGAAACACCACCAGCCGCGGGCTGATGCTGTCCAGACGGAAGCTGCGTCCGACCTGCCACTCGCTGTTGAAATAGTTGCGCTTGTCCTGCAGATAGCGCCCGCCTTCAGCGTACAGCTGCGACGTCCACCAGCTCGGTACATCGACGCGCAGGTCGGTGCCGATGCTCGAGCCGTAGCCCAGGCGCACCAGCCAGTCGCCGTCGGCGTTCGAGTTGCCTAGCGGAAAGGTGCGTTCGAAGGCACCGATCACGTTGACTGCGCTGAACGGCTTGACCCGGATACCGAGCGCGCCCTGCAAAGCGTCCGCGCCTGTGTCGGAGTCGCCTTCCTTGCTCCACAGCGTGTCGGTGACGCGTCCGTAAAGCTCGACGAAGCGCGCATTGCGGTAACCGAAAGGGCGCCAGAACACTTCGGTGCTGTTCTGCACGCTGTCATTGCTGCCGCCGGGTGCGCCGCTCAGGCCGCTGCTGGTGCTGGCACCCCGATAAGTCGTGGTGTTGGTCAATCCCCATTCACGGGACAGATCAGAGACGGCGCGTCGGGTGTCGAACACCTGTTGCGCGGGCATCTGCAAATCGCCGGTCTGCTGATAATCGAGCACGCGTTTGAAGTAGGCGATGGCCTGCGCATCGTTCGACGTGCGCATCGCGCTGTAGGCGGCATCCTGCACTTCGCGGGGCTTGAGGCCGGACTGACGGTCGACACGCTTGAACGTATCCAGCGCACCTTGATCATCGCCCGCCTGGCTGAGGAAATAGGCTATCTGCACTTCATCGCCGGGTCGCAGTTGGCCCGCGTCGCGTGCTTTCTGCAGACGTTGCAGCGCCTCACTCGGCTGGCCCATGGCGGCATACAACGAGGCCTGTTCACGCAGTGGCAGGTTGCCTACCGCCATGGCCTGGGCGAAGTCCTGACGCGCACCGTCCTGATCGCCCAGGCGCTGACGCATTTGTCCGCGCTGGACGAGCAGGGTGGCGTCGTTGCCATTCAGCGCCAGCGCTTCGGTGGCCGCAGAGCGCGCTTCGGCATACTGCCCTTGGGCAATCAGGGCGCTGACCAGTAATTTCCGGTAGGCCATCTGCTTTGGGAAACTGCGGACAGCCTCCCGCGCCTCGCTGACCGCGGTGTCGTTATCTCCGCGAGCCAGTGCCTTGTAGCCGGTGGCCGCCTTGTTGACCGCCACCTGCTCCTGAATCGCCTGCCGACGACGCGTCAGCACCTGTTGCGGCCCCAGTGCCTGCTCGGCATCGTTGATCGCTGCCTGTGCTTCATCCAGATGCTGCTGACGTTGCAGCGCCTCGATCAGCATCATGCGGTAATCGAGGTTCTTCGGTGCCTGGGCAATGGCCTTGCGCGCATGACTGGCCGAGCCGTCGTAGTCGCGGTTGGCGTAGGCGCGCAGCGCCTGATTGCCTTCCAGATAGCCAGGTTGCGGACGTGTCTTGTAAGCGCGTTGCGGATGATCGCGGCGGTACTTGTCGCGTTCGGCCAACGTAATGAGGTCACGCAACTGCTGAGCGTCACCGCGCTGACGCAACGCTTCGTTCGCTTTGGCGATGGCCAGGTCGTAATCCTTGCGGTTGTAGGCCATGTAGGCTTCGTTGGCGATGGCATACGCCGGGCCGGTCAACGGCAAAGGCAGGGTTTCTGCCTGGCTGAACGGCGAAGAAAGACTCAGGCCGGTCACCAGCAGCGACAGGATGAAGGGGCGCTTCATAGTGGCTGCTCCGTTTGATCGTCAGATCGGTAATGGTTGTGCTGACGTGCCACAGCCTGTTCGATGGTTTCTCTGGGCAGCACGCCAATGTCGACCAGGTAGTCGCCGATCCGGCCATGCACATGCGGGCGGTAGCCGAGCATGGCTTTCTGGAACACTTCGCGGTCCAGCAGGCCTTGCTCGATCAGCAGATCGCCCAGCAGTGGCGCTCTGGCTGGAAGCGGCTGACCCTCGACCACCTGAAGCTGACGCAACTGCGCGACGATGTCGCTTTCACGGGCAATCAACTGCACCGGCTCGGCACCCAGCTGTTCGCTAATCTGCTGCAGACCGTCAGGCGGCAGCGGGCTGGCCACTGCGATTTCCTGGCGGCCCAGCGCATTCATTTGCAACGGCACGACACGCCAGCGCAGGCAGAACTCATCCGCCAGCACACTGTTGTCGGCACGCTTGCTGGCGATGTCGAACACCCGCGGCAGGTCATTCTGGAAGGCGATGGCCTCAGCCAGGGTTTCATCGTCGAGCCAGCCGTGGCTAAGCAAAATCCTGCCCAGGGGCACCTGACGGGTTTGCTGTTCAGTCAGTGCGGTCTGCAGTTTTTCGTCGTTGATGGCTTGCCAGGACAACAGCACGCTGCCCAGACGGCGGGGCGCGACGGCAATCAGGTCGGAAGACGGGAAGTCGTGCATGGTCTTGTCCCAGACCAGCTTGCGGTTGAGCACCTTGCCCACCAGAAACATCCGCCATGCCCGAGCCGCAGCCATGAAGTTGACGAAGTTGCCGACCACCATGCGCGGTATCGACAGCAAACCGTGCTGCCAGCCGTAAAGCACGGTGGTGAAGTAGCAGCGATGCAGGATCCGCCACAGCAGTGCGATGCCGTTGGCCACCAGCAGATACTGAATCAGGCCGGTGGTTTCAAAGGGGGTCGGAAAGCTGGTATTCCACAGCCCGCTGGAGCGCAGAACGATCAGTGCCAGCAGCTGGATGAGGATCAGGTAGGCAATGATGCTGATAAACGATGTCACCACACCCTTGCGGTCGCGAAACAGCAGGTAACGGTTTGCCAGCGAGCCGGTCCAGCCCATTTGCTCCCAGCCTTGCAAGCCGATACCCAGCGTCCAGCGCGCTTTCTGGCGAAAGGCAGTGCGGAAGGTGTCCGGGAAGAATTCGCGCACGCACAGCGGCATTTCCAGCGTCGATTCGTAAGGCTTGCGGAACCACGATTTGCGCAGCACCCGAAATTGCACCGGGAAGCGTACGAAGATCGCCTGCATGCCGTACTTCGCCAGTCGCGCGCCGACGTCGTAGTCCTCGGTCAGGCTTTCGGTATTGAACGGCTGGTTCTGGTTTTCATCCGCCAGCACCATCAGCGCACGTCGCGAGAAGCAAGTGCCGACACCGGCCGAAGGCACGGTGTCAGTCATGCTTTCGCGTACCACCAGGTCCTTGCCGTGCCATTCGGCGAACTCGTCCATGTAGGTGCCGGCTACCCATTCGTACCAGTTGCGTTCCAGCGACACGACCGGCAACTGGATCATGTCCTTGCGCGGCAACAGGTAATTGAACAGGCGCAGTTCAAGCGGGTGCAGCACGTCTTCGCTGTCGTGCAGGATAGTCCCGGCGAACTGTACGGCGTGGGTCTTCTCGTACAGGAAAATCGCCTGGATCACCCAGTTCAGGCAGTCGGCCTTGCAGGTCGGGCCGGCGTGCGGCACCTCCACACGGTGCAACTGCTTGTAGCGGCGACGCATGCGCTCCACTTCATCGATGGTGCGCTGGTCGTTGATGTAAGTGCCGACGAACACCACGTAGTTCTGATAGTCGAGCGTCGACACCATGTTTTCGATCATCGGCGCGATGACGTCGTATTCCAGCCAGGCCGGGACCATGATTGCCAGCGGCTGCTCGTCACGGGCAGTCAACTGCTCGGCAGTCAGTGGCCGGTAGCGACGATCGGCGGTGAACTTGCGGTACAGCCGGCGCGACCAGTACCAGATATCGATGAACAGGTCATCGATACTCGATACCAGGATGATCAGCCCGACAACGATCGTCGCGACTTCCAGCACGCTGTAGTAATGGGCCAGCCAGTAAGGCCAATAGAGCGACGTCATTGCGGCGGCCTGTTACGAGCGATTGCGACGGGCGCTACGGCCAGCCAGCAACAGAATGAGAAAAAGTACGATGCCGGCCGGGATCAGCCACAGCAGCGATGGTTTGCGCCAGGCCTCGATGCCGGTGCTTTCCTCCTCCTCGATCATCTGGCTGCCGGTCGGGTCCTTGGCGTCGAAGGTGGCGATCGGGCCGCTGTCAGCCAGCAGCGCGGCGTTGCCACGTTCCAGCAGTAGCGGACGTTCGAACACAGGAGCCTGACCGCCCAGCGAGCGATAGACCATGCCGTGCTGGCCGCCGGCTTCGATCACTTGCAACGAAGCCAGGTGGTTGAGCGACTTGAGGTCGAGCAGCGTCTGCTCTTTATGGTTGATCAGCAGATGCCCGTCGCTGCTGGCCTTGACCGACTCGGCGCCGTCCTTGACGGGCAGTTCGAAGGCCAGGAACGCCTTGGCAGGTGTCACGGCTACGCTGGCGTCATCGCTGACGCTGAGCTGTGCGCGCAGCGGCGAGACGCCGGAGGCGCTGGCGATGCGGATGACTTGCGGCAGGCTGCTGGCCGGGCGCTCGAGGTAGCCCTTGGGCACCATGATCTGCGTGTCGGTGGCGAAGCGTGCCGCCATGCCCGAGAAGTTTTCGTCAGGCGTGACCTTGTCCAGCACGATGTGGCTGGTCGGCAGTACCGAGATCGGGAACGCCTGCGGCGTTTCCAGGCACTGGTTGCTGACCGGCTGACGCTGGAAGGACACGCGCAGGACGTTCTGCGCCGCCAGTGCGTATTGCGGAATGCGGGCTTCGATGCGCTCTTTCTTGCCATCGGGAGTCAGTTGCATCGCACCGATCAGGTAATCGTTGAGGAACAACGTGGCAACCGGCGGGGTACCCGATGCACCGGGGGCGGCAGCGATATCGATCATCGCAGTCACCGGTACGCGACCGTCATAGGCAACGCTGCCCAGCGGGAACGAGGCGCTCCAGTCGGTTTTTGCCAGCACGTCCACCGTGCCGGGCTTGCCGCCCAGACGGGTCAGTGCGACACGACCGTCTTCGCTCAGAGGCATGGCGGCTTCTTCGCCAATGGTCAGCTGGCGATTGCGCGCCAGTTTATTCCACGCCGAGCTGAACAGGCCGATGGCTTTGTTGGCCGACTCCGGCTTGATCATCAGCAGCGCGCGATTGCCCAGCAGGGCCAGACTCACGTCATCCCCGGCGCTGTTGGCAAGCGGCTTCTTGATGTGACGCTCGCGCCACTGGGCCAGTGCACTGGCCGCCGAAGCATCCAGACCCTGCACCTGCGCCTGGAGAGCGTCCATGGCGCCGTCGATAGCCTTGAGCAACTGCGGATCGCTGATCGCCAGGTCGGCCTGCAACGCAGGTGTCTGGCCGAGCATCAGCAATGCACCGATTTCCGCCGGGTCGCGCAGGGTGTACTGGCCCTTGCCTTCGAGCCCTGCAAACGCCGGAATCTGCTTGAGTTCCGCCGGAATAGTCAGGCCGCTCAGGTCTACGCTGTCCTGCACCGCAGGGAACGGCAGGATGCGTGCCTGCTTGCCGATGCGCTCCAGCGCTACGCCCAGACGCCAGGCGGCATCGTAGCTGGCGTTCGACAATGTGCCGGGTGCGACCAGCAGGCCGGGTTTGCCGGGCAGTGCGTTCCATACCGCGCCGACGTCCTGCAACTGGCTGGCGTCATAGCTGTAAGTGAGGCGTGTGTGCGGATCGATGCGCAACACGTTGCCGATCGCGCGTTCATCCTCGCAGAGCGCTTTCGAGATCACCGACGACCAGGCAATCCCCAGCCGCACCGAACCGCTTTCCCGCGCTGCCTTGTCGACGCCCAGCGTTGCACTGGCGTTGCCCTGTTCTTCATTGAGGCCCAGCGCACGTACCGGATAACCGTCCAGCGACAGCAGCAGCGTGTTGCGGCCGGCCTCGCCGTTCAGGTAACTGGCATCGAAATTCAGCGTGGCCTCGGTCAACGGCACATTGGCAGGCACCGGCAGATACAGCTCGCGGCGGGCATCGGAGGCATTGAGGATGATCGGGCGATCGATACCCAGCTCCCTCAACTCGATCACGCGCTCCTGGCGATTGTCGGCAGTGATTCGGTTGATCGCCTGGGTCAGCGGGCTTTCGGCAGCCAGGGCGAATGCAGGCATCAGCGCCAGCAGGCTCATCCCGCAGGCAAGTACGCCAAACGCGCCCATGTTTACGGCAACGGAAGATTTCATCGTGCAGATCTCGGTAAAGGCTCAAGGCCATTGGGTCTTGATACAGGCTGCCGGTCTGCTACAACGTTTTTCGGGCACTCGGTCTGAACCGGGTGCCCGTATCGTTTGCGGACTGCTTCCTGCGGATTTTTTTGGGGTTCGTTTGCGCTACCTGCGCGTCCTTTTGGCTAACTGGCCATCGAGCGCAACTCTGCATGTTCATGCTGGGGCTTGATTCGTGTATCCAGGTGTCTGTCCACCGGGTCCTGGCGCTGACGCGGCAGCTCGGCGACAAACTCATCCACCGGACGGCCCATCAGGGCATCGACGATCCGTGAACTGGCTTTGCCGTCGCCATAGGGGTTGGCTGCACGGGAGGCGTTCTGCCACAGCGCATCATCGTCAAACAGGGCGTTCACACCGCGAATGATGGCGTCCGTCTCGGTGCCCACCAGGCGCACAGTGCCCGCCGCGACCGCTTCCGGGCGCTCGGTGACATCGCGCATGACCAATACCGGTTTGCCCAGCGACGGCGCTTCTTCCTGCACGCCACCGGAATCGGTGAGGATGACGTGAGCGCGTTGCATCAGGCGCACGAACGACAGGTAGTCCAGCGGCTTGATCAGGTGCACGTTGGGCAGATCGCCCAGGTGCTCGGTCACCGGCCCAAGTACATTGGGATTCAGGTGCACCGGGTAAACGATCTGTATGTCGTCGCGTCTGGCCAGTTCGCCCAGCGCCTTGCAGATGTTCAGGAAGCCGTCGCCGAAGTTCTCGCGACGATGACCGGTGACCACCAACACCCGGCGCTCGGGCACCAGGAACGAAAACTGGCGATCAAGTGCATGGCGCAGCTGGCGATTGCTGTCGATTCGCTGTGCCGTCAGGTGCAGGGCGTCGATCACGGTGTTGCCGGTCACGAACGAGATACCCTGCAGGCGCTCGCCCAGCACGTTGCGGCGCGACTCGGCGGTGGGGGCGAACAGGTGATCGGAAATCAGATCGATGCAACGACGGTTCATCTCTTCAGGCCATGGCTGACGGATGTCACCGGTGCGCAGACCTGCTTCGACGTGGCCGATGGGGATCCGGCGATGAAAGGCCGACATGGCCGCCACCATTGCTGATGTGGTGTCGCCGTGAACCAGCACCCTGTCCGGTTTCATCTCGTCCAGAATCGGGTCGATCGCCGCGTAAAGCGCAGCGGTCAGCGAGTTCAGCGTCTGATCCGGGCGCATCACATCAAGGCTGTAGTCGGCTTTGAGCTCGAACATGTCCAGCACCTGTTGCAGCATGCTTTGATGCTGCCCGGTAATGCAGATTCTTGAGTCGATACCCGGCTCTGCAGCCAGTGCTCTGACCAGAGGAGCCATTTTGATGGCCTCCGGACGAGTACCGAAAATGGAAAGGACCTTCATTCTGGGGTGCAGACCAGCCATTATTTCCTCCCGCGCCCTGAGCGCGTCGCACGGCAGCAAAAACCAGACTGAGAACAGCGTGGTCAGCTTGCGAGTTGATGAGTTTCTCGGGCGGAAAGATCGGAGTTTGTGGCTCGATGTTCACTTCAGTGTGAATGTAGCAATATGCCTTGTTACCCGGAGTTGTCGGGATTATTAACAGAACAAGGTAATAAAGCAAAACGTTTATTAAGTATTTTTCAAAGTAACAATGGCCAGGAACTTTGGAATTTCACCACGGTCAGTACAGGGTTAAATTTTTTTATAAATAGCGTTTTGGCCAATGAATACGGGGCTTTCAAGGGGTTTTTGCAACACTTTTCCAGCTGTTTTGAATGCCGGATTTCCAGCGGTAGTTATGGATGATGGCAAAAAGTTCCAACAAAGGCAGCCGCGCTGGGGCGTGCGTCACTACAGCAGAATCCTGACGCCTGTTTAATGACAGGAAGAGAGAAGGGGTTCACAAAAATGACGCTGATATAATGACGGTCGGGAACTTTGATTAGGTATCGAGTTTGACACGCTGACGGGCAAGCGGGAGGTTAGGAGTTGGCTTAGATACTGTTCAAGTTGTGCGGTATATACAGTATTGAGTTGTAGCAGCAATACGGGTGATTGCCCAGCCATTAAATGAGAATGATTGGCGACCCCCTCGCAACGAGGGGAGTCGCAGCCCACAACGGAATCAGTCTTTCGCCTCGGCCGGCTCCGACAGCTCGCTGAGTGCGCTCGCGTTGTTCTTGAACGCCGCTGCGAACACGGCGCGATTCTTGGCCATGTAAATGCTCGCGTCCTCTGCATGCTTCTCCGAGATCCCCGGCACGTTCTTGATCAG
The DNA here is from genome assembly GCF_030208985.1 of Pseudomonas sp. MEJ108. NCBI lineage: Bacteria > Pseudomonadati > Pseudomonadota > Gammaproteobacteria > Pseudomonadales > Pseudomonadaceae > Pseudomonas > Pseudomonas sp. MEJ108. The sequence goes on from NZ_JARVSW010000039.1 coordinate 50,661, forward strand.
GACGTCGGTGAGAAGCTCGGCCAGCTCGAGCATTTGGTCGTGCGCATCGGCGAGTTTACGGTCCACGAAAGTAGTCTCCAGATCGCGGGTACTGCGGTAAAGGGTTTCAACAGCCATTTTGGCCTCGTCGTCTTATCCAGTGTTGAAAGGGCTAGACCCGGACGTTCAGCGCTTTGTGCTCTGACCAGCGGGTATGCAAAGCATTGATCGTGCATGACCAGCGCGCCGGTCAGGTGTAGCGGGGCACTGCGTGAAGGCCTTTAGGGAAACTGGCCTGCGACGCAACAGCGAAAGCGATTTCTCGATTACTGTGTTTTTATACAGTAAAAGCCATGTGCCAATCAAGCCCTGCCTGAATAGTGGCGTTTACGCATCTTTTTTGCGTTGCAAATGTGCCTTGCGACAACCCGCCGCGCTCTCAACCATAGCCTATGGCCCTGTTCCTGCTTTAAAAAGCAGGCCACAACAGTGTCACGCGTACCCGGCATCATCCGGTCGGCATAAACGAAGGTTCAGAGGTAGCGCTTCATGGGAAACAAATGGGCAGTAAAGATAAGACACCGCGTGCATGCGCAGGCCGAGTCGCTGGGCAACCTGTGTGTGGAGAGCTTCCACTTTCTCGCCCTGTTCGCGATCGGCGCGATCACTGCATGGGCGTCAGTGGTTGCATTCCTGGGGATGGTCGAGAAAGGCAACGTCACGGTCGATGACATCCTGCTGCTGTTCATCTATCTCGAGCTGGGGGCGATGACCGGGATTTATTTCAAGACCAACCACATGCCCGTGCGCTTCCTCATCTATGTGGCGATCACTGCACTGACGCGGCTGCTGATTTCCGACGTGTCCCACCACAACCCGCCGGACATCGGCATCATCTACCTGTGTGGCGGCATTCTGTTGCTGGCGTTTGCGATTCTGGTGGTGCGCTATGCGTCTTACAAATACCCTTCAGCGAAGATTCCCGACTCGTCCAGCACCGTCAAAGGCGCGGTGACGGAAGAGAAGGGCGAAATCTGATCGAGGCAATGGCGGCATCTGTGCAAGATGCCGCCAGCACGCTGCTTATAGAAGAAGGCAATCAGTTCAGCCAGACCCCGGCACGCCAGTGCCAGCCATCACCAGCGCTTTCCCAGTGCGGATGCACATAGTGATAGCCGGGTCGCTCGGCTTCCCAGTGGCCATGCACCGGCACGAAACGCTGGCCGTTCCAGTGCCAGTAACCGCGTGCCCATATATAGCCGGGGCGAGGGGCCGGTTCCACCTCGACGACGCGTTCGGGTGGCGGTTGCGGCGCGATCACTTCTTCGACGTATTCATGATGGACGTGCGGTCGTTCATGGACCACACGCTCCTCGACACAGCCTGACGCGATCGCAAGTGATGCGATCAATAACCCATAACGTAAATACATGTTGCCTCCTCGGAATAACCCGCAGGTGCAGTGGCGCTGAACTCAGTGCCCAGTCGCTCGAATGTTTCTGCGCAAGGATTGTTGTAGCAGGATGTATCTGTACTTTTGCTGAAGAGGAGGGAGGGGGGAATGATAGCTAAAGGCCGGTTTTACGGGGGGAGGAGGTCATTCAAGCCGTCTGGAGACGATGGCGTGGCATCAACATATTCTGGCTCTGTGCAGCGCCATTAACGGCGCTGCACAGAGGGGAAGGGCAGGTGTCCATCAAGCTCCGGCATTCACCGTTGCCTGACTCTGCGGCCATGGACCATTGGCCGGGGCAGGTGTCTTTTTCAGGGTCGCGCCGTCGGTCAACGCCGCGAGGATCTTGATAGCGCTGTCGCCACGTTCGATGGCGATGCCAAATTGCACGCTTTCGATTAGCTTGCGCAGGCGTTGTGGGTCATTGCGTTGCGCGGCGCTGATCAGGCGCTTGGCAACGACGCCGCGTTCGTTGGACAAGGTCAGCATGATGCTGCCGTCCAGCCCTTGAATGCTCAGATTCACCCGGTAGTCGGGGTGAAACGTGTCCGTGATCATTTGAAAAGGATTGTCCATATCATTCACCTGCTCAATGGTCTGCATAAGTTGACCGGGTCGTAGTCCTTTTGGTTCTCGACGACTGATCAGCGGTTGCGTTACTCCTGCGCCTGCTGCTGACCGTTTTGCTGTCGTCTTTCGCGTTGATGACAGGTTCGTTTAAGACGCTTTAACGCACTCTCGACATGAGTCCGCGCCAGGAAGTGGCCGTCCTGATGGCCTGCCTCGTGGTGCGTAGTACAGGGCTTTGCATGGTTCGGGCCATATTGCCGGGGCGATACGCTAAAAGCTGCCGAGCGGGAGTGCTGCGCAGCCGCTTTCTGGCTTGCTTTGCGGCAAGACAAGCCAGTCAGTCCGGTTGAAAAAAGCGCTCTCCAAAACGTGCCGGGGGTGCGTCACGGACATGATCTGGTTGTCTCGCGAATGACGTTTTGCAGGGTTTTTTCGAGTGATTGTCTGACACTCGGACAACCGATTCTTGACGCCAGAGATTCGTAACGACGGGGTCGAAACCGTCCTCGCGTGCTGTTCAGGTTCCGGTGTTGAGCGCGGTGCTGCGGAACGGCGAGATGCATATTGAGCGCTTGTGGGCATGCATGGCTGACCAGCACACTCACAGAGGTGAGCGGCGTGCTTTTTTTGCTCGCCGATGGCTTTGCGGTGCCGCTCGACGGGCGCCTGGTGCGGCGTGTTAAATTCGATGGACGGCAACCGGCGATCGAAACGGCTGCAAGGCGAGCGGTGGATCAGGGTGGCCAAAGCTGTGCAGCGACCTTTTGTGGTGCGCACCGATTGGGGCATACAGACGTGTGTCGGCCACGCTGTCGGTGTGCACTGCGCTTGCCGGCCTATGGCGAACAAAAAGGGCGAGCCGTTGCCGGTTCGCCCTTTTTTTGCAAAACGTGTCAGTGGAACATCAGGTCAGACGAGCGGCTTCTTTCTCCTGCTCTTTTTCCAGAAATTCTTCTTCGAGCAGCGCGTCCGGGCTTACCGGATCTTCATCCTGTTCGGCGATGGTCGGTGCGGCGCCTCGTTTGCCGCGCAGTTTGCCAAACAGATGCTCGAGGGCGTGATCGAGTTTTACAGCAGCGCCATCCACAGCCTGATCTACCGTATCGGCCTTGTGGGAAACAGAAATGGGTTGGTGTCCTTTGGGGCGAGCTTCCATCTGGCACTTGATGTCGTGTGGGCCAGGCTTGTCGCCGTTTTCATCGCGGATGTGGACTTCCACGCGGGTCAGGTTTTCATCGTAGTGTTCGAGCGTGCTTTCAACGGTGGTACGAACCCACTCCTCCAGTCGGATACTGCTTTCGATGTGATTATCGCTATTGACCTGGATTTGCATAGTTAATCCTTATTAGGGCTTGCTCGTGCGAGGCTGGACTGCATGATTCCTGTCGGAATCGTTTTCGTTTGCGCTCATTCACAGTGTTGGCGGCAATCGCCTGACAATTCAACCCCAATGTGTAAGAAATATTTCGCAGCAAAAAAGGGCTGCCTTGGCGCGAGGTTACGAATCAGGAGCGGACGCAGAGCGTCCAGAACGGCATTCCCACGCGGAGCGTGAGGAACGAGAGGTGTCCGGGAGAACACTGCTCTCGCGCTCTGGCGTCCGAAACTAGAACGCGACCGATGTCTGTACGTACACCGTGCGTGGTTCGCCGACGTATTTGCCGCGGTTGTTGTCGTCGAACGAGCGGGTGTAGTACTGGCGGTTGAAGATGTTCTTCATCCCGACCGCAACGTTGAGGTCAGACAATTGCGGGCCGAAGTCGTAGTTGGCGCGGGTGCTGAACAGCATGTACCCAGGGATCTTGCCGGTGCTGCCGTCGGCGCTTTCAGCCGAGGTATTAGCGTTGTCGGCAAACTGGTCGCTCTGGAAGGAGCTGTCGAAATTAAGCTTCCACGGCCCTTCGGTGTAGCTGACGCCCATGGTTCCCTTGTGCTTTGACGAGAACGGCACGCGATTGCCCTTGTTCGGGCCGTCTTCGCGAATCGTGGCGTCGACGAAGGCGTAGGTCGCGTAGACATCGTAGCCGGCCAGCACCGGGCTCAGGCCCTCCAGCGCATAGTTGACGCTGGTCTCGATGCCCTGATGACGCGTCTCGCCGCGTGCGATAACCGTGTCATTGGTCTGGTTGCTGTCGTACTGGTTGTCGAAATTGATCAGGAACGCGCCGATCTCGGCCCGCAGGTTGCCGTTGTCGTAGCGTGTGCCCAGTTCCCAGGTGCGGGCTTTTTCCGGTTTGACTTCATCGCCGGTGACGCGGTTGGGCATCTGGCTGTACTGCACACTGCCGAACGAGCCTTCGGTGTTGGCGTACAGGTTCCAGGTGTCGGTCAGGTGGTAAAGCACGTTCAACGCGGGCAGTGCGGTGCTGTAGTCGCCCTGGTAGCGGGCGTTGGTCAGGTTGTTGTTCTGCGCGGTGTCGATCATCTCGTAGCGAATGCCCGGCGTGATGGTCCACTTGCCGATATCGATGCGGTCGTCGATGTAGAACGCATGCGCTTCGGTCGCGCCGCGTGTGTCGCGGTCGTTGCGACTGGCGGTGGTTGGCAGCTCGCCCGTCACCGGTTCGCGATAGCGCAACTCATGACCGGCCTCGTTGACGTAGCGGTAGCCAACGCCGACTTCATGCCAGGTCTCGCCCAGCGCAAAGCCTTGCGAGAAGCGTGTTTCCAGGCCGCGCACCCAGTATTCGCGGGGCGACAGGGAAACGAAGCTGCCCTGATCCAGATAGCCGCTGCGCAAGGTCTTGGTGAAGAACGTGTTGGCGGTGAAGACGCGCGCGTCCTGCTCATAGCGATAGCCGAAATTGAACAGGGTGCGACGGCCCCAGAACTTGTCCTTCAGGCGTGTCGACTGGTACGGGTCGGCATCGTAGTCCGCGACGCTGAGGCCTCCAGGCATCTGTGCTTCGCCATCGTAGTACTGCGCCATGGCGTTGAGGCTGTTGGCGTCGTCGATCTGGTATTTGCCCTTGAGAATCAGGTCGTCGATTTCGGTGTCGCTGTGCTCGCGCCAGTCGCCGCCGCGCACGCCGGAATACAGAATCGCGCCGCCCAGGCCGTTGTCCGCGGTACCGCCTGCCAGCAGGTTGCCGGTGGTCTTGAAGCCGTCGTGGCTGGACGACGGGCTGGTCTCGGTCTGGATGCCGCCCTTGAGAGTGGGGGCGTCGGGGATCGCGCGGGTCACGAAGTTGACGATGCCACCCACGTTCTGCGGACCGTAACGCACTGCGCCACCGCCACGCACCACATCGACTGCGTCCATGTTGCCCATGCTGATCGGCGCAAACGACAGTTGCGGCTGGCCATAGGGCGCGAACGGCACCGGGATACCGTCCATCAGCACGGTAGAGCGCGACGCCAGGCGTGGATTGAGGCCGCGAATGCCGAAGTTCAGCGCCATGTCATGGCTGCCGGTGCCGTTGTTGTCCGGCGCATTGACGCCCGGAATGCGATTGAGCACTTCACGCGCCGATGTCGCACCGACCCGCTCGAATTCCTCACGACGAATCACGTCACGCGCGCCCGGATGCTCGAAAACGTTGGTTTGCTGCGCAGCGCCCAGCCAGTCACCGACCACCGTAGAGACACCCAGTTCGATCGGCGCGCCAGCGGTATTGGCCGGTTGCAGGGTAAAGCCGTTATTGCCATCGGCCATGGCCTGCAGGCCGGTGCCTTCGAGCAAGGCATTCAGGCCCTGCTCGGGCGTGTACTGACCTTCCAGGCCACGGCTTTTCAGGCCGCTGGTGATCTGCGAACCATAGGAAATCAGCACGCCAGACTCACGACCGAACTGGTTCAACGCCGCTTCAAGCTCGCTCGGCGCAATGTGATACACCTTGGGTGCGACCTCGGCGGCCTGCGCCATCGACAGGCTGCCGACCGAGAGGCTGGCGCCGAAAATGACATGGCGCAATGTACGCACCAGCGGCGAAAGTTGGGTAGGGCGGGCTGACATGCAGGAGTCCTTTGACCGGAAGGTTGAGAGAGGCTTTCCCTGTCTGTCACGCGAGGATCAAAAAACGGCTCACGCTTTTTGAAAAATTTTAGCCGGCCAGTGCAAATCTACCTGACATCCCCAAACCGCTGTGTGACGCAGAGCGTCACGAACGGCATTCCCACGCTGGAGCGTGGGGACGATAGTCAAAATCGCGTTCACTACCATCGAAATGCTTTTCGACCACGATGGCACTGACGACGCAGAGTGCGACGTAAGTGACGGCTGAGTCCTGGC
>NZ_JARVSW010000003.1:0-54404 GCF_030208985.1 Pseudomonas sp. MEJ108
GAGCGTCCAGAAAGGCATGCGACGCAGAGCGCCGCACGATAGTCGCGCCTGCACCTGCCCCTTCGTGAGCAAGCTCCCACAAAGGCTGGGTACGCATGGCCTTGCCGCTGCAGCCCGGCCGCATTTCACGGCGCAGCTGTGTCTTGACCGTTCATTAAAAAAAGCCAGACTGAATAGCTGACTCAACTCAGGGATTGGAGCCAATGGACATCTCGACACTCGCTGTATTCATTCCGGCCTGCTTTGCGCTGAACATGGCGCCCGGTCCGAACAATCTTCTGTCGATCAGTAACGCTACCCGCTACGGCTTCTCCAGCTCTTGCGTCGGCGGAGCGGGGCGCTTGCTGGCGTTTGTCATCATGATCGCCTTGGCCGGCGCAGGACTGACTGCTGTGTTGCATACGTCCGAATGGTTGTTTCATGTGATCAAGGTCGTCGGCGCAGCGTATCTGTTTTATCTCGCGGTGCAGCTATGGCGCGCCGACCCGGCTATTCAGAACCAGGCAGAGATCACAACAGCCAACGCTGGCAGCCTTGCGCGTCAAGAGTTTCTGGTGGCTATTGGCAATCCGAAAGCGATCCTGCTGTTTACTGCTTTTCTTCCGCAGTTTGTGGATCAGCAAAGTGATGTGTCAGGTCAGTTCGCGGTGCTGGGTGGTCTGTTTCTGGTACTGGAGTGCATAGCGATCGCGTTGTATGCCGCGATGGGGATCCATGCTCGTCGCCTGTTGGCCAGACCCAGTGGCAAGCGGTTGTTCAACAGGGTATGCGCGGGGTTGTTGGCAAGCGCTGCGTCGGTACTGCTGGTGTCGCGGCGGGCTTGAAGTGTGACCGTGGAATGACTGCCGCGCAGACGAAAAAAAGCCCCGAAACGACCAGGTCGTTCGGGGCTTTTTTCTGGGTTTTTACAGACCGGCAGCTGCGCGCAGGGCGTCGGCGCGGTCGGTTTTTTCCCAGGTGAAGGCGGTGAAGGTGTCATCGCCAACGGTCATTTCGACCGGGATACGACCGAAGTGGCCGTAGGCTGCAGTGGCCTGGTACATCGGGTGCAGCAGGTCGAGCATGGTGGTGATTGCGTAAGGACGCAGGTCGAAGTTGTCGCGGACCAGCTTGATGATCTTGTCATCGGACAGCTTGCCGGTGCCGAACGTGTTCAGCGAGATCGAAGTCGGTTGAGCGACGCCGATGGCGTAGGACACCTGAATCTCGCAACGCTCGGCCAGGCCGGCAGCGACGATGTTCTTGGCGACGTAGCGACCGGCGTAGGCAGCCGAACGGTCAACCTTCGATGGGTCCTTGCCGGAGAAAGCACCGCCGCCGTGACGGGCCATGCCGCCGTAGGTGTCGACGATGATCTTGCGGCCGGTCAGACCGCAGTCGCCTACCGGGCCACCGATGATGAAGTTGCCGGTCGGGTTGATGTGGAACTGGGTGTCCTTGTGCAGCAGGTGCGCAGGGATGACGTGCTTGACGATCAGCTCCATCACGCCTTCGCGCAGGTCCTTGTACGACACATCCGGGTTGTGCTGGGTCGACAGTACGATAGCGTCGACGCCGACCACCTTGCCGTTTTCGTAACGGCAGGTCACCTGGGATTTGGCATCCGGGCGCAGCCACGGCAGCAGGCCGGATTTACGCGCTTCGGCCTGACGCTGCACCAACTGATGGGAGAAGGTGATCGGCGCTGGCATCAGCACGTCAGTCTCGTTGCTGGCATAGCCGAACATCAGGCCCTGGTCGCCAGCGCCCTGATCTTCTGGCTTGCTGCGGTCAACGCCCTGGGCGATGTCTACCGACTGCTTGCCGATGATGTTCATCACGCCGCAGGTCGCGCCGTCGAAACCGACGTCGGAGCTGTTGTAGCCGATGTCGAGGATGACGTTACGCACGATGTCTTCCAGATCGACCCAGGCCGAAGTCGACACTTCGCCAGCGATGATCGCCACACCGGTCTTGACCAGTGTTTCGCACGCTACACGGGCGTATTTGTCTTCAGCGATGATGGCGTCCAGAACCGCGTCGGAAATCTGGTCGGCGATCTTGTCCGGATGCCCTTCGGACACGGACTCGGAGGTGAAAAGTGAGTATTCGCTCATCTCTACGGGTTTCCTTCATTTTACCGATGGTGAGTGTCGCCAGCCGGTCGCTGAAAATGGCGAACCTGGATCTGGAAACCATTACGTAAGCCTACATAGAGGCTTTCCCCGGGAACTAGCCCCGCAGCGATGGCCCAACGGGCCAGGTCTTCCTGCTCGAAACCTAACCAGAGATCGCCACAGGCCTCCCTGGCCCAACTCTGGTCATGACTACACAATTCTGTTACCAGCAGGCTACCGCCGGGTTTTACATGTTCGGCCAGTTGCCTCAAGGCTTCGGCCGGTACCGCGAAATGATGCAGCACCATGTTGAGGACGACGCAATCGGCACTGACTTTAGCGTCGGTCAGTGCATCGGCCAGTCTGAGCTCAACGTTAGCCAGTGCCTTGCGCTCGCAGACGCCGCGTGCCAGGTCCAGCATGACCGGGCTGTTGTCCATCGCGATCACCTGACCGAAGCGTCGCGCCAGCTCTGGAAGGAAGCCGCCGTCGCCGGGGCCTACTTCCAGAGCGGTCGCTTGCGCGCCGAAGCTCAGTTTGTCGAGCAAGGTCAGCAGGCTTTCGCTGTACTGCGCCAAACCGGCGATCAGGTCCTGCTGGGCGCGAAACTTTTCTGCGGTGCGGGCGAAAAAATCCTGACTGGCCAATGCCCGTTGCCGATGCACCAGGCCGATACGGCTTTGTACGTCGTCCGGCAAGTCCAGCGTATCCACTTCATCGAGCAGCGCCGCATGCAGCCTGCCGCCCGGTAATTCGGTGTGGGGCAGGGCGCGGCGGTAGAAAATCGCGTTGCCTTCACGCCGTGTCGCGACCAGATCAGCCTGCGCCAGCACCTTGAGGTGGTGGCTCATGCCGGACTGGCCGATGGCGAAAATCTGCGCCAGTTCCAGCACGCCGAACGAGTCATTGGTCAGCACACGCAGCACGTTCAGCCGCAAGGGATCTCCGCCGGCCTTGCACAATGCAGAGAGGTCGTCGCATGCATCGTGGCGAATGGCAGGTACACGCAGGTTCATAGCTGCGCAGTCTAGAGAGCGATCCGGAGTGTCGCAAGGGCAATATCAAAAAGTTTTGATATTGCGGGATGGATGGCGTCGGTCAGGCGTTGTGAACTTGTCGTGCAGGCGGGTGATCCAGTCTTTGCGTGGCAAATAATGTCCGCAACCCCGGAAAAAAGCCTATGGTCGTCTATCTGTGATTGCCCCCGGCCTGTCCGTGAGGGAAAATGGCCTTCTTTTTATCAATCCTATTTCTTAATTCCCAGGAGATCAGCGATGCCAAGCCGTCGTGAGCGTGCCAACGCTATTCGTGCCCTCAGCATGGATGCCGTGCAAAAAGCCAACAGCGGCCATCCGGGTGCCCCCATGGGCATGGCGGATATCGCCGAGGTTCTTTGGCGCGATTATCTGAAACACAACCCGGCAAACCCTTCATTTGCCGACCGTGACCGTTTCATCATGTCCAACGGCCACGGCTCGATGCTGGTCTATTCGCTGCTGCACCTGACCGGCTATGACCTGTCCATCGACGACCTGAAAAACTTCCGTCAATTGCACAGCCGTACACCGGGTCACCCGGAGTACGGTTACACGCCTGGCATCGAGACCACCACCGGTCCGCTGGGTCAGGGCTTTGCCAACGCTGTCGGTTTCGCTGCTGCCGAGAAGACGCTCGCCGCGCAGTTCAACCGCCCAGGCCACTCCATCGTCGATCACCATACCTACGTGTTCATGGGTGATGGCTGCATGATGGAAGGTATTTCCCACGAAGCGGCCTCGCTGGCCGGTACGTTGCAGTTGAACAAGCTGATCGCGTTCTACGACGACAACGGCATCTCCATCGATGGCGAAGTGGAAGGCTGGTTTACCGACGACACGCCAAAGCGTTTCGAGTCCTACGGCTGGCTGGTGATCCGCAATGTCGACGGTCATGATCCTGAAGAAATCAAGACGGCCATCGAGACCGCTCGCAAGAGCGATCAGCCGACGCTGATCTGCTGCAAGACCACCATCGGTTTCGGTTCGCCGAACAAACAGGGCAAGGAAGAGTCCCACGGTGCGCCGCTGGGTGCTGACGAAATCGCCCTGACCCGTGCTGCACTGAAGTGGAACTACGGTCCTTTCGAAATCCCGGCTGATATCTATGCCGAGTGGAACGGGAAGGAAAAAGGCCTGGCTGCCGAAGCCGAGTGGGACCAGCGCTTTGCTGACTATTCCGCCGCGTTCCCGGAACTGGCCAATGACTTCATTCGTCGCATGAGTGGGCAGTTGCCTGCTGATTTCGCTGAAAAATCAGCGGCTTATGTCGCCGAAGTCAACGCAAAGGGCGAAACCATCGCCAGCCGCAAGGCCAGCCAGAACGCGCTGGGAGCACTGGGCCCGTTGCTGCCTGAAATTCTGGGAGGTTCGGCTGACCTTGCCGGGTCCAACCTGACCATCTGGAAAGGCTGCAAGAGCATCACCGGCGAAGACCCTAACGGCAACTACCTGCACTACGGTGTTCGCGAGTTCGGCATGGGCGCCATGATGAACGGCATCGCCTTGCACGGCGGTTTCGTGCCTTACGGCGCCACCTTCCTGATCTTCATGGAATACGCGCGCAACGCGGTGCGTATGGCCTCGTTGATGAAGAAGCGCGTGATCTACGTATTCACCCACGACTCCATCGGTCTGGGCGAAGACGGTCCGACTCACCAGCCGATCGAGCAATTGACCAGTCTGCGTACCACGCCGAACCTGGACACCTGGCGTCCTGCGGATGCCGTGGAGTCGGCCGTGGCCTGGAAACACGCGATCGAGCGTGACGATGGCCCGTCGGCACTGATCTTCTCCCGTCAGAATCTGACCCATCAGGCGCGTGACGAGAAGCAACTGTCCTACATCGCGCGTGGCGGCTACGTGCTGCGTGACTGTGCTGCCGAGCCTGAGCTGATCCTGATCGCAACCGGTTCGGAAGTCGGTCTGGCTGTGCAGGCGTACGACAAGCTGACCGAGCAGGGTCGCAACGTGCGCGTGGTGTCCATGCCATGCACCAGCATTTTCGAAGCTCAGGATGCTGCTTACAAGCAGGCGGTGCTGCCGTTGCAGGTCAGCGCGCGTATTGCCATCGAAGCGGCTCACGCCGACTACTGGTACAAATACGTTGGTCTGGAAGGGCGCGTGATCGGCATGACCACCTTCGGCGAGTCGGCCCCTGCGCCAGCGCTGTTCGAAGAGTTCGGCTTCACGCTGGAAAACGTCCTGAGCACTGCTGAAGAGCTGCTGGAAGACTGATCAGCTATGTGATGTTGATGTTGTGGGAGCGGACCGGGCGACGCTTCGCTCCCACATGATTGTTATTCCCTGGCGAAAACTTCATGCCCCAGCCCCGCCCTTACAAAGTTGCTCTGAACGGTTACGGCCGTATTGGTCGTTGCGTCGTTCGCGCGCTGTGCGAGCGAGGGGCCAAGGCCGGGTTTGAAGTGGTTGCCATCAATGATCTGGCCGACATGGCCAGTCTCGAATACCTCACGCGCTTTGATTCCACACATGGCCGGTTCCCCGGCGAAGTGCGGGTCGAAGGGCAATACCTGCACATCAATGATCACCGGATCAAGGTGTTGCGCAGTGCGACGCCGGAAGGCATCGACTGGGCCGCTCTGGAAGTCGATCTGGTGCTTGAGTGTTCCGGTGTCTACAACACTCGCGAAGATGGCCAGCGCTTTCTGGATGCCGGCGCGCCGCGGGTGCTGTTTTCCCAGCCGATGGCCAGTGAACGAGATGTCGATGCCACCGTGGTGTTCGGCATCAACCAGCACAAGCTGACCGGCCGCGAGCTGCTGGTCTCCGCCGCGTCGTGCACCACCAACTGCAGTGTGCCGCTGCTGCGCTTGCTGGATCAGGCCATCGGCCTGGAATACATGACCATTACCACCATCCACTCGGCGATGAACGATCAACCGGTGATCGACGCTTATCATCACGAGGATCTGCGCCGTACCCGCTCGGCCTTCCAGTCGATCATCCCGGTGTCCACCGGTCTGGCGCGAGGAATCGAACGGCTGCTTCCGGAACTTGCCGGCCGAATTCAGGCCAAAGCTGTTCGCGTGCCGACCGTGAATGTGTCCTGTCTGGACATTACGTTGCAGATGTCGCGAGACACCGATGCCGTGGAGATCAACCGTATCCTGCGTGAGGCCGCCACCAGCGGTCCGCTCAAGGGACTGTTGGCCTACACTGAATTGCCGCACGCCAGTTGCGATTTCAACCATGACCCGCATTCGGCCATTGTCGATGCGAGTCAGACCCGCGTTTCCGGACCCCGGCTGGTCAATCTGCTGGCCTGGTTCGACAACGAGTGGGGCTTTGCCAATCGAATGCTCGACGTCGCCGATCACTTTCTGCGCGTCGCTGACCAATAACAGTAAAAAAACAGGAATGCTCATGACCGTCTTGAAGATGACCGACCTCGATCTGCAAGGTAAACGTGTACTGATTCGCGAAGACCTCAACGTCCCGGTAAAGGACGGCGTGGTCAGCAGTGATGCACGTATCCTCGCTTCGCTGCCGACCATCAGGCTGGCGCTGGAAAAGGGCGCGGCCGTCATGGTCTGCTCGCACCTTGGCCGCCCGACAGAAGGTGAGTTTTCTGCCGAGAACAGTCTCAAGCCGGTTGCCGACTACCTGAGCAAGGCGCTGGGTCGTGACGTTCCGCTGGTTGCCGATTATCTGGACGGCGTCGACGTGAAGGCCGGTGAGGTGGTCCTGTTCGAGAACGTTCGCTTCAACAAGGGCGAGAAAAAGAACGCCGATGATCTGGCGCAGCAATACGCAGCGCTGTGCGACGTGTTCGTGATGGATGCCTTCGGCACCGCGCACCGTGCCGAGGGGTCTACTCATGGCGTGGCCAAATTCGCCAAGGTGGCGGCGGCGGGTCCGTTGCTGGCTGCCGAGCTCGAAGCACTGGGCAAGGCCCTGGGCGCTCCGGCCCAGCCGATGACCGCCATCGTTGCCGGCTCCAAGGTCTCCACCAAGCTGGATGTGCTCAACAGCCTGAGCGGCATCTGCAATCAGTTGATCGTCGGCGGCGGCATTGCCAACACCTTCCTGGCTGCAGCCGGTCACAAGGTCGGCAAATCGCTGTACGAACCTGATCTGCTCGACACCGCCCGCGCCATCGCCGCCAAGGTCAGCGTGCCACTGCCAACTGACGTGGTGGTTGCCAAGGAGTTCGCCGAGAGCGCTGCCGCTACCGTCAAGCTGATTGCCGATGTCGCCGATGACGACATGATTCTCGATATTGGCCCGCAAACTGCTGCACATTTCGCCGAATTACTGAAATCTTCCGGGACTATCCTGTGGAACGGTCCGGTCGGCGTATTTGAGTTCGATCAGTTCGGTGAAGGCACCAAAACGCTGGCCAAGGCCATTGCTGAAAGCCAGGCGTTCTCCATCGCGGGCGGTGGTGACACACTGGCGGCCATCGACAAGTATGGTGTGGCACAACAGATTTCCTACATTTCGACCGGTGGCGGTGCGTTCCTCGAGTTCGTGGAAGGCAAGGTCCTGCCAGCGGTGGAAGTGCTCGAACAACGCGCCAAGGCTTGAGTGAAAGCCTTGGACAAGGAGTGGTCAATGGTCAGGGCGTTACCGTGGTTTCTCATCGCAGGTTTACTGGCCGGTTGCGCGGGCAAGCCTGCGGCTGAAGAGGTGGAGAGCGACTCCCCGACGCAACCGCTCCAGCTGAGCTGCTATCAGGCGGGCTGGCAGGCCGAAACGGTGCCGGTGGTCTACAAGCGCGGCGGCCCGGAAGTATGGGATCGTTACGAATTCATGCCGCGGACCGGCAATGTAGGTTGTCTGTGAGCCAGGTCTGAAACCCGTTGGCAACATTGACGGGCTTCAGTGGTCTTTAAAGGGTGGATATTTTTCCGCGAAAGGAGTTTCGCCATGAAGATCGCTGCCCTGGCTCTTATGAGCTGCATTGTACTGGCTGGTTGTACCGGTTCTGGCTCGCGTGCCAAGACCTGTCAGATATTCAGCCCGGCCGACGTGAATGTGCCGACGACCGAAAACAGTCAACGGGTCGAGGCGCATGTGACCGGTGAGCCGGCCGATGACCGAAAACAGGAACAGAACTGCCCCTGACAGTTGAAACGGCCGGCACACGCCGCGTTTCGCAGGGCAGCCAGGAGACGTAATGAAAGGCGTGATTGCCCTCGGGGTTTTGGCAGTGCTTGGCGGTTGTTCGAGCATGAGTTCACCGCAGCAGAATGATCCCTGGAATCGCTGGGTATGCGACAGCAATGCTGAGGTCAACTGGCGCTACATCGACTCGGCCAAAAAGGAAGTCGATGTGCGTCTGAATCAGAGCGATCAGGTGTTCAGGCTCAAGGCCGAACCCGGCGCTGCCAGCGGAACGCTGTACAGCAACAATGTGTTGGCATTCGTCAACAAGGGTAGCGAGGGCCTGATCTACTGGGACGCTACCAACGATCTGATCGGTCGCGGCTGCAAGGCCAGATAAGTCGGATCTCGGGCACACACGCACGGCCTCGCGGCTGAGCTTATAACTTGAATGGCAGCCGCCACTACGGCAGGCTTGCTCGACTAACGACCCTACCGGGAGAGAAACAGACAATGGCACTTATCAGCATGCGCCAGATGTTGGACCACGCAGCCGAATTCGGCTACGGCGTTCCAGCCTTCAACGTAAACAACCTGGAACAGATGCGCGCCATTATGGAAGCGGCCGACAAGACCGACTCCCCGGTGATCGTCCAGGCTTCTGCCGGTGCCCGCAAATACGCCGGTGCGCCGTTTCTGCGTCACCTGATCCTCGCCGCGATCGAAGAATTCCCGCACATCCCGGTGGTCATGCATCAGGACCACGGCACCAGCCCTGACATCTGCCAGCGCTCGATCCAGCTGGGTTTCAGCTCGGTCATGATGGACGGCTCGCTGCGTGAAGACGGCAAGTCCCCGGCCGATTACGACTACAACGTCGACGTTACCCGTCGCGTGGTGTCCTTCGCTCACGCCTGCGGCGTTTCCGTGGAAGGCGAGCTGGGCGTGCTGGGTTCGCTGGAAACCGGCATGGCCGGTGAAGAAGACGGCGTTGGTGCGGAAGGCGTTCTGGATCACAGCCAGATGCTGACCGACCCGGAAGAGGCCGCTGACTTCGTCAAGCGCACTCAGGTCGATGCCCTGGCCATCGCCATCGGCACCAGCCACGGCGCTTACAAGTTCACCAAGCCGCCTACCGGCGACATCCTGGCGATCGAGCGGATCAAAGAGATCCACAAGCGCATCCCCAACACTCACCTGGTGATGCACGGTTCTTCGTCCGTTCCACAGGAATGGCTGAAGATCATCAACGAGTTCGGCGGCGACATCAAAGAAACCTACGGTGTGCCGGTCGAAGAAATCGTTGAAGGCATCAAGCACGGCGTGCGCAAGGTCAACATCGACACCGACCTGCGTCTGGCGTCGACCGGTGCCATCCGCGAATTCATGGCCAAAAACCCGAGCGAGTTCGACCCGCGCAAGTATCTGGCCAAGACCGTTTCGGCCATGCGTGATGTATGTATCGCTCGTTACGAAGCATTCGGCACCGCTGGCAACGCCTCGAAGATCAAGCCGATCTCCCTGGACGCCATGTTCGAACGCTACGCGCGTGGCGAACTGGATGCCAAGGTCAACTGAGTTGACTGAGCATTGAAGAAACCCGCAGAAATGCGGGTTTTTTTATGTCCGGTCAAAAGCACCTGCCGGGTGAATGAATGCTCCGCGCTCATGGTTAGACACAAGTACTGAAGAGCCTGAACATCTCGCTTCTGCGCGGCGGGCGTAGGAGCGAACTTGTTCGCGAAAGGGCCGGTACATTCTCCAAAAATGCATTTTATGAACTACCGTCTTCGCGAACAAGTTCGCTCCCACGGCCTTCGGCCAGAATCAAAAGCGGACTTGTGCGTAACGATGGGTACTCCGCGTGGGCATGCGGTTCCGGACGCTCTTGAAGCGTCTAAACGCTCTTCATCAACCCTGCACACGCCGCCTTGTACGCTTCGTGCTGGTACTTGTTCAGGGTGTCAGGCAGGGCGAAGGTGTGTTTCTTGTTCTGTGCGTTGATGGTTTGCGGCGAGATCAGCACCACGTCGCAATCGGACATCAGTTGAAAGATGGTTTCGATCTTGAAGGTGGTCGGGCCGCCAGCGAATTCGCCTTTCTTGCTGCGCTTCTTGATGGCGATGTGGCTGACGCCGTTTTCACGCACGAAGCCTGCGATTTGCGTGGCGAAAGCCTTGACGTTGGCAGGCTCTTCATCGTCCTCCAGCGCGATCTTTTTCGTGGCCAGCGGCAGGTGGGCGAGGCCGCTGCTCTGCCGTGTGGCGAGGGCGAAGATGGCTTCGCTGCCTTTGATTTCTACACCGCAAATAATCATGAGAAAACCTGATGAGCTCGTTCATATAAAGAGGCAGGTTATCTCATCGTAGACGTTATTCCTGAGCTATCGACTCCAGATACTCCGAGCGCTCGTCACTCATGCGTGCAATGCAGTCGTTTTCGCTGATGGTGAAGGCCTTGCTGCCTGCTGCAGAAGGAAAGACTTCCACCGCGCAGTCGGCGTCACGCAGCTTCTCCCAGGCTTGCTGGGCGGTTTTGAGTTTGCTGGTAAAGTCGTTGAACTGCGTCTTATTGGCAACGAACTGGGACTGAACCCGCTTGAGCAGATTGTCGAAGTTCTCCTTGAGCAACTGTTCGGCAGTGGTACGGCTGTAGGCCGAGCATTCCAGTGTCTGCTTGTCGTCCTCGACACCGTCGCAGGGCGACGCGTCCGGATTCTGAGCAGCATGTACGCCTGTCACAGCTGTCGTCATAAGGGCCAGGGTCAGCAAAAACGTTTTCATCGAGTCG
The DNA here is from genome assembly GCF_030208985.1 of Pseudomonas sp. MEJ108. Taxonomy (NCBI): domain Bacteria; kingdom Pseudomonadati; phylum Pseudomonadota; class Gammaproteobacteria; order Pseudomonadales; family Pseudomonadaceae; genus Pseudomonas; species Pseudomonas sp. MEJ108. Next base: position 10,991 of record NZ_JARVSW010000003.1, read on the forward strand.
CTCCGATCCATTGATAGGCTCGATTCTGTCTCAAGCGCGAGACATTGAACAGGTTTACGACATCGCACGACCACGCGCCGTACCCCTTTGTCGCATCTTGACGCTTTCGGCAAACCCCCTGTCGTTTTTGCACCCGGTTCCCCTGACCCTCCGGCATATGCTGACCCCATTAGCGCCGACAGCCGATTCGGCGCACCGGAATCAAAAAAGGGGACAGCCTGATGAGCCCAGCCGAATTACACGCTGACAGCATCGTTATTGACGGGCTGATCATCGCCAAGTGGAACCGCGAGCTGTTTGAAGACATGCGCAAGGGCGGCCTGACCATGGCCAACTGCACCGTGTCGGTGTGGGAAGGCTTTCAGGCGACCATCAACAGCATCTGCACCAGCCAGAAACTGATGCGCGAGAACAGCGACCTGGTCATGCCGGTGCACACCACAGCCGATATCCGCAAGGCCAAGGAACTGGGCAAGACCGGCATCCTGTTCGGCTTCCAGAACGCGCATGCCTATGAAGACCAGATCGGCTACGTCGAGATCTTCAAGAAGCTCGGCGTCGGCATCGTGCAGCTGTGCTACAACACCCAGAATCTGGTGGGCACGGGCTGCTACGAGCGCGACGGCGGGCTGTCGGGTTTCGGTCGTGAGATCGTCGCTGAAATGAACCGTGTCGGGGTGATGTGCGACCTGTCCCATGTCGGCTCGAAAACCTCGGAAGAAGTCATTCTCGAATCGAAAAAACCGGTCTGCTATTCCCACTGCCTGCCGTCCGGCCTCAAGGAACACCCGCGCAACAAGTCTGACGCCGAACTGAAGTTCATCGCCGACCATGGCGGGTTTGTCGGTGTGACCATGTTCGCGCCGTTCCTGGCCAAGGGCATCGAGTCGACCATCGACGATTACGCCGAAGCCATCGAATATGTGATGAACATCGTCGGCGAAGACGCCATCGGCATTGGTACTGACTTCACCCAGGGTCACGGCCAGGAATTTTTCGAGTACCTGACCCACGACAAGGGCTACGCCCGCCGCCTGACCAACTTCGGCAAGATCATCAACCCGCTGGGCATCCGCACCGTCGGGGAGTTTCCCAATCTGACTGAAACGTTGCTCAAGCGCGGTCACTCCGAACGCGTGGTGCGCAAGATCATGGGCGAGAACTGGGTCAACGTTCTGGCCGACGTCTGGGGCGAGTAAACCGCCCGCCATACCTTATCGAATTGAACCCCCACGGCCTTTCGAGCGGTGGGTGTAGCCCGAATCATCTGGAGTTTGACCGCCATGGCTAAAATCGCCCCGCAACTGCCCATCGAAGTCGACAGCGAAACCGGCGTCTGGACCTCCGATGCGTTGCCGATGCTGTACGTGCCCCGGCACTTTTTCGTCAACAACCATATGGGCATCGAAGAAGTGCTGGGCGCCGATGCGTACGCCGACATCCTCTACAAGGCGGGTTACAAATCCGCCTGGCACTGGTGCGAAAAGGAAGCCGAATGCCATGGTCTGCAAGGCGTTGCGGTGTTCGAGCACTACATGAAGCGCCTGTCGCAGCGTGGCTGGGGCCTGTTCAAGATCCAGGACATCGACGTCGAGAAAGGCACTGCCAGCGTGAAGCTGGAGCACTCCTGTTTCGTGTACGTCTACGGCAAGGTCGGGCGCAAGGTCGATTACATGTTCACCGGCTGGTTCGCCGGGGCCATGGACCAGATCCTCGCTGCCAGCGGCAGCCCTGTGCGCACGGTTGCCGAGCAGGTTTACGGTGGTTCCGAAGAAGGTCATGACGACGGTCTGTTCGTCGTCAAGCCGCTGTAAATCGAGGATCGGGTTATGGCTTTCGAAGCGATGTTCCAGCCGATCCAGATCGGCAAACTCACCATCCGCAATCGCGTGCTGAGCACCGCGCACGCTGAGGTCTACGCCACCGACGGCGGCATGACCACGGATCGTTACGTGAAGTACTACGAGGAGAAAGCCAAGGGCGGCATCGGTCTGGCCATTTGTGGCGGCTCTTCAAGCGTGGCCATCGACAGCCCGCAAGGCTGGTGGAAATCGGTCAACCTGGCGACCGACAGAATCATCCCGCACTTCCAGAACCTCGCCGACGCCATGCACAAGCACGGCGCCAAGATCATGATCCAGATTACCCACATGGGCCGTCGCTCGCGTTGGGATGGCGATCACTGGCCGACCCTGCTGTCGCCGTCGGGCATTCGCGAGCCGGTACACCGGGCAACCTGTAAAACCATCGAGCCGGAAGAAATCTGGCGGGTGATCGGCAACTACGCCAGCGCTGCGGCGCGTGCCAAGGCCGGTGGTCTGGATGGCGTCGAGTTGTCGGCGGTGCATCAGCACATGATCGACCAGTTCTGGAGCCCGCGCGTCAACAAGCGTACCGATGAGTGGGGCGGCAGTTTCGAGAACCGCATGCGCTTCGGTCTGGAAGTGATCAAGGCGGTGCGCAAGGAAGTCGGCCCCGACTTCTGTGTGGGGTTGCGCATCTGTGGCGACGAGTTTCACCCCGACGGCCTCAGCCACGAGGACATGAAACAGATCGCCAGGTATTACGACGACACCGGCATGATCGATTTCATCGGCGTGGTGGGCTCGGGATGTGACACCCACAACACCCTGGCCAACGTCATTCCGAACATGAGTTATCCACCGGAGCCGTTCCTGCACCTGGCGGCCGGCATCAAGGAAGTGGTCAAGGCCCCGGTGCTGCACGCGCAGAACATCAAGGACCCGAACCAGGCAACGCGAATTCTGGAAGGCGGCTATGTCGACATGGTCGGCATGACCCGCGCGCATATCGCCGACCCGCACCTGATCGCCAAGATCAAAATGGGCCAGATCGATCAGATCAAACAGTGCGTCGGTGCCAACTACTGCATCGATCGTCAGTATCAGGGCCTGGACGTGCTGTGCATCCAGAACGCCGCGACCTCCCGCGAATACATGGGCGTGCCGCACATTATCGAGAAATCCGCCGGGCCGAAGCGCAAGGTCGTGGTGGTCGGTGCCGGTCCTGCCGGCATGGAAGCGGCGCGGGTCTCCGCCGAACGCGGCCATGACGTGACCCTGTTCGAGAAGAAGGACTTCATCGGCGGGCAGATCACCACGGCATCGAAGGCACCGCAGCGCGACCAGATCGCCGGCATCACCCGCTGGTTCCAGCTGGAGCTGGCGCGCCTGAAAGTCGACCTGCGTCTGGGGACCGCAGCGGATGCGGCAACCATTCTCGACCTGCGCCCGGACATCGTGGTGCTGGCGGTCGGCGGTCATCCGTTTCTGGAGCAGAACGAACACTGGGGGGCGGCGGAAGGCCTGGTGGTCAGCAGTTGGGACGTGCTGGACGGCAAGGTGGCGCCAGGCAAGAACGTGCTGGTCTACGACACCATCTGCGAGTTCACCGGCATGTCGGTGGCCGACTTTCTGGCCGACAAGGGCTGCCAGGTCGAAATCGTCACCGATGACATCAAACCGGGCGTAGCGATTGGCGGAACCTCGTTCCCGACCTACTACCGCAGCATGTACCCCAAGGAAGTGATCATGACCGGCGACATGATGCTGGAAAAGGTCTATCGCGAGGGCGACAAGCTGGTAGCGGTGCTGGAAAACGAATACACCGGCGCCAAGGAAGAGCGGGTGGTCGATCAGGTGGTGGTGGAAAACGGTGTGCGTCCGGACGAAGCGATCTACTACGCGCTCAAGGAAGGCTCGCGCAACAAAGGCCAGATCGACATCGACGCGCTGTTCGCCATTCAGCCACAGCCATCGTTGAGCCAGCCGGGTGACGGTTACCTGCTGTTTCGTATAGGCGATTGCGTGGCGCAGCGTAATACCCACGCGGCGATCTATGACGGCTTGCGGCTGTGTAAGGATTTCTGAGAGCAGCTGCAAGTTGTTAGCTTCAAGCGGCAAGTAAGCGCTTCTGTTCCGTGCTTTTTCTTGAAGCTTGTAGCTTGCAGCTTGAGGCTTTTGCCTTGAGAGCGACATGATGCTAGACACTCTTCTTCCCATTCTGCTGTTCAGCGCCCTGGCCCTTGCGGCGCTGGGCGCCTGGCGGCGGGTAACCCTGTGGCGCAACGGTCGGTCCTCGAAAGTCGATTGGCTGGGTGGCCTGCTGGCTATGCCCAAGCGTTACATGGTCGATCTGCATCATGTGGTCGCACGCGACAAATACATCGCCAATACCCACGTGGCCACAGCGGGCGGTGCGGTGGCCTCGATTGTGCTGGCGATTCTGGTGCACGGTTTCGGTCTGCATAATCGCGTGCTTGGCTATGCGCTGCTGCTGATGACGGCGGTGATGTTTGTCGGCGCGGTGTTTGTCCATCGTCGTCGTCTGAACCCGCCTGCGCGTCTGTCGAAAGGCCCATGGATGCGCCTGCCGAAAAGCCTCATGGCGTTTTCCGCGAGCTTCTTTCTGGTCACGCTGCCGGTGGCCGGCATTCTTCCCGAGCACTTCGGTGGCTGGGTGCTGGTGGCCGTCCTTGGGCTGGGCGTGCTGTGGGGCGTGAGCGAACTGTTTTTCGGCATGACCTGGGGCGGGCCGATGAAGCATGCCTTCGCCGGGGCGCTGCACCTGGCCTGGCATCGCCGGGCCGAGCGTTTTGGTGGCGGACGTTCCACGGGCTTGAAACCGCTGGACCTGGCCGATCGCAGCGCGCCGTTGGGTGTGGAAAAGCCCCAGGACTTCACCTGGAATCAACTGCTGGGCTTCGACGCCTGCGTGCAGTGCGGCAAGTGCGAAGCGGCCTGCCCGGCGTTTGCGGCGGGCCAGCCGCTCAACCCCAAAAAGCTGATTCAGGACATGGTGGTCGGCCTTGCCGGTGGCACCGACGCAAAATTTGCGGGCAGTCCGTATCCATCGCTGGACGGTAAAGGCAAACCGCTGGGCGAGCATGGCGGCAATCCGCATCAGCCCATCGTCAACGGGCTGGTGGACGCCGAAACGCTGTGGTCCTGCACCACATGCCGGGCCTGCGTCGAAGAGTGTCCGATGATGATCGAGCACGTTGATGCCATCGTCGACATGCGCCGCCACCTGACTCTCGAAAAGGGCGCTACGCCGAACAAGGGCGCTGAAGTGCTGGACAACCTGATTGCTACCGACAACCCCGGCGGGTTTGCGCCGGGCGGGCGAATGAACTGGGCGGCGGATCTGAACCTGACGCTGCTCAACGAGAAAAAAACCGTGGATGTGCTGTTCTGGGTGGGTGACGGCGCGTTCGATATGCGTAACCAGCGTACCCTGCGCGCGTTCGTCAAAGTCCTCAAGGCGGCCGGTGTGGATTTCGCCGTGTTGGGGCTCGAAGAGCGCGACAGCGGCGACGTGGCGCGACGTTTGGGTGATGAAGCGACCTTCCAGACGCTCGCCCGGCGCAACATTCAGACCCTGTCCCAGTACAGTGTCCAACGTATCGTGACTTGCGACCCGCACAGCTTTCATGTGCTGAAAAACGAATATGGCGCTTTTGGCGGTGACTATCAGGTGCAGCATCACAGCACCTTCATGGCCGAGCTGGTGCGCAACGGCGCCCTGACGCTGGGCCAGCACAAAGGCGCCAGCGTGACCTATCACGATCCGTGCTACCTGGGCCGTTACAACGGCGAGTACGAGGCGCCGCGTGAAGTGCTGCGTGCGCTGGGGATCGAGATCAGGGAAATGCAGCGCTCGGGCTTCCGTTCTCGCTGCTGCGGTGGCGGCGGTGGCGCGCCGATCACGGATATTCCCGGCAGACAGCGGATTCCCGACATGCGCATGGACGACATTCGTGAAACGGCTGCCGAACTGGTGGCCGTGGGTTGTCCACAGTGCACAGCCATGCTCGAAGGCGTTGTCGAACCGCGACCGCTGATCAAGGACATCGCCGAGCTGGTGGCCGATGCGTTGATCGAGGAAGTTATCCCCAGCACGCCAGCACCGGCCAAACGTGAACCTGCGGAGGTGCACTGATGAGCGACCTTATCCGCCGTGATCCACGCGCCGAGTGGATCGCCCGCAATCGACTGCATCCGTTGCACGCGGCCATGCAGCCCGTACAGAACAGCTGGATGGGGCCGAATGGCCTGATGCGCAAAAACCTGCATGGTCAGGGGTTTATCGGCCCCAACGGCATCAAGCGTATTGACCGCAGCGGCGCGCAGCAGGGCGGCGCGGTCAAGCGATCGGCCGCTGTCGAGGTGCAGCTACCGCTGCATGCCGTCGCCGAGCCAGGGTTCTATATCACCGTGGTGCCCGATATGGTCGGCGGCCGCCTGAGCAGCCATGACCGTGATTTGCTGGGCCTGGCGCGTCAGCTGGCGGGGGCCGAGGGCGCCGTGCTGGCGGTGGTGTTCGGCGAGCACAAGGAAACTGCCTTCGACACCGCTGGCGCGGATCGGCTGTTGATTATCGACGGTGCCGAGTTCGACGGTTATTCACCTGAACAGCGCGTGCAAGGGCTGCGGGCTGTGGATAACCAGTTCAACCCGCGCCACTGGCTGCTGCCGGACAGCCGCAGCGGCGGTGGCGAGCTGGGAAGACGTTTTGCGGCCAGCATCGGCGAGCGACCTGCAACGCGGGTCTGGCAGGTCAAGGACCAGCTGTGCACAAGTCGGGCGGGAGCGGGGCGCGAAGACCTGGTCCGGCCTCTGGGGCGCTTGATTCTGGCCGCTGTGGAGTGCGCCGAACCGGTCAGCGAAACCCGTCACGAGGTATTACCGGTCGAGTTGTCCACAGGCGTGGCGCGCAGTCTGCCGCGTATTGAGGACCTGGGAGCGGTAGCCGTCGATCCCCGGGTTATCCCCATGGCTGAAGCCGAATTCATTCTGTCTGGCGGCAATGGCGTCAGGGACTGGGACCTGTTTCATCAGGCCGCTTCGGCTCTCGGTGCCACCGAAGGGGCGTCGCGGGTGGCGGTGGACGATGGTTTCATGGGCCGCGAACGGCAGGTCGGCGCGAGTGGCACCTGGGTGACCGCAAGGGTGTATGTTGCCGTCGGTATTTCCGGAGCCATCCAGCATCTGCAGGGCATCGGCGCCTGTGACAAGGTCATTGCGATCAATCTGGATGCGGGGTGCGACATGGTCAAGCGCGCTGATCTATCGGTCATCGGCGAGAGCGCCGAAGTACTCACGGCGCTGATCGCCGCCGTCGAAGCCTGGCGCAGCGGAGGTAAACGCGATGCAGCCTGAAGTGTCTGTGGATAAGCATGCGGTACAGATCATCAGTCTGGTGTCCATCGGGGCGCACCCGACATCAGGTCGTGCGCGCCGCGCCGAACAGGATGCGCGGGCCGTCGAGCTCGGTTTGCAACTGGCTGGGGATAACTTGCAGGTGCTGCACGCCGGCAATGCCGAAGAACCGGCGCTGCGCGCTTACCTTGGCATGGGGCTCAACGAGCTGCATGTGCTGGAGCAACCCGAGGGCGCCGATGCGCTGGTTGCGTTGACTGACTACCTTCGCGATTCTGCCGCACAGGTGGTGTTGGCCGGCAGTCAGGCTGAAGCCGGTGAAGGGTCGGGCATGCTGCCCTTTCTGTTGGCTGAGAGGCTGGGCTGGCCACTGGTGACCGGTCTGGCTGAAGTCGAATCGCTGAATAACGGCAGCGCGCTGGTGTTGCAGGCTCTGCCTCGCGGCCAGCGTCGCCGGCTGAAGGTTCGTCTGCCGTTTCTGGCCACTGTGGATAACGCAGCTCCCAAACCCCGGCAGAGCGCGTTCGGGCCTGCACAGCGTGGCACGCTGGACACCGAAATGGTTCAGGTCGTTGCCGATGAGTTATTGACCGCCCAAGCGCTGCAGCCAGCCAGACCGCGACCCAAACGCCTGAAAGTGATCAAGGCCAAGAGCGGCGCTGATCGCATGAAAGCCGCCACTGCCAAGGCCAGTGGCGGCGGGGGCCAGGTGCTGAAGGGGCTGCGCCCTGAAGAGGGCGCAGCCGCGATTCTGAAGCTGTTGATCGATGAGGGCGTCGTAAAGTAAGGCTAGGGTCTTGTGCTGCCCTCTTTAATGGGCGGTTTGCCTTTCTGCTCGGAGAGAGGCCGGAAGTAGGCATACGAAATACTCCCGTCCAGATCACCGCCATTGCTGACCTCGACTTTGACATCCGCGTTTTCGTAACTGCGATCGAAACTCGAAATCGTGATGGGTAGCAAAATGGCTCGTTTGAACGTCACGCCTGTACGGCCTTGACCAAAGCCTCCGTCCGGCCTGCCAGTCACCGAAAACATCGATCCCTTGCCGGCCTTGAGTATTTTGGCCGAGCGTATTTCATCGTTGTCGCAGCCATAGTTGTTGTTGCCACTGCCCATCTTGAATTGCCTGTCGACGTTGAAGGGAACGGTGCAGACAATATTCTGTGTTGCCCCGTTGCCTTCATAGAACACAATGCTTGCGTCACTGATGTCGTTATCGTCTGGCTTGTTAAGCACTCTTATTCGTGAAACCTTACCGTCGAGCCCGTTATTGCGAGAGGCGAGCTTACGGTAATAGAACGTATCGGTCGTGCCCTCGAATGAATCGATTCGCACCCTTTTGCCCATGGGGACCGATTGTTTGACGTCTATGATCGTGAAGTCATCTTGCCGGTCACCGTTGGGGTTGTCGTACAGTTCGATACGCGTGCCCGCTCGAACACCTTCAAGTTCCATTGACCTGAGTTCGTCGTTCTCACACCCGCGTGAGGCAAGCTTCAGATCATATTGAACGCCGCTGCTGCCCCCGCTCTGATTGACCGGCAACACGCAGGAGGCGTCGCCTCCACGATCGGCATTGTTGCGTTCGTAGAAATAAAGACCGCCTTGAGAAAGCGTCGCGGCATAGGGCAGTGCGTCACCCACCTGGTTGAAATCAATGCCCAGATAGTTGGGTTTGCGCCAACCGGTCGCTTCACCGCAATGGTTTTCTACCCTGCGCTGCAACCAGGTCAGGTTGTTATCCACGTCCCCTGCATGCAGCGTAGTACTGCCCCAGGAATGGAATTGATTGAGGACAAATAACCGCGGCAGGCCGCCGTCCCGGGTGCGTAACGAAAGGTCCATGTAACCGTAGCGGCTTTTGCACTGCCAGTCATGCACCAGCGACGTTATACCCAGGTTATAGGTGTTCTCGACTTCTGTATCGGGTGCCCAAAGAACCTCGGCCTGCTTGCCGGCCAGCGTGTACCTTTTGGCCACTTCTCCGTTCGATAACATGACGAGGCGTTTGTTACTGTCGATCATTTCCCTAAGCGTTGGCCAGCTGTATCCATTGGACACATGGCTGTAATCTGCCAATTCCGGCACTTGCTCCAGCACCGGACGCAGTTCGTCTGAGCTCAGCGTCGATTCGAACAGCAGGGAAATGACGGCATTTCGGTCTTTCTGCATATAGGCAACAAACTCTCTGAGTACGTCGCTTAACAAGGGCGCGTCCGCCCAGCATGCACCGATCGCCGGCAGATGGCATACCCGAACCCGTTTTTGCCCGTTGTAATCGCCCACATCCATGTGGATATCCAGCATGAACCCTCTGATCCCACGCTCCAGTTGCGGGGTAATGGCGTCCAGATAGGCGTTGTGCGCGGTGACCCATGTGTACTGATCGAATGGCCTGGTAAAATCATTGATGCCCGGCGCTGCATAAGCGTCCTTGCTGACCTTGATCCAGTAGGCGTTTTCTGTTTCGGCGGTCGGGTAGTACCAATAGTGCGTCGCCGCGTTACCGGAAAATTTCGAACGGTAAAAAGTGATGTTATTCAGCGAGTGAATGGCGCCAGGATAAGTAGGCTCGTTCCATTCCTTCGGGTCCTGCCAGGTGCCTGCATGCTTGCCGGCATAGGTCCAGAAACCATTGTCTGCGGCACCAGCAGGGTAATACCAGTTGTGTCTGGCAGGGCTGCCCTCCTGCAAGGCTTTGAAGAACCACGTCTGGCCGTCGTGATCGGAACGATGGATTTCCCCCACACGCGTAAATTCGTTCCACGTTTTGGGATCGGCGTAGTTACCTTCATTTTTGTAGAGGTATGTCCAGTCTGACGTGCTGTATTCCGAGGTCGGAAAGTACCAGCCTTTTTCAGAAGGACGACCCTCTTTTTCTGCGCGGAATAACAACCGTTCGCCCTGGTAGTCGTAGCTGTAGATATCATCCGGGTAGGCGTAGTCGTTCCAGGTATTGGGCACTTGGAGGGTGCCCCGTCCCTTGCTGAAGAACTCCCACCATGTAGAACTCTTGGGGGCAACGGGGTCATCTTTTGCGGGCTGCCCCTTGGGGTAGTCGTTCTTCCCTGTGAACTTCGACCTGAACAGCATGCGCTGATAGTCGATGGTGGTCTGGTGGACGAGCCCGTTCTGCGTCCAGTCAGCTACGCTTTTGGGCTGTTCGCGTGTTCCGTTGAGGTGCGTGACCTGAAGAAACTTCCAGGCCGGTGACTTTTCGACCAGAGCCGGAGGCTTCTTTTCTTCGTCCGCATCCAGTGGCGCGTTCGGAGGCAGCGTCCACTTGTCCTGTTCTGGAATGCCCTCCTTGTCGGAGTTCACGCTAAACAATAAACGCATCCCGCTGACGTTGTGCACATGCACGGCGCCGCGCCAGCTGACTTCGTCCCACTCCTTGGGGGCATCGAGGGTGCCTGCGTTTCTGGAGATGCCATAGAAAACCCAGTTTTCGGTGTCTCGCAGGTCGAAGGGGAACGGCCAGTCATTCAATGAAGGAACGCCGCTGTTTTTTGCGATGAAATAAAGATCAATGCCCTCATGGGGTGTTTTTACATAATCGCCCGGCACGACGGGCTCCTTCTCATCCTTGGGATCGCTGAGCGTGCCGGCGTGTCTTTCGGTCGCTACGTAGATGAAATGCTCATTGTTCGTCGCGTCCGTGGGGTAGGTCCAGTTCTGCTGCTCGGGTATGCCAGCGCTTCTGGCTTTGAAATAGAACCGTATGCCGTCTTTTTCTACGCGATGAATCGCTCCCCTCCACGTAACTTCGTCAGGTATATGAGGGTCGGCAAAAGTGCCTGCATGGGATGTTGTACCGTAATAGGCCCACTGCTCGGTGCTGCTTTCATCGGTCGGGTAGTACCAGTTGTTGGCTGAGGGTGTCCCTGTCATCTGTGCATGAAAATAGAGTGTTTTGCCGTCATGCTCATAGCGATGCAGACGTCCGGGCCAGGTGTATTCATCCCATTCCTTGGGATCGTTCTGGGTGCCGAAGTGCTTGCTGATACCCAGGAAGTGCCAGGATTCGTTATCCGTCGGCGTCATTGGCCGCTCGCCTACATCTATACCCATTTCGCCGGATTTTCTGGCTTCAAACAGAAACTGCGTTCCCCGGTCCAGATGGATGGCGCCCACCCAGGTGGGCTGATCGAAAAGCTTGGGACTGTTCAGCGTGCCTTGGTAAATCGAAAAGCCCACACGATCAAAGTTGTTTTCGTTCGCGTAACCCTCTTCATCATCCGCTACATGCCCCCAGATTTTTGATCTGTAGAACCATCGGGTGAAACTTTCGCCGATGCCGGTGGGGATCTTCACCACGTGCAGCGCGCCTGGCCAGGTCGCATCGGATTGAGGTTTCGGATCGAGCCAACTGCCCGCGTGAATGCCCATGTCCAGGTAAGACCACTGCTCGTTACTGTCAGGCGGTGCCGGATAGTGCCATCCTTCCTGGCCGGGAGCGCCATCGATGAGGGCCCTTGCGAAGTAAGCCTTTCCATCAACTTCAAAGCGGTGAATCGCACCGGGCCAGGTGATTTCGTAAGCGTCCTTGGGCGATTGCAAGGTGCCTGCAAAGGCACTTTTACCCACATAAAACCAGTTGTCATTGCTTTGCTGTGAGTCAGGCAGCGGATGCCCGGTATTGAAAACACCGGCAAAGCGAGCCTGGTAATACTCGTCCGCAGTATGGATAACCTTGACAGTGTCTCCGGGCCTGATCATCTCCCCCGTCTGCACTGGATCAGTCAGTGTGCCTTGGTGAGAGGACTGCCCCGCGAACTCCCACCAGGCGTTGTCGGTTGCCTCCAGCGGCAGCGGGTGATCGATGCCGATGACCGCGAGATTGCCCGTAATCTTCGAGCGGTAATAACGCCTGGTGTTGTCGACCTGGCGCATATGAATCGCCCCGGTCCAGGTCACTTCCTGCTGATCCTTGGGGTCGATGATCTCGCCCGAATGCCGGGATTCCCCGACCACTGTCCAGTAATCATTTTCTCCGACCAGCGGAATCGGCCAGTCGTGCTCGGCAAGCAGTCCATCGACCTTGGAAAGCAGATACAGAGTACGGTCTCTGGCTTGCATCGCGTGAATGCTGCCCGGCGTGGTAAAGCCGGAGTCGCCTTTCGGATCGGCCCAGGTGCCCACGGGAAGGTTTGTGCCCAGATACTCCCAGTGCTCGTTGTGGGTTCCGGGCGCGGGGTAACTCCAGTCATTGGCTTGAGGAACGCCTCGTGCGAGGGCGCGATAATAGACGCGCTGCCCTTCAACGATAGTGGCGTGAATCAGCCCCTGGCTGGTCATTTCATCGAAGTCTTTCGGATCGGCAAACGTGCCTTTGTGCCGGACCAGGCCCAGCACTTTCCAATACTGTGTGTCGCCCGAAGTCGGGAGAGGCCAATTGTCGGCGATCGGGTTTCCCGACTGCTGAGCGATGTAAAGCTGGCGCCTGCCTGATGAGCTGTACTCGTGAACAGCGCCAATCCAGGTCTCGCCGCTCATTGATTTGGGGTCGGCGTAAGTGCCCGCCTGATCTGAGGTAAACATGAACTCCCAGAAGTCTGTACTTGTGGGGTCTTGCGGGTAAGGTGTTTGCGAAGTGGGCTTTCCGGTCATCTTCGATTTGAGGAGCACCCGTTGGCCATTGATGGTGGCCACGTGTATCGCATCCGGCCAGGTAGGATCGGTGAAGGGTTTTGGGTCCGAGAAGGTGCCGGCATGTTCTCCGGCGTACTCATAGAACGTGTTGGATTCTTCACCTGAGGGATAGACGGCACCCACATCCTGGGCAAATCCGGCAAATCTGGAGCGAAAAAGTTTTTGACGGGTCAGGCCAAGCTGGTCGGCAAAGATTGCGCCGGGGGTGTTGATGTCGTTACGTTCGCGTGGCGTTTCGGCAGTGCCGCCGTTGAGTGAGGTCACGTAGCTCCACTGCTCATCGCTTGTTTCACCCGCCGGATAAACCCATCCCCCTGCAACCGGTTGAGCCTGCTGCCGGGCCGCGAAAATGATGTGCTGATCGTCATCCAGGTGCAGTGCGCCTGGCCATGTGGCGTCATCACGACCTTTGAGGTCGTCTGCCGTACCGGCATGTTTGAACACTGTGACGAATTCCCAGTGGGTGTTACTGGCAAGATCACTTGGGTAAGGCGTCGCGGCAGAGGGCATGCCGTCGAACAGTGAGCGCAGCACTACACGCTGCCCCTTGATCGAGGCTTCATGCAGTGCGCCGATCCGGGTGATGTCATCGAAGGGCTTGAAGTCGCTCCATGTGCCTGCGTGTCCGCCTGCATAGACCCAGTAAGGATCGACGATGCCCACCGTCGAGAAGCTGTCGAGATCGTTGGCGGGATAGCCTTCGTAGCTGGAAACATAGAACGTGCGCGCGCCTGGAACGGTGCCATCCACGTACACCGAACCTGCCTGGCTGTAGTCATCGAATCGTCTCGGGGCTTCGAAGGTACCCAGCGGTGGTATCTCTGGAATATACGACCAGTGCTCGTTGCTTTCTGGTGTGGCTGGTAGCGGCCAGTCATGCTTGGAGGGAAAGCCTTCCGCCAGCGAGACGAAATACACCGGGTTGTCGTCGATCAGCGTTTCGTGCACTGCGCCGGGCCAGGTAAATTCCTGTTGGGTTTTGGGGTCGGCCACTGTTCCTGCATGGAGGGAGGTCCCCAATAACTCAAACTCGTCGGTCTGGCTGTAATCCCAGCCGGTTGGCGGCGCGGTCCAGGATTTCAGCGCACGGTACAGCGCTTTTCCCTGGCCCTGCTGTACCGAATGGATAGCGCCGACCCACGTCTCGGTGTCCAGGTCAGTCCTGGGGTCCTGCCAGGTTCCGGCATTCTGGGTGATGTGGCGCACTCCCCAATAAGTGGTGTTGGTGGGCGAGGTCGGGTAAGGCTGTTCAACTGCCCCTGAGAAGTGCGCCGCAAACGAAACCCACTTGCCCTGCAGTTTGGCGCGATGCAGTTTTTCGAGCGCGGTGTTTTCTCCGAAGGCTTTCTGGTCGGTGTATGAGCCTTCATGGACGCCGCGATAATCCCAGTACTGATTGCTCTGCGCGCCGCTCGGGAATTGTGCATTCAGAAGGGGCGCGAATCCGATAAAGGTGGAGGCGTAGTAGTCACTGCGTAGCGGCGTCAGCGGGTTGCGATAATAAGAGCCTTTCGACGTGCTCAGGTCGGTCCAGGGTTTGGGGAGGGAGGTCTGAATGCCTGACAGCGTCCCCGCAAACGTCCAGTACCCGGCGCCGCGCTCTGTGCCGGGTGCAGGCCATGCATCGACGCTTGGGCGTCCGGTGTGCTGCGCCAGATAAACGGCCTTGGTCTGCTCGAAATAGACGAAGACGCCAGGCCAGACCAGATCCTGATCGGTTTTCATCGCTTCAGGTGTTCCGGGTTTGTCAAAAAAGCCGATGAAGTCCCAGAAGTCATTGCTTTGCGCTGTGGTTGGATAGGGCGTTTGCGGACCGGGCATGCCGGTGATTTTCGAGCTCAGCAAGGCGTTTTTGCCTTCGATCATCGCCAGGTGCAGCGCCCCCTCGCGGGTTGGCTCGTCGAATGGCTTAAGGTCAGGTCCCAGGCCTGAATGCTGGCCTGCGTAGGTCCAGAAGTCCGTCGAATGGGGTGCGTCGGGAGGGGCCGGATCGAGCTGTTCAGGCTGGCTGTCGAAGGCTGCGATAAAGAATGCAATGAACTGGCCCGTATGGACGAAGAACACGGCGCCCTCGAAGGCGGGTTCTCCGGCCTGTCGTGGTTGTTCGAACGTGCCCGCATTCACTTCCCTGCTGACGGTCGACACTTGCGCAATCGACACCGCTGGCGCTGGCAGAGAAGAAGGTCCCTGGTCTGGGGCCGCACTGACGAGCCAGGCCAATAGCAGGCCTGTGATGAACGCCACTGACAATACAGTCCTTTGGTATTTTTTCATGGCACCGGTGCGTCCATTCACAGTGGCTCGGAATTGCCTCTTTGATTAATCAAGGAGCGCTGAAAAGAGCCTATGCGCGTGCCACGCGTCGAGATACTCGCAAAACTGATAGGTGGACGTGGCAGCCGTGATGGACTTACACACAATCCCTGTGCGCGTGCCTGTGGATAAAGTGTTCGTTAATCGCTGAAGCTCTTGCTGGACGTGGCGTGTGACGTAGCGATCAAAAATTGATCAATCTAAGTGGTTATTTCCATTGGGCTTTTTGTGGATAAGCATTCAGGCGCTACCTGTCAGTCACTCACTTTGCCCACAATCTCTGTTGGTGTGACTGTGGACAACTTGTTTGTGGTTGTCTGCAGGCCATATATTTAAAGGGTCTTGAGCTGTTGTTCAAAAAATGATCAGGATGGTAGGTTGCGCGCGAAATCATCCTGACGGCGAGGTTTTTTTGGCCATTTCAGACGTTGTCCACAGCGGATGGGTTATCTGGACCAAGTTGTACCCAAAGTCTGTTGGCGCTTCTGTGGATAAGGTGTTCGTGCTCGTCTGTAGCCCAATGAAATTAAGCTCTGCAGAGAGTTGGTTAAAAAACATACAGGCTTTGTGATTGAGGTGTTCCACGGTAACTCGTTGTTGCCCGAGCTATTTCCGAGCCTACGAAAAAACGACTTATCCATAAACGCTTTTTGGGCGCTGTGGATAAGTCGTTCAGTCATTACACCGTCACCGTCTGTTTATGAGCCAGGGCAGGTACTCGCGAGGTTCACTGCCATTCTTTCGGCCAGTCGCGGAAACCTCTGCCGCCTGCTTGCTCGGTCCAGGGTGCCCATAGCGTCGGCGCACCGCCTGGGTACCAGTCTGTTTGTGAATGGTGAGGATTGAGGCAGATGTAAGAGGCACCGGCATACATCACCTTATCCCCCTTCACGTAGTCAGTATTTGTTTTCCATTCAAGCAATGCGGCGCTGGTCGAGGCCTGCACAACGTTGCTGGGCCCGGACAGTTCTGAATCTTTATCGCGTGCGCCGACCAGATACTGATAGGTCTTGCTTGGGGTCAGGCCTCTGACGGTATAAGTCAGTACGGTTGAGTCGACGGCCACAGTAGGCGCGTCGAAACTGTAGACATGGTAGACGTCAACGGCAGTACCCCCGGTAGGTGCATCCCATGCCAGTGAAACACTGGTGGGGGTCGCACCTGTCTGACGCAAGTTGCCGGGTGGCGCAGGTCGATCATTGGACGCCTCGGATTCTGTAGTGGCCAGAAGTTCTTCAGAGAGTCCTGAGCTGTTGCCCAGACTGTCGGTCGCGATGATGTGATAACCATAAAGGCGGCTTTGCAGAAGGCCTTCGTCGATGAAGGGAGGAACCTTGCCCTTGCCTATCGAAACACCCTCGCGGAACAGCTCATAGTCAAACGGACCGCTGGCATCCGTCGAAACACTCCAGTCCAGCGTTATCGATGTGGTGGTCCGCCCGGTTGACCTGAAGTCGACAGGCACTGAAGGTCTATAGGGTTCCAGATCGGTTGGGACTTCCAGCTCGTTGCTGATCTCCGACCACTTACCCTGTATATCTTTTGCAATAACGAAGTAGGTATACGTTCTGCCCGGTGTGAGGTTCTCATCGGTATAGACGCGTGGTTGGTCAGCAGGGACCTTCACAAAAGGCCAGCCATCCCGGGCAATTTGATACTCGAGGAGTCCAGCTTCGCTGCTGGACTGTGTCCATTCCAGCGATACACTTCTATCGGTGACGCCTGCCAGGCTCAAGGCTGGTGGTGTCGGGTTCGCCGCACCGCCGCCGCCTGCCTGGGTACTCACGCTGATCGCTGGAGAGAATGCCGAGGTGTTGCCCATGACATCAATGGCACGTACCTGGTAACTGTAAGTGATACCGGACTGAAGGCCGGTGTCTTCATACGAAGGACTGTCCGCAAATAACGACACGCTGTTATCGCGGCGCAGTTCATAGCGCAGTACCGGGTTCTGGCCTGCCGACAGCGACCAGACGAGTTTCACCGACGTTGGGGTTTGTTCGGTTGACCTGAGGCCAGTGGGTACTGAAGGCTTGTCAGGTACGGGCGTTTCGCCGCCGGTGAGATAACCGTAGCGTTTGGCAAACTCCCATTTATAGGCTTCGCCAACCTTGGGCGTGCCATTGTCCCAGTTGACCGACCAGGTCATCAGACCGCGAATCGGGTTGCCGTCGGCCTGCAGGGTGTCCAGGGCGTATTTCACGTCGTCCGGGTTGATCACATAACCTGTCGCGGCGGCGTCATTATTGGTGGGCAAGCCGATCGCAAGCCGGTTCGCCGGGATTTTGGTAAAGCCGCGCGTGCCGTGGATCAGGCTGTCGGTCAGGTAATAGAGAAATTCCTTCTTGTGGGCATCATTGTTTTGCGTCACCCACAGGTTGAGCTCGTCGACCCATATGCCGTCGCCACCCTGGTTGTAGTATTGGGGGGCGATAAAGTCATAGAGGTCCTCAAGCGCCTCGATATAAGCGAGGTACGCGCCGCCACTTCTGAAGGACGTGAGGAAGGCGACGGCTTCTTTCAGAAACGGAAAGTAGGTGGTGATTTCTTTCAGCAGTGGCGTATCGCGGGCAGCCGATCGCAGATAAGGAAACTCCGGAGCCATGCTGATAATGAAATGCTTGCCTTCGGTCTCGTAATGCTCGCGCACCATTCTCAGTGCGGCGGGTAATACGGTGCGGTTATCGGCAAAGGTAATGGCGGCCTGTTCGAGATCGATATCCAGGCCGTCAAAGCCATAGACTTCGACCAGCCGGATAATCTCGTAGGCCAGCGCTTCTTCCTGGCCGGCATGCAGCTCGATATGCGCATCAGCCCCGCCAAGCGAGATCAGCACCGCCCGGCCCTGGGCATTCAGTTCCGCTACCTGAGCGCGAAACGCCTCATCACTCAGGTTATAAGGCTTGAAGGTCGGTATGCCGGCGCCTTTCATGAAAGCCACTGCAATGACGTTGTAGGCCTTATCTATGCCTGTCAGCGGCATTTCGGCAAACATTCCCTGCTGGTAGCCCTGACCTGATTCCGAGGGCCAGTTATGCCAGAAGCCCATGAGGATATTTTTCCCTGATATATCCGTCATGGTCGATGCGGCGTCGACCTTCTTGTTTTTGTATTGAGTGATGATTTTTGGGTTGAGCATGATTCGTGTCTCCGTCCGTTGGATTGACTGCAACGGGAGTTGATCACGAAAGGTTTTTTCACGTAACTGTCAGAAATGACGGTATCGGCGGGAAGGCTTTTGTGTCGGCGAGGCTCGGGCTGACTCGCTTCGTGCGTGAAGTGAGTCAGCCCTGAAGTATCGCGTTGGCGGGGTAAACGCTACTCGTGATTGACCGCCACGCCCTTCAAATACGGTGCAGGCTCCGCGCCGAGGTTTTCCAGCATGCGCGAGCTGTACCAGTCGACGAAGTTGACCACGCCGAACTCATAGGTTTTCGAGTAAGGGCCGGGTTGATAGGCGCTGGAGTTGATGCCTCGCTGGTTTTCCTCGGCCAGACGACGGTCCTGATCATTGGTAGCGTCCCAGACCTGGCGCATACGCTCGACGTCGTAATCGACGCCTTCGACCGCATCCTTGTGGACAATCCATTTAGTGGAGACCATGGTTTCCTGTGCACTGATCGGCCACACCGTGAAGACGATGATGTGATCGCCCATGCAGTGGTTCCAGGAGTGCGGCAAATGCAGAATGCGCATCGAGCCCAGGTCAGGGTTCTGGATACGGCCCATCAGTTTCTTGCAGCCGACCTTGCCGTCCATGGTCATCGACACTGTGCCTTTAAGCAGTGGCATGCGCACGATACGGTTGCGCAGGCCGAAGCTGGCGTGGGCGTAGGGAATTTTCTCTGCGTCCCAGGCAGCGGCGGACGCGGCGACATGATCCTTGAAGGTCTGATCGGCGCGGGGATCGGTGACGTCGTCCCATTCCAGCAGCGTCTTGAGCAATTCCGGGTGCGAGCCACTGCAGTGGTAGCACTCGCGGTTGTTTTCCAGCACCAGCTTCCAGTTGGCCTTCTCCATCAAGGTGGTTTGCACCGCCACCTTGGTGTTCTCCATATCGTAGGGTTCCATGTAGTGGCGCAGCGTCGAGAGGAACTCGTCGATGGCCGGCGGGTTGTCTGCCAGGCTGATGAAAATGTAGCCACCCGCAGTCTTGACGTGGACCGGTTTGAGGCCGAACTGCTTCATGTCGAAGTCGTCGCCCATCTCGATACCGGCATACAGCAGGCGACCGTCCAGCTCATACGTCCACTGGTGATAGTGGCAAACCAGTTTGGCGACCTTGCCTTTTTCGGCTGTGCACAGGCGCGAGCCGCGATGGCGGCACACATTGTGGAACGCGTTGACGGCACCGTCCGGGCCGCGCACGACCAGGATCGGGTTCTTGCCGATCTGCAGCGTCAGGTAATTGCCCTTGGTCGGGATTTCGCACGTCATCCCGGCAATCAGCCACTCCTTGTGAAAGATTTCCTGCATGTCGATTTCAAACAGTCGCTCATCACTGTAGAAAGGCTGCGGCAGCGAGTACGTGCGCTCGCGATTCTGCAGCATCTCGGCAGTGGCCTTGCGTGCAGGTTCCAGCGGATCGCCCAGGCTCAAGGTTGCGGTGACGTCCATCGATTAAATCCCTCATGACCGCGGCATGGGCGGCCTGCGAATATGGCTGATACGGGTGTGATCGCTTTTCACGCATGACGATAGATCAGTCGATCATGCTTATGACCCTTGGTGGCGAGTGTGGAGCCGGGCGCTCAGCGAACCTTATCCATGGGCGACATGGCCGCATCCGTTCCCGACGCGACAGGCCTTGTTGGACGGGGCTGGTCGCGGTAAGTACGTGAATGTCGTTGATAGGTAAATGGCCGCCTCGCGCGTTACGCAGAATCCGCAGCATGAGAGGCCGACAGTCGGCCGTGGAGATCGAGTATGTCCCAAAGTTTCCTGAGCCCGGTCACGACCCAGACATGGGCCAACGGGCGTCACCTGGTACGTGTCGTCAAAGTCATCCAGGAAACCTGGGACGTGCGCACGTTCTGCTTCATGGCCGACCAGCCGATCATGTTCTTCTTCAAGCCGGGCCAGTTCGTGACCCTGGAGCTGGAGATCGACGGCCTGCCGATCATGCGCTCCTACACCATCTCCAGCTCGCCATCGGTGCCGTACAGTTTTTCGATCACCGTCAAGCGTGTGCCGGGCGGCAGGGTTTCCAACTACCTGCATGACACCCTGATTGAAGGGCAGGAGCTGGCGGTACACGGGCCGGTCGGGCTGTTCAATGCCATCGACTTCCCGAACCCGAAGATTCTCTACCTCAGCGGCGGTGTCGGTATCACGCCGGTGATGTCCATGGCGCGCTGGTTCTACGACACCAACGCCAATGTCGACATGGTCTTCGTGCACAGCGCCCGCTCGCCCAAGGACATCATCTACCACCGCGAGCTGGAGCACATGGCGTCGCGGATCGACAACTTCAACCTTCACCTGGTCTGTGAAAAACACGGGCTGGGCGAGCCGTGGGCGGGTTATCGCGGTTACCTGAACCAGAAAATGCTTGAACTGATGGCCCCGGACTTCATGGAGCGCGAGGTGTTCTGCTGCGGGCCGACGCCGTACATGACCGCGGTCAAGCGTCTGTTGCAGGAAAACGGCTTCAACATGGCGCAGTACCATGAAGAGTCGTTTGGTGCGACACCGCCAGAAGCCAGGGCCGATGCGGTCGAGCAGGCCGAAATCGCTGCCGACGCGCCCGACGTCGATATCGCCGACCTGCATCAGGTGGAATTCACCGACACCGGCAAGAGCATCCGTGTGGGACCGGGCGAAACCGTGCACGCCGCCGCCGCGAAACTCGGCCTGATGATCCCCAAAGCCTGCGGGATGGGCATCTGCGGGACCTGCAAGGTCATGAAGCTGAGCGGCGAAGTCGAGATGGAGCACAACGGCGGCATCACCGACGAGGATGTTGCAGAGGGATACATCCTGTCCTGCTGCAGCGTGCCGAAGGGTGATGTGCGGATTGAGTATTGAATACGCCTGACGCTATGTGACGCGCTACACGCTCAAGGCAGGACGCAGAGCGTCCAGAACGGCATACCCACGCGGAGCATGGGTACGATAGTCAGAGCCTTATCGTTCCTGACGCTCCAGCGTGGGAATGCATTGCGTGACGCTCCGCGTCACAAATCTGCGCCGCGCCGCAGGTTCAAGGCAGGACGCAGAGCGTCCGGAACGGCATACCCACGCTGGAGCATGGGTACGATAGTTAAAGCCTTATCGTTCCTCACGCTCCAGCGTGGGAATGCATTACGTGACGCTCCGCGTCACAAATATACGCCGCGCTACAGGCTCAAGGCAGGACGCAGAGCGTCCAGAACGGCATACCCACGCGGAGCATGGATACGATAGTCAGAGCCTTATCGTTCCTCACGCTCCAGCGTGGGAATGCATTGCGTGACGCTCTGCGTCACGAATCTGCGCCGCGCCGCAGGTTCAAGGCAGGACGCAGAGCGTCCGGAACGGCATACCCACGCGGAGCATGGGCCCGATAGTCAGAGCCTTATCGTTCCTCACGCTCCAGCGTGGGAATGAATTGCGTGACGCTCTGCGTCACGAATCTGCGGATTGAGGTATATCCGCGTGCGGAATGGCTCTGATGTATTTCTGTATCATAAAGACGATTTACACGGAGGTCTTCCGGCAGCAATCATCTCTTGGAACTGCGAGCTGAATGCCTATAACCACCACAGGATGTGTGATGTTACAAAATAATCGTCACAATCTGGAGCTTGAAAAGCTGCAACTGGAATGCCGGAAGCTTGTTGCAGAAACTCGAAAACTCCTTTCTGAAGACAGGAAATTGAAACGAGAGGCTTTCTGGTATCCGTTCCTGGTTGGCGCGGGCCTGATAACAGCGGGTAGCGCAATTCTTAAGTTATTGGCGCCCAGCTGATTGCCATAGCCTCTACCCTTTGGCCCTTGAGTTTTAAAGGTGAAAGGTTCAGATTGTTCGCACGGGACGTGTGGTAGGCCTGCACCCTATTTTTACAGGACGCATTATGGATACCTTGAATCCAAAAGCAGATTCATCCGTCAGTCATGAAATAGCTGATCTGGATGCACGCATGAGCGCCAAAGAGTCATTTGCTACACGCATTGGTCTTTTGCCGTTCGCTACCGGAGCTATTGCAGCGCTTATCTCATTGGTTGCAATGCAGGTCATTACTCACCTGTAGGTTGCACCAGGGGCGCTCAGTCCCGTTGCATTTGCTACGTTGGAAGTGCATCGCGACCTTTCGGCAGGTAGACAATAGTGCTCTGAACTCATTAACCCGCCGCCCCAAATCTTGCCATGCATTGTGGCGCAACGCGTCCATAGCCTCATTACTCCTCGAAGCGTAAGCGCTGCGTTTATCGTCCTGATCCACTGTGACTCTGCTTGTAAGCCGCCAGCGCGGGCAGCAGTTGCTGGTCGATGGCCTGGCGGACGGCGGGGAGGAGGGTGGCGCTGCCGGTGAGGAGTTGTTCTACCAGGCGCCGCAAGGCGGTCGCGCGTTCGGCGTTGAGGCCGCAGACGGCGTTTGCGCAGGCTTGTTCAGCGGTTGCGCCGCCGGGTGCTTCGAAGCCCAGGGCTCTGAGCTGGCCGAGCAGGTCTTCCTGGTCAATCAAATCCGCGTGCATCATGACGTCTGTTCCTTTGATCGGGCTTTTTCCGATTCTGGAAGGACAACCGCCTGCGGGCAACCCCTGCCTGTCGTGAGTGGCAGGATTGGCTACAAGTGCGTCGTTTTCAGTTCATGCGGTCATTCGGCTTGCAGGTTGTCTATGGTTCTGTCGACCATGACCTTGGCCATTTCCACCAGGTGCATGATCGACAGCGTCATGTCGCGCTGGGTGCCGGTCATGCTGTCGCTGAATTCACAGGCGCTGGTGGCAGCGCAGCGCAGCAGGTCGCTGGCATGCATCAGGGCGTCTTCATGGCTGACGTTGGGGTTGGCGGTGAAGAGGGGTGGATCTGGGACGATTTTTAGCATGTGATGTATCTCCTGAAGTTTTAGAAGACCATCACCGTCGGCTACTAATCGAGGGTGGTGATCATGCGCAGGTAGTAGCCCGGTCCAGGAACCCCGGTGCATCCAAAGATGCCCCACGCACGACCACCATAAAAGCGCAGGCCGTGAAAGGGCACCTGCACAAGGTGGCGCAATGCGCCTGGATAACGAGGGCTACTAATCCTCACCGCTGAATATGCAGCGGCGGGCGCAGAGTAGAGATCGAAACAGGCAGGCACAAGGGGCCGGGAGTTTCTCGGAAATTTCCTTCAAGCGAAAGAGACGAGTCCCGCAAATTCGTTACAAATTCTTGTTCATTGCTAAGGTTTGCTAAACTGCGCAGCTTGCCAGGAGCTGCCATGAATTACCGTCACGCCTACCATGCCGGCAACCACGCCGACGTCTTCAAACACCTGACCCTGACTCGCCTGATCGCCCTCATGGCGCGCAAGGAGCAGCCGTTCGCCTATCTCGACACCCACGCCGGGCTCGGCCTGTACGACCTCAAAGGCGATCAGGCCACGCGCACCGGAGAATGGCTGGAAGGTATCGGCCGTCTGTGGAACGCCACCGACCTGCCTGCGCTGGCGTCCGACTATCTGCAAGTGCTGCACGACATGAACCCGGATGGCGAGCTGCGCTACTACCCCGGTTCGCCGGAACTGGCTCGCCGCCTGACCCGCGAGCGCGAGCGTGTGCTGCTCAACGAGAAGCATCCCGAAGACGGGCGTCTGCTCAAGGAGAACATGAAGGGCGACCGCCGCGTAGCGGTGCATCTTGGGGAAGGCTGGCATGTCCCGCGCGCCTTGCTGCCCGTGGCGGAAAAGCGCGCTGTCATGCTCATCGACCCGCCATTCGAGCAGCTCGATGAAATGAAGCGTTGCGCGGTCGCGCTCAAGGAAACCATCGGGCGCATGCGTCAGACAGTGGCGGCGGTCTGGTATCCGATCAAGGATACCCGCCTGCTGCGCCGCTTCTATCAGGACCTGGCAGAAACCGGCGCGCCCAAGCTGCTGCGCGTCGAACTGTTCGTCCACCCGCTGGACACCCCGGCCAGCCTCAACGGTTCAGGCCTGGCCATCGCCAACCCGCCATGGGGCCTGGAAGAAGAACTGCGCGAATTGATGCCGTACCTCGCCCAGAAACTGGGCCAGACCCAGGGCGGCTGGAAGATGGACTGGTTGATTGCCGAGTAGGCGTGTTCATAGCCAGGCCGAGTTGCGCTGCCTAGCGGACGCAGAGCGTCCAGAACTGCATTCCCACGCAGAGCTCAGCGTTATACATAAGCCCGCTTTTGATTCTGACCGTAGGTCGTAGGAGCGAACTTGTTCGCGAAAGGGCCAGTATATTCGGCGAAAATGCGTCACCTGAACTACTATCTTCGCGAACAAGTTCGCTCCTACGCCCTGCGGGCAGAAGCCTGAAAAACGCTGTTTTCGGGCCGCCAGGCGCGAATCAAGCCGGCATGCACACGCCCGTGCCGCCCAGCCCGCAGTAGCCCTGTGGGTTCTTGGCCAGGTATTGCTGGTGGTAGGCCTCGGCAAAGTAAACCGTCGGTGCCTGCTCGATTTCGGTGGTGATGGCGCCCTTGCCGGCCTTGTTCAATTGCGCCTGGAACGTTTCGGCACTGGCTTTGGCAGCGTCGAGCTGTTCGGGCGTCGTGCAGTAGATCACCGAGCGATACTGAGTGCCGATGTCGTTGCCCTGGCGCATGCCCTGAGTCGGGTTGTGCACTTCCCAGAACACCTTGAGCAGTTCTTCGTAGCTGATTTTTGCTGGCTCGTAGACCACCAGCACCACCTCGGTGTGGCCGGTCAGCCCGGAGCAGACTTCTTCGTAGGTCGGGTTCGGGGTAAATCCGCCTGCGTAGCCGGCGACAGTGCTCACCACACCTTCCTGTTGCCACAGACGGCGTTCTGCGCCCCAGAAGCAACCCATGCCGAAGATGGCGAATTCGACATTGCTCGAAAACGGCCCCAGCAGCGGATTGCCGTTGACGAAGTGAAATTCCGGAAGCGCCATAGGTGTTTCACGACCCGGCAATGCTTGTTCGGCGGTAGGCAGTACATTTTTGTTCACTAGAATTTCCGAGCGCAAAGTCATGAACCATATCCTCTCGTTTAGAGACAGGCAGCAGGGGCCAGGACGGATGAATGCAATTACATAGGTCCCGTTACACGTAGAAACAAGTGCTGCCGTGTAATAACAGACTGACAGTGTGCCCGAGAGAGCGGGGTGCAGGGAAGGTTGTCAGGCGGATGGGCGACGAGGGTAGCGCTTCAGTTTCTCGATCAGCTCTTGGCCTGGGATAGGCCTGTCGAACAGATAGCCCTGGCCGACATCGCAGCGATGGCGTCGCAGGAAAGCCAGCTGAGCCGCAGTTTCAATGCCTTCGGCGACCACTTTGAGCTTGAGGTTGTGAGCCATGGCGATGACCGCGGAGGTGATTTCCATGTCGTCTTCATCATCCGGAATATCGCGGATGAAGCTGCGATCGATCTTGATCACATCGATGGGGAATTTCTTCAGGTAACTGAACGACGAGTAACCGGTGCCGAAGTCGTCCATGGCCAGCGACAGGCCGAGTTTTTTCAACGAGTCGAGTTGCTGGCGGGTATCTTCTGTCGCTTCCAGTAGCAGGCCTTCGGTCAGCTCCAGTTCCAGCAGCGAGGGGTCAAGCTCTTCTTCTTTGAGGATGGCGGCAATCGACGACACCAGTTCCGGGTCGGAGAACTGCTTGGGCGATACATTGATGGCTACTTGCAGGTTGCCGAACCCGGCGGCGGTCAGGTCCTTGCTCATGCGACAGGACTGACGCGCGACCCATTTACCGATGGGGATGATCAGGCCGGTCTCTTCGGCCACGCTGATGAACTGGTCCGGTCGGATCATGCCTTTTTCAGGATGATTCCAGCGCAACAGCGCCTCCATGCCCAGCAGGCGGCCCGTCAGCAGGCACAGCTTGGGCTGATAGAACACCTCCAGCTCGTTCTGGGTCAGGGCGCGGCGCAGGTTGTTTTCCACGAACAGCTTGTAGCTGGCCTCGGCATTCAATGCTTCGGTAAACACCTGAACCTGATGTTTGCCATTGGCTTTGGCCTTGTGCAGGGCCAGACCGGCGTTTTTCATCAGGGTCTGCGGATCACGACCGTGCAGCGGCGCGCAGGCGAGGCCCACCGAGCCGGTGACGCTGATCAGCTGATTGTCGACGAACATCGGCTTGTCCAGCGTGGCCAGCACCTGGGTGGCGGTGGCGTGCCCGGCTTCCTGATCGGTGTTGTCGATCAGCACGGCAAATTCGTTACTGGCAAAGCGCGCCAGTATGTCGGACGGGCTCAAGGTATTGCGCAGGCGCCGCGCCAGGCTGATCAGCAGTTTGTCACCGGTCTGGTGGCCAAGGCTGTCGTTGATGCGCTTGAAGTTATCGATGTCGACCAGCAACAGGCTCATCGGCGTATCGGTGTCGCGGGCAAAGCGTTCGTCCAGATTGCGGATAAAGGCCGGACGGTTGCCCAGGTTGGTCAGGTTGTCGGTGTACGCCAGGCGCTCGATGCGCTGCTGGGCCAGTTTGCTCTGGGTGATGTCTTCGTAGATGCCGATATAGTGCGTCAACTCGCGGTTGTCGCCATACACCTTGGAAATCGACAGCTGGCCCCAGTAGGGTTCGAGGTTCTTGCGCCGGCTTTTGAACTCGCCCTGCCAGCTGTTGCTGTTGGTCAGGCTGGAGTTGGCTTCCAGCAGCAACTGGTTGAGGTTTTCCAGCGCGGGCAATTCCGACAGCTTGTGCCCGGAGACTTCCTCCGAGCTGTACTGGGTGATCGCCGTGAAACTCGGGTTTACGTATTCGACCACGCCGTTGCAGTTGACCAGCAGAAAGGCGTTGGCGCTTTGTTCGACCGCGCGCTGGAACAGGTGCAGTGCGTTGGTCGCAGCGCGTCGGTTATGGTTGTTGATGACCTGGGCAAACTGGTCAGCCAGCTCGCCGGCGAAGGCGATCTCGTCGGACTGCCATTCGCGCGTCGAGCCGGACTCTTCCAGGCACAGCACGCCGATCACCTGCCCATCGATACGAATACTGGCATCGAGCACCGCCCTGGTTTCTCCCGGGTTCAGGCTTTTGGCCATTTCGCAGGTGCGCGGGTCAGTCTGGATATTGCTGGCGTCGATCGCTCGGCTGGTATTCAGCGCTTGCAGGTAGGTGGGGTAGGGGCTGATATCCACCGGCGTGCGCGACTGGTAGTCGCCGGTTTCGCGGCTGTAGTCGGTGATCGGCTCCAGGCGCTTGTCGTTGAGGTTCCAGATACTGACATGATCGACATCGTAGATATCACAGGCGCTTTTGGTGATCAGCTCTGCCGCTTCGAGCAGGGTATTGGCCGTGGTGTAGCGATGTCGGGTCAGGCGCAGGATCAGATCCTGCTGGGCGCGCACGCGCTCCAGGTGGGCAAACTGGTCGCGCTGGGCGCGCTGGTTGAGTTCCAGGGCAATCTGCAGTCGCAGGTTGCGGGTTTCCAGATCGGAGTCCGTGACCGGTTCGCCAGTCATGACAAGGCCTTCGACGATCAGAAAATAACCACGTAACAGATGGCGGTTGTGCTGTTTGTAGGCTTCGCCGATTTCCAGCAGGCCAAGGGGGCCCTTGGGGCTGTGAAGGGTGTAACGAATCAGGTAATTCGGGGAAGAGGCCAGTTGCAGCTGGATGTCATCGTGCAGTTGATAACGAGCTTCCGGCTCCATGAGGCTGGCATAAGGGGATCCAATCAAGGCGCAAAGGTCAACGGCTGCCAGTCCGAACTGCCTTTCGCAATTTGGATCGAGAAACAATAGCGCCCAATTGGCTTCATTCAGCCGCTCGAAACGCAGCATGCCCAGGCGCGAGGGCACTGGCAATTGCGTCACTACCTCGGCTGCGGATCTACCGGCAGCATCGGTTTGGCTTTTCATGAACAAACTCGCTTCCGGAATACTAGTCGCGACAGGGGTAAACCCCACTTTCGCGTATGGCAAGGTTGCATCATGCGGCCCGTGCTTACAAGAGACCACAGTGGCTTAGTGCTATAAAAGTGTCGGCCGGTTGTCCAGGTTCTTCAGTGTATCTGGTCGGATACTCAAATTCGTTGATTTTTCGGGCGAAACCCCCGTTTTCCAGGGGAATTCGCTTTGCAGATTTGCTCTAGTCACGAGCCGTTGTCAATCAGGCTTTGGCCATCCTGGGCTCCTTCGCGGGCAATTGCAGGAAAATACCTGCTGCAAACATGGCCAGCACCCCGACACTCAGGAAGGTCATCTGGAACGCCCCCAGCATGCTGCTGACCTCGCCGGTGGCAACTTCTTCGCTGAAACCACCCAGCAAGGCTGCTGCGCTTGCCACGCCAAGACTCAGGGACAGCTGTGCCACGACCGAGAGCAGGCTGTTGCCACTCGCTGCACTGGCATCGTCCAGATCGATCAGGGTGACCGTATTCATCGCCGTGAACTGCAAGGAGTTGACCGCGCCGAGCAGCCCCAGATGCACCAGCAACACCCAGTATGGGGTTTGCACATCGACCAGCGCCAGGCTGGCCAGCAGGATGCCCAGCAGCAGTGTGTTGCCGGTCAGAATCATGCGATAGCCCAGCCGCTCGATCAGCCAGCGGGCGACAGTCTTGGCGAACATGCCAGCGGCGGCCAGTGGCAACATGCTCATACCCGCCTGAGACGGCGAATACCCCAGCGCCACTTGCAGCAGCAATGGCACCAGAAACGGCAGGGCACCGCTGCCCAGACGGGCGAACAGGTTGCCCATGATGCCGACCGCAAACGTTCGGGTACGGAACAATGAAGGGGCAAACAACGGCGATTCGATGTGCCCGGCACGCAGCCAATACGCTGCCAGACAGCCCATTCCGGCAAACAGCAGCAGTACCACGCGCATGTGTGGCAGGTGCAGCTCGCCCAGGCCCTCCAGGGCAATGGTGATCAGTATCATCGCCGCGCCAAACAGGATGAAGCCAACGCCGTCAAACCGGGTTCGACCGCCTCCCGGAAGATCAGGAATGAAGTGTTTGACGGCATAGCAACCGAGGATGCCGACCGGAATGTTGATCAGGAAAATCCAGTGCCAGCTCAGGTACTCCACCATCCAGCCGCCAAGCGTCGGGCCGAGCAATGGGCCCAAAAGGCCCGGCACGGTGATAAAACCCATGATTCGCACCAGCTCCGAGCGCGGATAGGCGCGCAATACGATCAGGCGCCCGATGGGCAGCATCAGCGCGCCCCCAAGCCCCTGAATCACCCGAGCGGCCACCAGCACGTTCAGTGACCAGGACAGCGCGCACAGCAATGATCCGAAGCTGAACAGCAGGATGGCGCTGAAGAAGATGCGCTTGATCCCGAACCGGTCGGCGATCCAGCCCGAAGCCGGGATCAGCAGCGCAATGGTCAGCATGTAGGCGATGACCACCGACTGCATGCGCAACGGGTCTTCTGCCAGGGAGCGGGCCATGGACGGCAAGGCGGTGTTGAGAATCGTGCCGTCCAGGCTTTGCATGAAGAATGCGATGGCGATGACCCAGGGCATCCAGCGCAGGGTCTTTTCGTCCATGATCGGCGCTGCTGAGTTCTGCATAGGCTCCTGCTATAGCGTGAGGGTGAGTCGGCTGATCAATGCGCCAGGCAACTGGATTGAACCGGTCTGGCGCTGACTGTAGGTACTCGATTGGAGAATCAGTTCCCTCTCTTTGGTCAGGTCCTCCAGTGCGCTGCCCAGCAGGCTGTAGGCGCTGTCATCGAAACGCATGGTGCTCACCGGCGCGACGATCTTGCCCTCTTCGACCCAGAACGTTGCGAAACGTGTCATTCCGGTGAGGCGCGCAGCGGCGCGGTCGGAGAAGTTCAGATACCAGAGGTTACTGATGTAAAGCCCGGTGCCGAGCCTGGCGAGGATCTGATCCAGCTCCAGTGAACCGCCGGCAATGCTCAACGCGCTTGGGCCTTCGCCATAATCCGCGCCGTTGGCAGGCAGGTCGTATTCGGCAGCGCTGCTCGAATCCACCAGTCGGTCGCGGGCTTGCCCGTCGACGATCAGTTTCAGGTCCTTGCGCGGGTACCCTTCGCGTGAAAACGCCGGCGAGAGTGAACCGCTGACTTTTTCGTCGAAGTTGACCAACGGGCTGAAAGGCGTCTCGCCGTCATACAGCCTTTGCAACGGGCTGCGTTTACTGGCCAGTGACTGCGCGGAAAATCCGCCCCAGGTGAGCATGCCGATGACTTCGTCCAGAGCCGCTGGCGCCAGGTACGCGCGGTATTGTCCGGGCTTGAGCGCATGCAGCGGGCGGCCGAGAAACTCCAGCTGTTCGCGGGCCTGTTGAAAACGCTGCGCGAACGCTTCGTCGCTCCAGTGGTGACCGGCGTAGTTGGCTTTCACGGCCTGGCCGTTTTCGTGAAACAGGCTCCAGTCGAAATTGAAGCTGTTGGCCTGATGCCAGCCCAGCGCGCCCCAGGAACTGGCGAAGCCGCGGTAAAGCGGGCCTGCGGCATAAAAGCCTACCAGGTCCAGATCGCCTGCCAGTTCGCTGATCTGCTCGACAACCCGGGCGCTGTCCGGCAGCGGCAAGTCTTGAACGTTGCTGCTTTGCCAGGCAGTCGTGTTCGGCAACAGATAGGGATCCCTGGCCAGCGACGGCAGTGTTTCGCGCAATTTTTGCAGGGCGTCGACAAGGCGCTGCTGGTCGGTCTCGGCGTCGCCGGACAAGGTCAGTTCCAGATTGGCATGCCGGCCGTCATCGATCAGTTTGAACGTGGCGATGACCTGCTGGACGCTCCCGGCCTGTCGAACCTGGCCGTGGTTGAACCGGATGAAGTCAGACGCCTCGGCGTCGTAGGCCAGAGTGAAGTGTTCCGTCGGGCTGATGGCAGCCTTGAGCACGGCGACCAGCGCCTCGAACTGCTGTTGGTGCGACATCAGGCATCTCCTCCAAACACATCGACATTGGCAAACACACACGCCGGAGAGGCATGACCTACACGGATCACCTGGTTGGGTTCGCCCTTGCCGCAGTTCGGCGTGCCCAGCACTTTGAACGTGCTGGCATCACCTACGGCGCTGAGGTTTTTCCAGAATTGCGCGGAGATCGCACGGTAGTTAGGGTTCTTCACCACGCCCTTGAGCTCGCCGTTCTCGATCAGTTGGCCCCATTCGCAGCCGAACTGGAATTTGTTGCGTGCGTCATCGATGGACCAGGAGCGATTGCTCGACATCAGAATGCCGTGCTCGATGTTGCCGATCAGACTGTCCAGCGACTGGTCAC
This sequence comes from Pseudomonas sp. MEJ108, assembly GCF_030208985.1. Taxonomy (NCBI): domain Bacteria; kingdom Pseudomonadati; phylum Pseudomonadota; class Gammaproteobacteria; order Pseudomonadales; family Pseudomonadaceae; genus Pseudomonas; species Pseudomonas sp. MEJ108. The sequence goes on from NZ_JARVSW010000003.1 coordinate 42,473, forward strand.
CCGGTTCGATGTTCAGGTTGGCCATGCGATCGATGGGTGCACGGTTCCAGCTGGAGGCGCGGCTGTTGGCGACGCCTGCCAGACCGCTGCGGTATTGCGACAGGGCACCACCGAGCGGGCGCTGCAGCAGGCCGTCACGAATCAGGAACTGCTTGCTGGCTGACGTGCCGTCGTCGTCGTGCGCGTAGCTGGCCAGTTGCTCGGGAATCTCCGGGTCGAAGGTTACATTCAGCAGGCTGGAGCCGTATTGCAGGGTGCCGAAGTCAGTCGTTTTGACGAAACTGGTGCCTGCGTAATTGCGCTCGTCACCGAGAATCCGGTCCAGCTCTAGGGGATGGCCGATGGACTCGTGAATCTGCAGGACCATCTGATCGGGCATCAGCAGCAGGTCGCGTGGGCCTGATGGTGTGTTGGGGGCGAGGATCAGCTGCAAGGCCTCGTCGGCAACAGTGGCGGCAGACCCGATCAGGCCGCAACTGCTCAGCACTTCGATGCCACCTTGCTGGCCGAAGTTATGCCCGCCCAGGGTGCGCGTCTGGCTGTCGCGACCGTCGTAGGCCGTCACGCTCATGCCGGGAAACACGAAGCGCTGTGCCTGACGCAATTCTGCGCCCGCGCTGTTGAGGTAGATTTGCTCGACGGTTTCCAGGTCCAGTATGGCCTGCCAGTTGACCAGGCGTTCGTCTGCCGGGACCGCGCTGGACTCTGCCATCAACAGGCCAATGCAGTCGCTTAGCGGCGGGAAGGCTCGATCCATGTTTGGCGACAGGTAGTCAGCCTTGGCGCTCGAGACAGCTTGATCGCTCAGGTCCAGCAGCGCATGCGGTGCCAGACGGCGGGCCAGCGTTTCGGCCTGCTGCAAGGCCGCCTGCAAACCCTTCAGGGAGATGTCGTTGGTGGCGGCGTAGGCTTCAACGCCGTTCAGGCGCACGGTCAGCATGGCGCCCTCGTCGCTGATCAGTGACGGCGGCTCGGCCACATTCTTGCGCACGCACAGGCGCTGGCCGGTGCGGTGCACGTAACGTACGGAAAAGAATTGCGCTTGACTCTGCAGGGCAGCGAAATGCTGCTTGAGCCGGGCGGAGAAATCGAACATGCAGACAAGCTCCTTCTTGAGGGCGGTCGGTAAAGTCCGGACGGCCTTGTGGGCCGTTTGCCGTCAAGAAGGAGATTAACCCGTCGCTCGTCAGGCTGCACCTGCAAGCTTGATTTAGACGCTTCAGCCCTGCATCACCAGCCTGATATCGGCGGCCAGTTCACGCACGCGGTCTTCTTCGGTGTCCCACGAGCACATGAAACGGGCGCCGCCGTTGCCGATGAAGGTGTAGAAGCGCCAGCCGCGGGCGGTCAATGCAGCAATGGCCGGCTCCGACAGCTGCAGGAACACGCCATTGGCCTGCACCGGGAACATCAGCTCCACGCCAGGAATGTCCTTGACCAGTTCGGCGAGCAGTTGTGCACAGCGGTTGGCGTGACGGGCGTGTTTGAGCCAGGCGTCGTTTTCCAGCAGGCCGACCCACGGTGCAGACAGGAAGCGCATCTTCGACGCCAGTTGCCCGGCCTGCTTGCAGCGATAGTCGAAGTCTTCAGCCAAATCATGGTCGAAAAACAGAATCGCTTCGCCCACCGCCATACCGTTTTTGGTGCCGCCGAAGCACAACACGTCAACGCCGGACTTCCAGGTCAGTTCAGCCGGGGAAGCCTTCAGAAAGGCGCATGCATTGGAGAAGCGGGCACCGTCCATGTGCAGATGCAGGCCCAGTTCCTTGCAGGTCGCGCTGATCGCCTTGAGTTCTTCCGGCTGATAGACGCCGCCCACCTCGGTGGCCTGGGTCAGGGTCACGACGCGCGGCTTGGGGTAATGAATGTCCTGACGCTTGAGCGCCACTTCACGAATCGATTCCGGAGTCAGCTTGCCGCCCGCGCTGCGGGCTGTCAGCAGTTTGGAACCGTTGGAGAAAAACTCCGGCGCACCGCATTCATCGGTTTCGACGTGAGCCGTTTCCGAACAGATGACACTGTGGTAACTCTGGCACAGCGATGACAATGCCAGCGAGTTGGCCGCCGTACCGTTGAAGGCGAAGAATACTTCGCAGTCGGTTTCGAACAGTCGGCGGAAATCATCCGAAGCGCGGGCAGTCCATTGATCGTCACCATAAGCGCGTTGATGGCCCTTGTTCGCCTGCTCCATGGCTGCCCAGGCTTCAGGGCAGATGCCGGAGTAGTTGTCGCTGGCGAACTGTTGGCTTTGGTCTGTCATGGCCGATTCCTTATGGGCGATTATGGTGCGCACTGTAGCGACAATATAAGGTTCGGTCATGTGTTGACTGCATGACGCAATTCCCCGTTCAGGAGCACTATGGATCTTTCCAACCCGCCTTTTCTGCCCGGACGCAACAAGGCGCTGGACCTGCTCAAGTGGCTGGCGATGTTGAGTATGGTGCTTGACCACCTTCGCTATGTGGGCTGGTCAGTCGATTTTCTTTACGTGCCGGGGCGTTTTGCCTTTCCCTGGTTCTGTCTGGCCATCGCCGTGAATCTTTCCCGGCGCAGCGCAGCGATTGTGGCCCCGCGGGTGCAATGGCGTTATCTGGGCTGGCTGCTGGCATTTGCCGGGCTGGCGGAGATTCCGTATCGGCTGTTCATGGCTGACGCGACGGTGCTGAATGTGATGCCGACCCTGCTGCTGGGGCTGGTGATTGCTCAGGGCTGGCAGCATCGCAATCCGACGACGCGAGTGATGGCCCTTGTCGCACTGCTGCTGACGGCGATCTTCCAGAAATACCTGATGTTTGGCTTTGCCGGTGTGCTGCTGCCGCTGGTCTTTGTGCTGGTGCTGGAAAAGCGGCTCTGGTATGCGGTGTTCCCGGCGGTCTTTTGTCTGGCGGGTAATGCGTGGTCGCAGATGTTTGCCGGTGCGAGCTGGGGCGATCCGATTTCCATCGGTTCGATAGTCGCCTGCGTGTTGGCGCCTGTGCTGGGCATCGCGCTGCTGCGGGCGAAGCCCGGGTTCGCAGTGATTCCCATGCGGCGCTGGGCCTACGCGATCTACCCGCTGCACTTTCTGCTGTTGCTGGGGTTGCGGATGGTGTTGGGCAGGGGTTGATCGGGAGTGTGCAGTGCGTCCTCACACACTTCTCGTTCCTCACGCTCCGCGTGGGAATGCAGTTCGTGACGCTCTGCGTCACACAGGGGTTCTGCGATGTCAGGTGGATGGGGGGGGGGCGGCTCAGGTCACCTTTTCGCCTCTCGGCGACTCACTTTGAGGGACCAAAGTGAGCAAAGTCCTCGCTCCGGTTTCCGGCCCGACTTCGTCGGGTTCCTTCGCCCTGTCACTGATCCGGGGGTCGCCGCAACGGGCCCTCCATGGCCCGGTGCGGCTAGCCTGGCGTCCTGCCAGGCTACCCCCGGATCAGCGCCAGGACTCAGCCGTCACTAACGTCGCACTCTGCGTCGTCAGCGCCACCGTGGGAGAAAAGCACTTTTGCGGCAGTGGCTGCGGTCTTGACTATCGTGCCAACGCAGAGCATTGGCACGATAGTCATAGTCAGGAACAGCGAGCTCTTGCAGGAGCGAAGAGGTCGGGGCGCTTCGGTATCAGCTGTTGGGCAGCAACCGGCAGGTGATGCTTTTGATGTAGCGCGTTTCGGCGATCGCCGGGTGTACCGGATGGTCCGGGCCCTGGCCGCCGCGTTCCAGCAGCTGGATGTTACGGTCCAGATGGCGGGCGCTGGTCAGGAGGATGTTTTGCAGGTCGTCTTCCGGCAGGTGCATCGAGCACGACGCGCTGACCAGAATGCCGTCCTTGCTGAGCAGGCGCATGGCTTGCTCGTTCAGGCGGCGGTAGGCGCCTTCACCGTTTTTCATGTCTTTCTTGCGTTTGATGAACGCAGGCGGATCAGCGACGATCACGTCGAAACGCTCTTCAGCGGCTTTCAGTTCCTTGAGCGCTTCGAAGACATCGCCTTCGATGCAGGTCATTTTTTCTGCAAAGCCGTTCAGGGCTGCGTTGCGCTCCACGCCATCGAGGGCGAAGGACGACGCGTCGACGCAGGTGACATCGCTGGCACCGAACGCCGCTGCCTGAATGCCCCAGCCACCGATATAGCTGTACAGATCCAGCACACGCTTGCCTTTGACGTAAGGAGCGATGCGCGCGCGGTTCATGCGGTGGTCATAGAACCAGCCGGTTTTTTGCCCGGCCATGACCGGTGCTTCGAACTTCACACCGTTCTCTTCCAGCGCGACCCATTCCGGTACCAGACCGAAAACAGTCTCGACGTAACGATTCAGGCCTTCCGCGTCGCGAGCCGCCGAATCGTTCTTGAACAGGATGCCGCTTGGCTTGATGACCTGAACCAGCGCCGCAATGATGTCTTCCTTGTGGTTTTCCATGGTGGCCGAGGCCAGCTGAACGACCAGAATGTCACCGAAACGATCGACCACCAGGCCCGGCAGCAGGTCGGAGTCACCGTAGACCAGGCGGTAGAAGGGCTTGTCGAACAGGCGCTCACGCAGCGACAGCGCAACGTTGAGGCGATGGACCAGCAGAGACTTGTCGAGCGGCAGCTTGATGTCGCGCGACAGCAGGCGTGCGCAGATCAGGTTGTTGGGGCTCATGGCGACGATGCCCAGCGGCTTGCCGCCCGCAGCTTCGAGGATGGCCTGGTCACCGGCTGCAAAACCATGCAGTGGGGTGGCGGCTACATCGATCTCGTTGCTGTAGACCCACAGATGACCGGCGCGCAGGCGGCGGTCGGCGTTGGCTTTGAGGCGCAAGCTAGGCAGGGACATGACGTCGCTCCTGAAAAAAGAGCGGGATTATAGCGCGTCATCCCGGCGCTGGGCCGGGATGACTGCAATTAACTGACGGAATCTGTCAGGCAGACAGTGCTTCGATCAGTTTGCTGTTGAACGCGGGGATGTCGTCGGGTTGACGGCTGCTGATCAGTTTGCCGTCGGTGACGACTTCCTGATCGACCCATTTCGCGCCAGCGTTGACCAGGTCATCTTTCAGCGTCTTGAAGCTGGTCAGGGTTTTACCTTTTACCAGGCCGGCCGAGATCAACAGCCAGCTGCCATGGCAGATAACCGCCACCGGCTTGCCCGCGGCCTCGATGTCTTTGACGATCTTCTGCGCGTCGCTGTCTATGCGGATGGTGTCGGAGTTCTGTACTCCGCCCGGCAGCACCACACCGTGGTAGTCACTGGCATTGGCAGCCTTGAAGGTGCCATCAATCTTGAAGTCATCGGCCGGTTTGTCGTGATTCCAGCCTTTGACCTTGCCCTCTTCAGCGGAAAGGATTTCCACGGTGGCGCCTGCTTGCTCCAGCGCTTCTTTCGGACCGGTCAGTTCAACCTGTTCGAAACCGTCGGTTACAAGAATTGCTATGCGTTTGCCAGTCAATGCTTTAGACATGGGATCCTCCAGTGTCGGGCTTAAAAGTAGCGTCTGGCAGGCCGTTTTGCAGCCGCCGTTCACGCCGTTAACACAGAGTCCGAAGCTTCGTACCAGGCAAAGTTCCGAGAATATCTTCGTCTCGGATGATGGACCGTTTCTCCGCAAGGGGTCAGAATCCAGTCATCACCGTGAGTAAATTCCTATGTCCGAAGAGCTAAGCCCAGAACAGATCCAGCAAGCGTTGCAGGGCATCAGTGTGCCCCCGCAGCCGCAAATCATGGTGGACCTGCAGATGGAGCAATACATGCCCGACCCGGACCTGGGGGCGATTGCGCGATTGATCGCGCAGGATCCCGGGTTGTCCGGGGCGCTGTTGAAGATCGTCAACTCCGCCCACTACGGCCTGTCCAACAAGATTGCCTCCATCGACAAGGCGGTAAACCTGCTGGGCAGTCGGACGGTGATCAACCTGATCAACGCGCAGTCGATCAGGGGCGAGATGACCGATGAAACCATCGTCGCGCTCAACCGCTTCTGGGATACGGCGCAGGATGTCGCCATGACCAGTCTGACCCTGGCCAAGCGCATCGGCTCGCAGACGGCAGACGAGTCCTATGCTCTGGGCCTGTTTCACGACTGCGGCATTCCGTTGATGCTCAAGCGTTTCCCCAACTACATGCCAGTGCTGGAAGAGGCCTACGCCAACGCGGGGCCCGATTGCCGCATCGTCGATACTGAAAACAGCGCCTTCGACACCAACCATTCGGTGGTTGGCTATTACACGGCCAAATCCTGGCGTCTGCCTGCGCACATTACCGACGCGATTGCCAACCATCACAACGCATTGGCGATCTTTCAGGACGATACCAGTCGTAATGCCACGCTCAAGAACCTCCTAGCGCCCCTTAAAATGGCCGAGCATATCTGCCAGTCCTATCGGGTATTGGGCAACCAGGACGAGGACCACGAGTGGGAATCCATCGGTGCGCTGGTGCTGGACTACGTGGGTTTGTCCGAATATGACTTTGAATACCTGAGGGAAAGCATTCGCGAGCTGGGCGCGCGCTGATCCGGCGCCGCCCCGGCCTGTCCTTTCTGCACGACCGAGTTGTCCATGCCTGAATTACCTGAAGTCGAAACCACCCGTCGTGGCATTGCGCCGCATCTCGAAGGTCAGCGCGTCAGCCGCGTGATCGTGCGCGACAGCCGCTTGCGCTGGCCCATTCCCGAAGACCTGGACGTGCGCCTGTCCGGCCAGCGCATCGTGCAGGTGGACAGGCGCGCCAAGTACCTGCTGATCCAGGCCGAGGTGGGCACCCTGATCAGCCACTTGGGCATGTCCGGGAATCTGCGTCTGGTCGAGGCCGGGCTTCCGGCGCTCAAACATGAGCATGTCGATATCGAACTGGAGTCCGGGCTGGCCTTGCGTTATACCGACCCGCGTCGCTTCGGCGCGATGCTCTGGAGTCTTGATCCGCATAACCACGAACTGTTGATCCGCCTGGGGCCGGAGCCGCTGACCGATCTGTTCGATGGCGAGCGTCTTTACGAGCGTTCGCGTGGCAAGTCGATCGCGGTCAAGCCGTTCGTCATGGACAACGCCGTTGTGGTCGGGGTGGGCAATATCTATGCGACCGAAGCGCTGTTCGCCGCCGGCATCGACCCGCGCCGCGAAGCGGGGAGTGTGTCCCGGGCGCGTTACCTGAAGCTGGCCATCGAGATCAAACGTATTCTGGCCTACGCCATAGAGCGTGGCGGCACCACCCTGCGTGACTTCATCGGCGGTGACGGCAAGCCAGGGTATTTCCAGCAGGAATTGTTTGCGTATGGGCGTGGCGGCCAGCCATGCAAGGTGTGCGGTACGACGCTGCGTGAGGTCAAACTCGGCCAGCGCGCCAGCGTGTATTGCCCGAAATGCCAGCGCTGAAATACGCATGACAGGGGCTCTGGGCCATTTGCTTAACCCACAGCCCTGTTTATAGTGATGGCACCTTAACTATTTGCTACGCCTGAAGGATCAAGCCATGAGCCCGTTTCGTATTCTCGCTGCCACGCTGGCATTGTTCATCGGCCTGCAGGCGCTGCCGGCGGTTGCCGCCGATGTCACCACAGGCAGCGGCGATCCGGTCTACACCATCCAGAACCCGCCGGCGTTTGCCATGATCGGTGACTTGCTGATTGCCCGCCCTTTGCTGATCGCGGCCACCGTCATCGGCACGGGACTGTTCGTGATCGCTGCGCCTTTTGCGGCGGCAGGCGGCAACCTCGGGGCAACAGGCAAGGCGCTGGTGGTGGATCCGGGCAAGGCAGCCTTCGTGCGTTGTCTGGGTTGCACGGGCGACGGGTACGGCAAGCAGCAGTAAAGACCGTTATCAGGCCTTGCTGGTGATGATCCGGTATTTGTCCATCAACTGCTCTTTGCTCTCGACGTGATTCTCATCCAGGGGGATGCAGTCGACCGGGCAAACCTGCTGACATTGAGGCTCGTCGTAGTGACCGACGCATTCGGTACACAGGTTCGGGTTGATCACGTAGATCTCCTCGCCTTGTGAAATCGCCTCGTTTGGGCACTCGGGTTCGCAGACGTCGCAGTTGATGCAATCGTCAGTGATGATAAGGGACATGAATTGCTCCTGCCGCGGCCGACGCCGGGGCACATTAAAACCAATGCGGCGAATTGTGCCGCATTAGGCTTCGGGATGCACCTTCACATGCAGCGCGTCTAGCGCTTGAAGCGTTCGGTCAGCGCCTGGGCAACTGCAGGGTGAACGAACTTGGTGATATCACCGCCCAACGCGGCGATTTCACGCACTAACGTCGAGGAAATGAACGAGTAGCGCTCCGACGGCGTGAGGAACAGGCTTTCGACGTCCGGTGCCAGCTGACGATTCATGTTGGCCAACTGAAACTCGTATTCGAAGTCCGAGACGGCACGAAGTCCGCGCAGAAAGACATTGGCATTCTGTTCCTTGGCAAAATGCGCCAGCAGGGTCGAAAAACCGACCACTTCCACATTGGGCAAGTGCTTGGTGACTTCGCGGGCCAGCTCGACGCGTTGCTCCAGAGGGAACAGCGGGTTTTTCTTCGGGCTGGCGGCAACCGCAATGACCACTTGGTCGAACAGGCGCGAGGCGCGCTCGACCAGATCTCCATGGCCCTTGGTAATCGGGTCGAAGGTGCCTGGGTACAACACTCGGTTCATCGCGTCGTCCTGGTCGGAGTCCGTTGTGGGACTCGGATGGTATCGCAGCCTTCCCGATGGGCCAAGCTGTGCGGCGGGTATCAAACGTCGTATTGCGCCGATTATCGGCCATGTTTCTACTGAAATCCCTGATTTTGGGGCTATTTGGCGCAGTCACAGCGCCTGGTCGGCGTATGAAAAAGTTTGTAAGGATGACGCTGGTTGATGAGCGAGGTGTCATGCGGATTTTCGGTCCGTCCGGGTGTCGGCCCAGGTCCGTGTGCCTGCGTCGACATAACACTCTCACCGCGACGATTCTGCCACCATTGCAGCATCAGCCTGCGCTAAGATTGCCATCATCTGATCAGCATAGAGTGGTCTGGCCCAGCATGGCACCGCGTACCAAAACCCGTGAACGAATCGTGCAAACCAGTCTGGAACTGTTCAATCAGCAGGGTGAGCGTAGTGTGACCACCAATCACATCGCTGCGCATATGGAAATCTCGCCCGGCAATCTCTATTACCACTTCGCCAACAAGCAGGCGATCATCGCCGAACTGTTCTCCGAGTACGAGGTGCTGATCGGCAGTTTCCTGACCTTGCCAGCCGATCGTGCGCCGACCATCGAGGACAAGCGCGATTACTTCCTGGCGATCATCGACGCCATGTGGCGCTACCGTTTTCTGCACCGTGACCTTGAGCACCTGCTGACGTCCGATGAGGAGCTGGCGCGGCGCTATCGGCGTTTCTCATACCGCTGTCTGATGCAGGCGATGACCATCTATCGGGGATTCATCAAGGCAGGCATCCTGAAGATGGATGAGTCGCAGATCGAGTGGACCAGTCTCAACACCTGGATCGTCCTCACGTCGTGGGTGCGTTTTCTGTGCACCAACCGGGAAAACTCCACGCAGATCAACCAGTCGGCTATTCGACGTGGCGTCTATCAGGTACTTATGCTCGAATCTGTTTTTGTCGCGCCTCAGGCTCGCGAAGCGTTCGATGCACTGTGCGAAACGTTTCACGCGTCGCTGCCCGAGGTTCTGATGTGAATTCCGGGACCGACGAGCAGCCTGCTTGTCAGTTCTCTGCCACGGGAGAGTGTCATGTCCATTGCGCAACTGATCAACCCTGAGCAACTGGCTGAACGCCAGAAAACTCCAGGCCTGGTGATTCTCGATTGCCGTTACGCGCTCGAAGATTCCGACTACGGTCAACGCAGTTACGCCCAGGGGCATATCGAAGGCGCGTCTTTTGCCGATCTGAAGCGCGACCTCAGCGGGACTGTGATCAAGGGCAAGACCGGACGTCATCCACTGCCCGATCCCGCCGCTTTGCTGCAATGCTTTCAGGCATGGGGCATCAACGCCGACAGCGATGTGGTGCTGTATGACGATGGGCCGGGAATGTATGCCGCACGGGCCTGGTGGTTACTGGCGTGGATGGGCAAGCGTGAAGGCGTCTACCTGCTCGATGGCGGGCTGAAGGCCTGGCACGCGGCGGGGCTGCCGTTGAGCCTTGATGCGCCGAATCGTGAACCCGGTCATTTCAGCGGTGAGCCGGACATGTCCATGGTGCTCAGCGGCAGTCGCTTGCAGGGTCGTCTGGGGCGCCCGGAAATGACCCTGATCGACGCGCGCGCCGAAGCCCGCTTTCGAGGCGACGTAGAGCCTATGGATCCGGTGGCCGGGCATATTCCCGGTGCGCAGTGTGCCGCCTGTACCGACAACCTCGGCGCGGACGGACGCTTTTTGCCGCCCGGGCAGCTCGGGCAGCGTTTCGCCGAAAAGCTGCAGGATCGCCCGCCGGAGAGTCTGGTGTCCTATTGCGGTTCAGGTGTCACCGCCTGCCACAACCTGTTCGCCCTGTGTCTGGCTGGCTATCCGCTGGCTACGCTGTATGCGGGGTCGTGGAGCGAGTGGATCACCGATCCTGAGCGTGAAATCGCCACGGGCGCCTGATTCGTTATCAAATCGTGGGCGAGCCTTCGCGCTCCTGAGCGGCGCATAACCACAGCGGGATGCGACGTTCGAGGTAGTAACGCGGAGTGCGAAGCGAGCCTTCGACGAAGCCGACATGCCCGCCTTTGGTGTGCAGTTCGAATTCGGTGCAGGACGACAGTTCGCTGGGTTCGGGCAGGCTGTGAGGGAACACGAACGGGTCGTCGCTGGACTGGATGATCAGCGTCGGCGTCTGAATCTGGCCCAGGTAGTAGCGGCTGGACGCCCTGCGGTAATAATCCGTGGCATCGGTAAAGCCGTGCAGTGGTGCAGTCACCCGGCCATCGAAGTCCCAGAAGGTGCGCATGTTCTCCAGTGAACCCAGCGCGGCGAGTTCGGCCAGCCCCTCGCTGATGCCTTCATGCTGGAACCGATGCTGCTTGTCACGGATATAAGCCAGCATTTCGCGCATGAAGTGCCGCTGATAAACCCGCGAGAAGCCTTGGCCGATACGGTTGGCGCATTCGTCCAGACGAAACGGCACGGACACCGCCACGGCCCCCCGCAAATCACTGTTGGCGCCGGATTCACCCAGGTACTTGAGCAACACATTGCCGCCCAGCGAATACCCCACCGCATAAATCGGAGCCAATGGCCGCAGCGAACGCAAATGGGCGATCACCTCGGCCAGATCCTCGCTCGCCCCGGAGTGATAACTGCGCGACAGCAGGTTGGGCTCTCCCGAGCAACCGCGCCAGTTCAACGCCACACTCGGCCAGCCCTGCGCCGCCATGGCTTTTTGCAGACCGGCGACATAGGGCGAGTTGGACGACCCAGTCAGGCCGTGCAGTACCAGCACCAAGGGTTTATCGGGCTGATCAGGACCATGCCAGTCCATGTCCAGAAAGTCCCCGTCCTGCAACCACAACCGCTCGCGCGTGCGCGCCAGCAACGTCGGCTTGCGCAGCAGCGGCCCCCAAAGCGTCTGCAAATGCGGATTGCCCATGCCGACGGCCGGGACGAATGGATTGGCATGGGACACAAAGGTAGGGCGTGTGGGCACGTGCTTGCTCAACGATCAATTCAGGGGTGACTGGCTATACGTTGCCACTAAGCTGTCCGGGATGTAAGGGGGAAGCGCCGGAATGTATTCATGACACTCTGCATGACCACGAGGACGCAGAGCGTCCAGAACTGCATGCCGACGCAGAGCATCGGCACGATAGTTACAAGAGTCTCGTTCCGCACGCTCCAGCGTGGGAATGCCGTTCATGACGCTCTGCGTCGTCAAGAGGACGCGGAGCGTCCAGAACTGCATGCTGACGCAGAGCATCGGCACGATAGTTACAAGGGTTTCGTTCCGCACGCTCCAGCGTGGGAATGCCGTTCATGACGCTCTGCGTCGTCAAG
>NZ_JARVSW010000034.1:0-49077 GCF_030208985.1 Pseudomonas sp. MEJ108
CCTACTTTGGCCCCATCAAAGTAGGTCGCCGAGGGGCGAAAAGGTGACCTGAGCCCAACCTCAATCCACCTGACATCGCAGAACCGCTTTGTGACGCAGAGCGTCACGAACTGCATTCCCACGCGGAGCGTGCGGAACGAGAACTATCGTGGCTTGAAGCCTTTTTTCAGCACCCATCGGGCCCTGTGAGCAGCGCTGAGCGCGGAGCGCGAACGCAATCACATTGCCCGTGCTGGAGCCCCATGCCCCCGGCCTGTTAACATTCCGCGCTTGATCGACCTCATTCGGGATTTTCCATGACCACCGTTCGTACCCGCATCGCGCCATCGCCCACAGGCGACCCCCACGTCGGCACGGCCTACATCGCGCTGTTCAACTACTGCTTTGCCAAACAGCATGGCGGCGAGTTCATCCTGCGCATTGAAGACACCGATCAACTGCGCTCTACCCGCGAGTCCGAACAGCAGATCTTCGACGCACTGCGCTGGCTGGGCATCGACTGGAGCGAAGGCCCCGACGTCGGTGGTCCTCACGGTCCCTACCGGCAGAGCGAGCGCGGCGACATCTACCAGAAATACGCGCAGCAACTGGTCGACATGGGCCATGCCTTCCCGTGCTTCTGCACCGCCGAAGAACTCGACCAGATGCGCGCCGAACAGCAGGCCAAGGGCGAAACCCCGCGCTATGACGGTCGTGCCTTGCTGCTCTCCAAGGAAGAGGTTCAGCGCCGCCTGGATGCCGGCGAGCCACACGTTATCCGCATGAAAGTGCCGACCGAAGGTGTCTGCGTAGTACCTGACATGCTGCGTGGCGAAGTCGAAATCCCGTGGGACCGTATGGACATGCAGGTCCTGATGAAGACCGACGGCCTGCCGACCTACTTCCTCGCCAACGTGGTCGATGACCACCTGATGGGCATCACCCACGTACTGCGCGGTGAAGAATGGCTGCCATCGGCGCCGAAACTGATCCTGCTGTACGAATACTTCGGCTGGGACAAGCCGCAGTTGTGCTACATGCCGCTGCTGCGTAACCCCGACAAGAGCAAGCTGTCCAAGCGCAAGAACCCCACCTCAGTCACCTTCTACGAGCGCATGGGCTTCATGCCCGAGGCGATGCTCAATTACCTGGGGCGCATGGGCTGGTCGATGCCTGACGAGCGCGAGAAGTTCTCCCTGCAGGAGATGGTCGACAACTTCGACCTGTCGCGTGTTTCGTTGGGCGGGCCGATCTTCGATATCGAGAAGCTTTCCTGGCTCAATGGCCAATGGCTGCGTGATCTGCCGGTCGAGGAGTTCGCCTCGCGTCTGAAGACCTGGGCGCTGAATCCTGACTACATGATGAAGATTGCACCGCATGTGCAGGGCAGGGTAGAGACCTTCAGTCAGGTCGCACCGCTGGCCGGCTTCTTCTTCGCAGGTGGCGTCACGCCTGATGTGAAGCTGTTCGAGCACAAGAAACTGTCCCCGGAGCAGGTGCGTCAGGTGATGCAGTTGATCCTGTGGAAGCTGGAATCGCTGCGTCAGTGGGAGAAGGAGCGGATCATGGGCTGCATCCAGGCCGTGGTCGAGCATCTTGAACTCAAGCTGCGTGATGCCATGCCACTGATGTTCGCTGCGATCACCGGCCAGGCCAATTCGGTGTCGGTGACCGATGCGATGGAAATCCTCGGTCCGGACCTGACCCGCTTCCGGCTGCGTCAGGCCCTCGATTTGCTCGGTGGCGTTTCCAAGAAAGAAAACAAGGAATGGGAAAAGCTTCTGGGCTCTATCGCCTGAGGCGTTACCTGTTCCTGTGAGTCGCCCCCGGTTTTCCGGGGGTTGAATGGTAAGTGGTTGTATTACCGACAAAAAAGTTTGCAGATTGTAGAAAATAAATTTGACAGCCCTGTCACTCACGCTTAATATGCGCCCCGTCCACTGATGTGGGGCTTTAGCTCAGCTGGGAGAGCGCCTGCATGGCATGCAGGAGGTCAGCGGTTCGATCCCGCTAAGCTCCACCAAATTTAGCGTTTCAGAGTGCTGCTACACTGCTCTGAAATGATGTGAAACAAGCGGATCCAGCGACCGTTTGCTTTACGAGAAGGTTTTGTCCCCTTCGTCTAGTGGCCTAGGACACCGCCCTTTCACGGCGGTAACAGGGGTTCGAGTCCCCTAGGGGACGCCAGTTTCACCGAGTGATGCCGGAAGGTTGATCTCCGCCGAGAGGCGTAAATCCGGGGCTTTAGCTCAGCTGGGAGAGCGCCTGCATGGCATGCAGGAGGTCAGCGGTTCGATCCCGCTAAGCTCCACCAATTTTGCCAGGGTTCATCGTTCGATGAACCTGACTGAAGGTTTTGCGTCCCCTTCGTCTAGTGGCCTAGGACACCGCCCTTTCACGGCGGTAACAGGGGTTCGAGTCCCCTAGGGGACGCCACGATTTCCCGCTCTGCGGGACCAAGGGTCATTCGATTATTGAATGGCCCTTTTGTTTTTTAGGGGTTTGAAAACCCCTCCTTTCTGTTTTTATCTATTGCCACACTCAACTGTAACCGACTCTCGTGCCGATACTGCGTTGGCATGCCGTTCGGGACACTCCGCGTCCTCTATGCGTTCGCAACGCAGTGCGCCGCGAACTGCATCCTCGCGCTACAGCCCTCATGGTTATACATAAGTCTTGTGGGAGCGAGCTTGCTCGCGAAGAGGCCGGTATAGCTCCCAGGAAATAGGGGTTGGATGCATCGTCTTCGTGAGCAAGCTCACTCCCACAGGTCTGTGTCCAGTCTGCACGTACGGTTTCAGGCCTTTTATCCGGGCTTATCCAGACTTGTGTGTGACTCTGAGCGCTGTAGCGTGAAGAGCAAAAGGCGTTCCGAGGGGCGCTTTTCATGCCAGCGCGTGTGAACGCGCGCCATGACCCGCTACACTCCCGCCAATCACATCTACTCAAGCAGGAGCACGCATGGTCTGGGATCGGGCAACGCCTTTCGTCATTGATCTGAATGTCGCCGCCGAAGACATCGACGGGCTGGGGCATGCCAATAATGCTGTCTATGTGTCCTGGCTGGAGCGCTGTGCCTGGCGTCATTCGCAGTTTCTCGGGCTGGACCTCACCGAATACCGGCAACTTGATCGGGCCATGGCGGTGGTCAGGCATGAGATCGATTACCTGGCCAGCGCCTACGAGAACGACGAACTGCAATTGGCGACCTGGATCGTCGACTGGGACCGCCGCCTGAAAATGACCCGCTGCTTTCAGCTCAAGCGTCCTGCCGACAACCTGACCTTGTTGCGCGCGCAAACCACCTTTGTCTGTATCGAACTGTCCAGTGGGCGACCCAAGCGGATGCCTGCCGAGTTCATCGAGGGCTATGGCGCAGCCATCTCTGACAGCGCCGTTCCCAATCCGCACGTCGGGCAGTAAACTGGCGGACTTTTTTTCGAGTGTGACCCATGCAAATTGCTCTGGCGCCCATGGAGGGGTTGGTCGACGACATCCTGCGTAATGTGCTGACGAAAGTCGGCGGCATCGACTGGTGCGTGACCGAATTCATCCGGGTGTCCGAGCGTTTGATGCCGGCGCACTACTTCTACAAGTACGCTTCGGAGTTTCATAACGGCGCGAAGACTGACGCCGGTACGCCTTTACGGCTCCAGCTGTTGGGCTCCGATCCGGTGTGTCTGGCCGAGAATGCCGCGTTCGCCTGCGAGCTGGGCGCGCCGGTGCTGGACCTGAACTTCGGTTGCCCGGCCAAGACCGTCAACCGTTCCCGTGGTGGCGCAGTTCTGCTCAAGGAGCCGGAACTGCTGCACACCATTGTCAGCCAGGTGCGCCGTGCTGTGCCCAAAGACATACCGGTCACCGCCAAGATGCGTTTGGGCTACGAAAACACCGACCTGGCGCTGGATTGCGCCAGAGCGTTGGCTGACGGCGGGGCCGAGCAAATCGTCGTGCATGCGCGCACCAAGGTCGACGGCTACAAGCCGCCGGCGCACTGGGAGTGGATCGCGCGCATTCAGGAAGTGGTCAAGGTCCCGGTAGTTGCCAACGGGGAAATCTGGACCGTTGAGGACTGGCGCCGTTGCCGCGAAATCTGCGGCGCGCGGGACATCATGATCGGTCGCGGGCTGGTGGCGCGCCCTGATCTGGCCCGGCAGATTGCTGCGGCGCAGAAGGGCGAAGAGGTGGTGCCGATGACTTGGGACGCGTTGCAGCCGATGCTGCGGGTCTTCTGGCAGGACTGTCTGGTGAAGATGACGCTGATTCAGGCACCGGGTCGGCTCAAGCAGTGGCTGGTGCTGCTGACCAAAAGCTACCCCGAGGCGACCCTGATGTTCAATAGGTTGCGCCGCGAGACCGACTGCGATCGCATCAGCGTATTGCTGGGCTGCGCGCCCGGTTGCTTACCCAAAAGCTGATCCCGACGAACGGTCAAAAAAATCCTGAAAAAAGTCTCTTGAAAAGCGAAAGGCTGTCCCTATTTTGGTGATCAGGCGATGCCGAAAACGGGTCGCTTAAACCACTCGCTGATAAACAGGAGAATTGTTATGGCTACTGCATTTTCTCTGGCTCCACTGTTTCGCAACTCAGTGGGATTCGACCGCTTCAACGACCTCTTCGAGTCGGCGGCGCGAAATGAGACAACCAGCGGCTATCCGCCCTACAACGTCGAGCGGCACACCGATGACCATTATCGAATCGTGATCGCTGCAGCAGGCATGCAAGAGCAGGATCTCGAGTTGCAGG
Organism: Pseudomonas sp. MEJ108; assembly: GCF_030208985.1. Classification (NCBI taxonomy): domain Bacteria; kingdom Pseudomonadati; phylum Pseudomonadota; class Gammaproteobacteria; order Pseudomonadales; family Pseudomonadaceae; genus Pseudomonas; species Pseudomonas sp. MEJ108. Next base: position 4,726 of record NZ_JARVSW010000034.1, read on the forward strand.
TTGAAAAAGGTGTGCTGACCGTGATCGGCAACAAGCGCGAGCAAGAAGCCGAAAACGTGACGTATCTGCATCAGGGTATTGCCCGGCGTGAATTCAAGCTGTCGTTCAGGCTGGCGGACAATATCGAGGTCAAAGGGGCCGATCTGTCTCACGGCCTGCTGAACATTGACCTGGTGCGCAACGTGCCGGAAGAAGCGAAACCGAAACGCATTCCGCTCAATAGCCAGAAAGCGCTGGAAAACTGATCCGTCAGGTGATGTTGAGTCAGCGGCACGTAACAGGGAAGGCGCCTCAGGGCGCCTTCCTTTTTTTCAGTCCTGATGTGCAGTTTGCTGCGCAGGCCGTTTGAGCTCCAACAAGGACTCGAACTGCGGGCCTGGCAGCGGTTCGCTGAACAGATAGCCTTGATAGGTGTAGCAGCCGACTTTTTCCAGAAATGCCAACTGCTCCGAGGTTTCCACGCCTTCCGCGATCACGTTCAGGTTGAGGCTCTGCGCCATGGCGACGATGGCGCGGATGATTTCTGCGTCGTTGGGGTCGTTGGTGGCATCCTGGACGAAGGACTGGTCGATCTTCAGCGTATCCACCGGCAAGCGCTTGAGATAGGTCAGGGACGAATAGCCGGTGCCGAAATCATCCATCGCAAAGCTGACGCCCAGCGCCTTGAGGCTGAGCATCTTGAGAATGGTGTCGTCCAGATTCTGGATGACGATACCTTCGGTGATTTCCAGCTTGAGCATGGACGCCGGCAACTGGTGCAGCGTCAGGCTGCGCTCCACGCGCTCGATGAAATCGTGCTGGAGAAACTGTCGCGGGCTGATATTGACACCCATCAGGAATTTGTTTTCCGGGATCAGCCCTTGTCTTAGCAGCAGGCCGCCGGTTTTGCAGGCTTCGTTCAGAATATGGCTGCCGACCTCCAGAATCATCCCGCTTTCTTCGAGTATCTGCACGAACTGATCGGGCGCCAGCAAGCCGTATTCGGGGTGTTGCCAGCGCAGCAGGGCCTCGGCCCCGGTGATGTATTCGTTGCGACAGTCGACCTGGGCCTGGAAGTGCAGGTGAAATTCGTTGCGGGTCAGGGCCAGGCGCAAGTCATTTTCCAGGCGCAGACGCTGGCTGACGGCCTGTTGCATGGACACATGGAAAAACTGTGAAGCGTTGCGCCCGCAATCCTTGGCCCGATACAGGGCAATATCGGCGCGCTTGAGTAGATCGGCCGGGGTCAGACCATCATCCGGAATCAGCACCACGCCGATGCTCGGGGTGACCTGCAGGCGATGGCCGTCGAGAAACATCGGCTCGGCCAGCAGGTTGCGCAGGTTGTCGGCCAGCTCCCGCACTTGTCGGGTGACCTCGCCCTGCGAGCCTTCCAGGCCGCAGATCAATACCACGAATTCGTCGCCGCCCAAGCGCGCCACGGTGTCTTCCTGGCGCACGCTGGCTTCCAGGCGCGCGGCGATGATGCTCAGAACGCTGTCGCCCACCGGATGGCCGAGCGAGTCATTGATGTGCTTGAAATGGTCCAGATCGAGAAACAGCAGGGCGCCGCGCAGGTTCTGGTGCTGAAGCAGCGACACCTGCTGGCTCAGGCGGTCGAGCAGCAGTGCGCGATTGGGCAGCCCGGTCAGCGGGTCGTGATAAGCCAGGTGCTGAATCTGCGCCTGGGCATTTTTAAGCGCGCCGATGTCGCGGGCGTTCATCAGCAGGCAAGCGGTGTTGTTCAGGGTGATGAACTCGACCGATATATCCAGCACCAGCGGCGCGCCATGCTTGTCCCGACCGTCCATTTCGCGGTGATGCACGCGGCCTTTCTGGCGCAGTTCTTCAAGCATGTGTTCGCGCTGCAAGGTGTCGGTCCAGATGCCGACTTCATGCGCTGTACGGCCAAGCACTTCCTGGGCGCTGAAACCGGTCAGGCGGCTGAAGCCATCGTTGACCTCGACGTAGCGGCCCGAGTCGATTTCAGTGATGGTGATCGAGTCGGGGCTTGAATGAAACGCCTTGGCAAATTTTTCCTCGCTGGCCTCCAGGGCGACCTGAGCGCACTGTTGGGTAATGTCCATCAGGGTGCCGGACAGCCTGACGGGCTGGCCCTGTTCATCCCGATAAATCCGCGCGCGGCTTTCAAGCAGGCGTGACGTGCCGTTCTTCAATTGAAACCGGTAGGTGACTTGCAGGCAGTCCTGCCCGTTTTCGAGTGCCGCAGCGTAGATTGCACGCATGCGACGGCGTTCTTCGGCGGGCAGGCTGCCGAAGAACTGCCCGCCAGACTCATCGAAGGTCCGTGCCGGCATGCCGTGTAACAGCGCCGCGCGTGCCGAAGCCTGCAGCCGGTTGCGGACGATATCCAGATCCCAGGTGCCCATTTGCGCCAGGTCCAGTGCCAGCTCCAGGCGATCACGGGTTTCCTGCAGGGCCCGCTCTGCGTCTTTCAGCGACAGCCTGGCAGAGGCCGTCTGTACGGTGGTTTTCGGCGCGGCGTTATCCGGTGGGTTGGGCATGGTATCCGAGCCTTTGATCGATGGAGCCGCCAGAGCGATCTGTCTGCGGCCTGCAGCCTCTATTCACTGTGTCTGCGCATCGAGCAGTTTCATGAATGCCCGTGCCGCATTCGATAGCGTGCGTTCGGTGTGCAGGATGTAGCCTAGCTGGCGATTGAGCTGTACGCCCGGCAGCGGAATGCGCGCCACCTGCTCGTCGAGCATGGTGCGCGGCAGAACGCTCCAGGCCAGGCCTATGGAAACCATCATTTTGATGGTCTCCATATAGTTGGTGCTCATGGCGATGTTGGGCTTGAGGCCCTGGGCCTCGCACAAGCCGCTGACAATGTGATGGGTAAACGTGTTACCGCCGGGAAATACCGCCGGATAGCGCACAATATCCTCCAGCTTCATCGGGCCGCTGTTGGCCAGCGGGTGCTCGGGTGCAGCGACGAAATCCAGCGGATCGTCCCAGACGGGCACGGCGCGGATCAGTGCATGCGGCTCGGGCGCCAGTGTAATGACTGCCAACTCGGCGCGCCCGTGAAGAATTTCTTCATAAGCGATTTCCGAATCCAGGAACTGAATGTCCAGTGCAACCTTCGGGTAAGTGCGGGTAAAGGCCCGTAATATCGGCGGCAAACGGTGCAGGCCGATGTGATGGCTGGTCGCCAGAGTCAGCCGCCCGGTGACTTCCCCGGTCAGGTTGGTCAGTGCCCGGCGGGTGTCATCCAGCACGTTGAGAATCTGGTAGGCGCGTGGCAGCAGGGCGCGTCCGGCCTCGGTCAGACTGACTTCGCGGCCCAGGCGATCGAACAGGCGCACGTTGAGTTGCTGCTCCAGACCGGCGATGCGCTTGCTGATGGCCGGTTGGGTCAGGTAAAGGCGTTCGCCTGCCCCGGAGAAACTGCCGGTCTCGGCAATGGCGATGAAGGCATTGAGGTTGGCCAGGTCCATGGTCAGATTCCAGTTGGTTATCCAAAGTATGAAAATTATGAATTTGAGTTATTTAAGCATATTCCATAGGATGACCGCACAAGCCAAAGGGTCATCGCCACGATTGCCCAAGGCATAGAAACAAGCTGATGAGGAAGTACGTCCGATGGCCGGGAAAACGCTCTACGACAAGCTCTGGGATTCGCATTTGGTCAAACAGCGCGACGACGGTTCGGCGCTGATCTACATTGACCGTCATATCATCCATGAAGTGACCTCGCCGCAGGCGTTCGAAGGTCTGCGGCTGGCGAAGCGCAAGCCGTGGCGGATCGACTCGATCATCGCCACGCCTGACCATAACGTGCCGACCACCGCCGAACGCAAGGGTGGCATCGGTGCCATCGAGGATCAGGTGTCGCGCTTGCAGGTGCAGACCCTCGACGACAACTGCGACGAGTACGGCATCACCGAATTCAAGATGAATGACCCGCGCCAGGGCATCGTCCATGTAATCGGCCCGGAGCAGGGCGCAACCCTGCCAGGCATGAGCGTGGTCTGCGGCGACTCGCACACCTCTACCCACGGCGCGTTCGGTGCGCTGGCCCACGGTATCGGCACTTCCGAGGTCGAGCACGTGCTCGCCACCCAGTGCCTGGTCGCCAAGAAAATGAAGAACATGCTGGTGTCGGTCGAGGGGCAATTGCCGTTCGGCGTGACGGCCAAGGACATCGTACTGGCGGTGATCGGCAAGATCGGCACCGCAGGCGGTAACGGTTACGCCATCGAGTTCGCCGGCAGCGCGATTCGCGACCTGTCGATCGAAGGGCGCATGACCATCTGCAACATGTCCATCGAAGCGGGTGCCCGGGTCGGCATGGTGGCCACCGACGAGAAGACCGTCGAGTACGTCAAAGGCCGTCCGTTCGCACCCAAGGGCGCGGAGTGGGACCTCGCTGTCGAAGCCTGGAAGGACCTGGTGTCCGACCCGGACGCTGTGTTCGATACCGTGGTCAGGCTGGATGCCGCACAGATCAAGCCGCAGGTCAGCTGGGGCACCTCGCCGGAAATGGTCCTCGCGGTCGATCAGAACGTGCCGGACCCTGCGCAAGAGCCGGATCTGGTCAAGCGCGGCTCCATCGAACGTGCGCTCAAGTACATGGGCCTGAAAGCCAATCAGCCGATTACCGATATCCAGCTGGACCGGGTATTCATCGGTTCCTGCACCAACTCGCGCATCGAAGATTTGCGTGCTGCTGCGGATGTCGCCAAGGGCCGCAAGGTGGCTTCAACCATCAAGCAGGCCATCGTGGTGCCGGGTTCGGGGCTGATCAAGGCGCAGGCCGAGAAGGAAGGGCTGGACAAGGTGTTCATCGAAGCCGGCTTCGAATGGCGTGAACCGGGCTGCTCCATGTGCCTGGCGATGAACCCGGACCGCCTGGGTTCCGGCGAGCATTGCGCGTCGACCTCCAACCGTAACTTCGAAGGTCGTCAGGGCGCCGGTGGCCGGACGCATCTGGTGAGTCCGGCGATGGCCGCTGCCGCTGCAGTGAATGGCCGTTTCATCGATGTTCGCGACCTGATCCAGCACTGAGGAGTCCCGTATGAAAGCCTTTACCCAGCACCATGGCCTGGTCGCTCCTCTGGATCGTGCCAATGTCGACACCGACCAGATCATTCCCAAGCAGTTTCTCAAGTCGATCAAGCGCACGGGTTTTGGCCCGAACCTGTTCGATGAATGGCGTTATCTGGATGTCGGCCAGCCGTATCAGGACAACTCCAAGCGCCCGCTGAACCCTGACTTCGTGCTCAATCATGAGCGGTATCAGGGTGCCAGCGTGCTGTTGGCCCGGGAGAACTTCGGTTGCGGTTCCAGCCGCGAACACGCGCCTTGGGCACTGGAAGAGTACGGTTTCTGCGCAATCATTGCGCCGAGCTACGCGGACATCTTCTTCAATAACAGCTTCAAGAACGGCTTGTTGCCGATCATCCTGTCCGAGGAAGACGTTGATCAACTGTTCAGGCAGGTGGAAGCTTCGCCCGGTTATCAGTTGAGTATCGATCTGCAGGCGCAGACCGTGACCCGTCCGGATGGCAAGGTCCTGAGCTTTGAAATCGATGCGTTCCGCAAGCATTGCCTGCTCAATGGTCTGGACGACATCGGCCTGACGCTGATGGACGCCGAGGCCATCGCCGGTTTCGAGAGCAGGCACCGCGCCAGCCAGCCGTGGTTGTTCCGCGACTGATCGATTGATCGATCGACAGCGGATGCATGTTTGCCAGTAAGGTGTAATTGCGCCTTGCTGGCAAAAGTGTTTTGGCCGGACGCTAAATTTTCTGTGGTATTGAGCGTTTCAAGCAGGCGTTGTCAAAGACGCCGATGCACAAAATCGAGGATGTTATGAGCAAGCAGATTCTGATTCTCCCAGGCGACGGTATTGGTCCGGAAATCATGACCGAAGCGGTCAAGGTGCTGGAGCTGGCCAACGAAAAGTATCAACTGGGCTTTGAATTGACCCACGACGTGATCGGCGGCGCGGCCATCGACAAGCACGGCGTGCCGCTGGCCGATGAAACCCTGGAGCGTGCCCGTGCGGCCGATGCCGTGCTGCTCGGCGCCGTCGGCGGCCCGAAATGGGACACCATCGAGCGCGACATCCGTCCTGAGCGCGGTCTGCTGAAAATCCGTTCGCAACTGGGCCTGTTCGGCAACCTGCGTCCGGCGATCCTTTATCCGCAACTGGCCGACGCGTCGAGCCTGAAGCCGGAAATCGTCGCGGGTCTGGACATCCTGATCGTTCGCGAGCTGACCGGTGGCATCTATTTCGGCGCGCCACGCGGCACGCGGGTGCTGGATAATGGCGAGCGTCAGGCCTATGACACGCTGCCGTACAGCGAAAGCGAGATCCGCCGCATTGCCAAGGTCGGTTTCGACATGGCCATGGTGCGTGGCAAGAAGCTCTGCTCGGTGGACAAGGCCAACGTGCTGGCGTCCAGCCAGCTGTGGCGCGAAATCGTCGAGCAGGTCGCCAGGGATTACCCTGAAGTCGAACTGAGCCACATGTACGTCGACAACGCTGCCATGCAACTGGTGCGTGCACCCAAGCAGTTCGATGTAATCGTGACCGACAACCTGTTCGGCGACATTCTCTCCGATCAGGCGTCGATGCTCACCGGTTCCATCGGCATGCTGCCGTCGGCCTCGCTGGACACGGCCAACAAGGGCATGTACGAGCCATGTCACGGTTCGGCGCCGGACATCGCCGGCAAAGGCATCGCCAACCCGTTGGCGACCATTCTCTCGGTGTCGATGATGCTGCGTTACAGCTTCAATCTGACCGATGCGGCCGACGCCATCGAAAAGGCTGTCAGCCTGGTTCTGGATCAGGGTATCCGCACCGGCGACATCTGGTCGGAAGGCAAAGTCAAAGTCGGTACGCAGGAAATGGGCGATGCGGTAGTCGCCGCGCTGCGGAATCTGTAATCTCTCTGGCCCGCCGCCTGCTGTGTACGCGCAGAGCGGCGGTCCCACTTTTATTCAAGGTGTAGTTGCGATGAAACGTGTAGGTCTGATCGGTTGGCGTGGCATGGTCGGTTCCGTGCTCATGCAGCGGATGCGGGAAGAGCAGGACTTCGATCTCATTGAGCCGGTGTTCTTCACTACTTCCAATGTCGGTGGCCAGGCGCCTTCGGTGGGCAAGGATGTTGCGCCCCTGAAAGATGCCTACAGCATCGACGAGCTGAAAACCCTGGACGTGGTGCTGACCTGCCAGGGTGGCGACTATACCAATGAGGTGTTCCCCAAGCTGCGCGAAGCGGGCTGGCAGGGTTACTGGATCGATGCGGCGTCCAGCCTGCGCATGCAGGATGATGCGGTCATCGTGCTTGACCCGGTGAACCGCAAGGTCATCGACCAGCAACTGGATGCGGGCACCAAGAACTATATCGGTGGCAACTGCACCGTCAGCCTGATGCTGATGGGCCTGGGCGGCCTGTTCGATGCCGGTCTGGTCGAGTGGATGAACGTCATGACCTATCAGGCGGCCTCCGGCGCCGGCGCGCAGAACATGCGTGAGCTGATCAGGCAGATGGGCGCGGTGCATGCTTCGGTGGCCGATGATCTGGCCAACCCGGCCAGCGCCATTCTGGACATCGACCGCAAGGTGGCTGAAGCCATGCGCAGCGAGTCGTTCCCTACCGAGAACTTCGGCGTACCGCTTGCGGGCAGCCTGATCCCGTGGATCGACAAGGCCCTGCCAAACGGCCAGAGCCGCGAAGAGTGGAAAGGCCAGGCCGAGACCAACAAGATCCTCGGTCGCTTCAAGAGCCCGATCCCGGTGGACGGCATCTGCGTGCGCATCGGCGCCATGCGTTGCCATAGCCAGGCGCTGACCATCAAGCTGAACAAGGATGTGCCGATTGCGGACATCGAAGGTTTGATCAGCCAGCACAACCCGTGGGTCAAGCTGGTGCCGAACAACCGCGAAGCCAGCATGCACGAGCTGAGCCCGACCGCCGTGACCGGCACCATGAGCATTCCGGTAGGGCGTCTGCGCAAACTCAACATGGGTTCGCAGTACCTGGGCGCTTTCACCGTGGGTGACCAGCTGTTGTGGGGCGCTGCGGAGCCGCTGCGTCGCATGCTGAGAATCCTGCTGGAGCGTTGAGGCTTCGGTTTCACAGCCAACCCGCTTCCTGAAAGGGAAGCGGGTTTTTTAATGGCTGATACTTTTGGTTGATCGCCCTTTGTCCCTATATATGGGATTGAAATTTACATATTGAGATAAGTGTAACAACGGGTTTATAGTCGTCCTGCACTCACTTCCAAAAAAACAACAGGTGACGCAATGCAGGCGCAATTGATCGCGCTCGATTGGGGGACAACCTCACTTCGTGCTTATCGACTTGGCGAACATGGCCAGGTACTGGAACAGCGCGCGTTGAGCGCGGGCATCATGCAGTTGCCAACCACGCCGCGGCTGATCGCGGGGCAGTTCTGCAGTGACGGTTTCGAACTGGCCTTCGACCAGGCGTGCGGCGACTGGCTCGATGCCCAGCCGGATCTGCAGGTGATTGCCTGCGGCATGGTCGGCAGCGCGCAGGGCTGGCGCGAGGCGGCTTATCGGGAAACGCCGGCCAGCGTCAACGAGCTGAGCGCAGCGTTGCAGACGGTACGCAGCGTGCGCGGCGTGACGGTGCACATCATCCCCGGCGTCCTGCAGCGCTCGACCCTGCCCAACGTCATGCGTGGCGAAGAAACCCAGGTGCTGGGTGTGCTGGCAGGGCTCGAAGACGGGCAGGGCAGCCAGCCGCTGCTGATCGGTCTGCCGGGCAGCCACTCCAAATGGGTGCAGGTAGAGCGCGGTCGCATCGTTCACTTCGATACCTTCATGACCGGTGAGGTTTACGCCGCGCTCTGCGCCCACACCATTCTCGGGCGCACCATGCAGCCTGCCGAGGCGTTCGATGAGCAGGCCTTTGACCGCGGCTTGTCGATTGCCCTGTCCGACGCGGGCTCCGCCGGGCCACTGTCGACTATTTTCAGCACGCGAACGCTCGGCCTGACCGGGCAATTGAGTGCCAGCGCGCAACCTGACTATCTTTCCGGCCTGTTGATTGGCCATGAACTGGGCGCCATCGCCAGGCTGCATCTGCACAACCACGAACAATTGCCTGCGGTGATCCTCATCGGCAGCGATTCGCTGTGCACTCGTTATGCACGCGGGCTGGCCGTTTGTGGCTTTCCCGGGGTGACATTGGCCGAGCAGGCGACCGAGCGCGGCCTCTGGCAGGTCGCCGTGCAGGCCGGCCTGATCGCGCGCCGCTCGTCCCAACACATTCGAGAGGTTTGACATGCTCAAGCAAGCATTGAAAGAAAATGGTCTGGTCGCGATTCTGCGCGGCCTGCGTCCCGAAGAAGCGCCTGCCATGGGCGATGCGCTGTACGAAGCGGGTTTTAGGGTCATCGAAGTGCCGCTCAATTCCCCGCAACCGTTCGACAGCATCCGCCTGTTGCGTCGGCAGTTGCCTGCCGATTGCCTGATCGGTGCTGGCACCGTGCTCACCCCTGAGCAGGTGACTCAGGTCAAGGACGCCGGCGGGCAAGTGATCGTCATGCCGCACAGCGACGCCAAGGTGCTGCGTGCGGCCAAGGCGGCCGGGCTATTCCTGTCGCCAGGCGTCGCGACGCCGACCGAAGCCTTTGCGGCACTGGCCGAAGGCGCCGATGTGCTCAAGCTGTTTCCTGCCGAGCAGATGTCGCCGGCGGTGGTCAAGGCGTGGCTGGCGGTCTTGCCCAAGGGCACGATTCTGCTGCCGGTCGGTGGTATCTCGCCGGACAACATGAAGGTATTTCTCGACGCCGGTGTGAAGGGGTTTGGTCTGGGCTCCGGGCTGTTCAAACCTGGCATGAGCGTCGCAGACGTCACCGAGCGTGCCCAGGCCTATGTGGCGGCCTGGAAGCAGCACAGCGCAGCGCTTGCAGACTGACCGGCGCAGCAGATGCCGCCGTGCAGTAGCCGCTATCCAATAAGAGAATCAACAAGAGAAACCGCACCCATGAAAATCACCAAACTCACCACGTTCATCGTTCCGCCGCGCTGGTGCTTCCTCAAGGTCGAGACCGACGAGGGCGTTGTCGGCTGGGGCGAGCCAGTGGTCGAAGGCCGCGCGCATACCGTCGCCGCTGCCGTGGAAGAGCTGTCCGATTACCTGATCGGCAAAGACCCGCGCAACATCGAAGACATCTGGACCGTGCTGTATCGCGGCGGCTTCTACCGCGGCGGCGCGATCCACATGAGTGCGCTGGCCGGCATCGATCAGGCGTTGTGGGACATCAAGGGCAAGGCGCTGGGTGTGTCGGTCAGCGACCTGCTCGGCGGTCAGGTGCGTGACAAAATTCGCGTCTACTCGTGGATTGGCGGTGATCGGCCCGCCGACACGGCGCGCGCCGCCAAGGAAGCGGTGGAGCGCGGTTTTACCGCGGTGAAGATGAATGGCACCGAAGAGCTGCAGTTTCTCGACACCTTCGACAAGGTCGACCTGGCGCTGGCCAACGTGGCCGCCGTGCGTGATGCGGTGGGGCCGAATGTCGGCATCGGTGTGGACTTCCACGGCAGGGTCCACAAGCCGATGGCCAAGGTGCTGATGAAAGAGCTGGACCCGTACAAGCTGATGTTCATCGAAGAGCCGGTGCTCAGCGAGAACTATGAAGCACTGAAGGAACTGGCGCCGCTGACCAGTACGCCGATTGCGCTGGGCGAGCGGCTGTTCTCGCGCTGGGACTTCAAGCGCGTATTGAGCGAAGGCTACGTCGACATCATCCAGCCGGATGCCTCGCACGCCGGTGGCATTACCGAAACCCGCAAGATCGCCAACATGGCTGAAGCCTACGACGTCGCACTGGCGTTGCACTGCCCGCTGGGGCCTATCGCGCTGGCGGCGTGCCTGCAACTGGACGCGGTTTGCTACAACGCCTTCATCCAGGAGCAGAGCCTGGGTATCCACTACAACGAAAGCAACGACCTGCTCGATTACGTCAAACACCCGGAAGTCTTCGACTACGACAAAGGCATGGTCAAGATCCCCAACGGCCCCGGCTTGGGCATCGAAATCAACGAAGAATACGTCATCGAACGCGCCGCCATCGGCCACCGCTGGCGCAACCCGATCTGGCGTCATGCGGATGGCAGTTTTGCCGAGTGGTAGAACAGCAAATCCGCTAGCCATCTTTTCGGCGCTCTGCGCTCATTGCCATACATAAGTCCTGAAGAGCCTGGAAAATGGGCGTTCAGGCTTCTGCCCACAGGGCGTGGGAGCGAACTTGTTCGCGAAAAGGCCGACATGTTCTCTGAAAATGTTTCGTTTGAACAATTGTCTTCGCGAACAAGTTCGCTCCTACGGCCTTCGGCCAGAATCAAAAGCGCACTTGCGTATAACGATGAGCGCTCTGCGTGGGAACGAGAATCGGCGTGCCTTCAGCTCGGTTATATCGAAATACAGACCTCAATAAATCCAACAAGAGGCTACATTCCATGCGCACTCGAACTATGGAAGGCGCGGCGTCGCTGGTGACGCCGTCCCGCAAACGTTTCTTTATCATGGTGCTGCTGTTCATCACCGTAGTGATCAACTACCTGGACCGCAGCAACCTGTCGATCGCCGCACCAGCGCTGACCTCCGAACTGGGCCTTGACCCGGTGCATGTCGGGCTGATCTTTTCCGCGTTCGGCTGGACCTACGCCGCCATGCAGCTGCCCGGGGGCTGGCTGGTGGACCGCGTGCCGCCGCGCATTCTCTACACCGCAGCCCTGTTGCTGTGGTCCATCGCGACCATCATGCTCGGCTTCGCCGCCAGCTTCATCGCCCTGTTCGTACTGCGCATGGCGGTTGGTGCGCTGGAAGCGCCTGCTTATCCGATCAACAGCCGCGTGGTCACCACCTGGTTTCCCGAGCGCGAGCGGGCTACCGCCATCGGCGTCTACACCTCCGGACAGTTCGTTGGTCTGGCGTTTCTGACCCCGGTGCTGGCCTGGCTGCAGGCGCACTACGGCTGGCACATGGTGTTTGTCGCTACCGGTGGAGTCGGCGTGCTGTGGGCGTTGATCTGGTACACGGTGTATCGCGAGCCACGTGATTTCAAGGGCGTCAATCAGCAGGAAATTGAGCTGATCCAGGAGGGTGGCGGGCTGGTGGACATCCAGAAGGACGTCGAAAAACAGAAGCAGGCGTTCAGCTGGCTGGACCTGGGTATTGTGTTGAGCAAGCGCAAGCTGTGGGGCATCTACCTGGGGCAATTCTGCCTGAACTCCACGCTGTGGTTTTTCCTGACCTGGTTCCCGACCTACCTGGTGAAATACCGGGGCATGGACTTCATCAAATCGGGCCTGCTGGCGTCGTTGCCGTTCCTCGCCGCGTTTGTCGGTGTGCTGTGCTCGGGCTTCTTCTCCGACTGGCTGATCCGCCGCGGGCATAGCGTAGGCTTTGCACGCAAGTTGCCGATCATTGCCGGGCTGCTGATCTCGACCTCGATCATCGGTGCCAACTTCGTCGACTCCACGCCGCTGGTGATCACCTTTCTGGCGCTGGCGTTCTTCGGCAACGGTCTGGCGTCGATCACCTGGTCGCTGGTCTCGACCCTGGCGCCAGCGCGCCTGCTGGGCCTGACCGGTGGCACGTTCAACTTCATCGGCAACCTCTCTGCCATCGCCACCCCGATCGTGATTGGCTTTCTGGCGTCGGGAGACTCGTTTGCGCCTGCCATTACCTACATATCGGTCCTGGCACTGCTGGGCGCGCTGTCTTACATCCTGCTGGTAGGGAAGGTGGAGCGTATCGAGCTCTGATGTCGACGCGTCTGGACACTGGCGGTGATAATGCCGCCCGTTTTCGATCCGAACCCTTTTGATCCGAGCAAGGTTTTTCATGCATAACGATTCGATCACTCCTGAAAAGACTATCGGCAAGGAATCCGTACCCACCGGGACCCAGACCTTGCTGCGCGGGCTGGGGGTGGTGCAGGCGGTTGCCGGTGGCGCACGGGACCTCAAGGAGATCGCCCGGCTGATCGGCACCACGCGCAGTACCACGCACCGTCTGGCCAGTTGCCTGGTCGAGGAGCGTTACCTGCGCATCGTTCCTCAGGTGGGCTATCTGCTTGGGCCGAAATTGATCGAGCTGGGGTTTCAGGCGCGTGAAGAAGTGCCCCTGGCGATGCTGGCCCGGCCGTATCTGGATCGCTTGTCGGAGCTGACCGGCGATACCGTGCATCTGGCGGTGCGGGAAGGGGATGACGTGCTCTATCTGCACAAGAATCCCGGTCGCAATGGTCCGGAAATGCGTTCGCGGGTCGGGCATCGGATGCCGCTGGTGCGTACCGGTATCGGCAAGGCACTGCTGCTGGACAGTGCTCAGTCCGAGTGGCAACGGCTGTATGAAATCAGCATGCCGAGCACAGGCAGAAATCCGCTATGGCCTGCTCATGAGCAGCAAACCTGGGAGCAGTTGAAGGCGCGGCGGGAGGAGTATGTACAAGGAGGGTATGCATTCGATCTGGAGGACAACGAACCGTCGATCCGTTGTGTCGCAGCGCCGGTGCGTGATGCCAGCAAACAGATCGTTGCCGGCATCAGTGTCGCCAGTACCGTGCCCTACATGCCGCTGGAGAAGATGGCCGAGCTGGTTCCGCTGATCAAAACCATCGCGGCGGAACTCTCGGCCGATCTCGGCGGCTGATCGACAGTCGATCAGGCCTTCAGCGTGGCCATGTCGATCACGAAGCGGTACTTCACGTCACCGGCCAGCATGCGCTCGTAGGCTTCGTTGATGTTACGGATATCGAGCATTTCGATGTCGCAGGTGATGTCGTTCTCGGCGCAGAAATCCAGCACTTCCTGAGTTTCCGCGATACCGCCGATCAACGAACCGGCCAGCACGCGACGGCTCATTACCAGATTGGCTGCGTGTACTGGTGGCTCGATCGGCTCGATCAGGCCGACCAGAATGTGGGCGCCGTCGAAACGCAGGGTTTCCAGGTAGGGGTTCAGGTCGTGCTGCACCGGAATGGTGTCGAGCAGGAAGTCGAAGTGCCCGGCAGCAGCCTTCATCTGTTCGGCATCGGTGGACACGATCACATGATCGGCGCCTTGACGATGTGCTTCCTGAGCCTTGGCGGCGGAGCGGGTGAACAGGGTCACTTCAGCGCCCATGGCCTTGGCGAACTTGATGCCCATGTGGCCCAGGCCGCCCATGCCCAGAATGCCGACCTTGTCGCCCGCCTTGACGCCGTAGTGCTTGAGCGGCGAATAGGTGGTGATGCCTGCGCAGAGAATCGGCGCAGCAGCGGCCGGATCGAGTTTTTCCGGGACGCGCACGACGAAGTGCTCGGCGACCACGATGCTGTTCGAGTAACCGCCCATGGTGTTGCTGCCGTCCACGCGATCCGGCGTGGCGTAAGTCATGGTCGGGCCTTCCAGGCAGTACTGCTCGAGGTCCGACTTGCAGGCCGAGCATTCGCGGCACGAATCGACCATGCAGCCGACACCGACCATGTCACCGACCTGGTATTGGGTTGCACTGCTGCCGGTGGCAGTGACGCGACCGACAATTTCGTGGCCCGGCATCAGCGGGTAGACGGCAATGCCCCATTCGTTGCGTGCCTGGTGAATATCGGAGTGGCAGACGCCGCAATAAAGGATTTCGATGGCAACGTCGTCGGCACGCAGAGCGCGACGTTCGAAGGTCATCGGGGCGAGGGGAGCGGTAGCTGACTGTGCGGCGTAACCGATAGCTGTGTACATGTTTGACCTCGCAAGGTGTGACGGAAGAGAGGCGGACCATTGTCCTGATACGGGCCCTTCGCGGCTATGGTGAATCCTCCGTGTTTCATGCCTATTCCTCCGGCCTGATATTTCAGGGTCGGCGCTGAGGCGCAAATCTGCGATGATACGGCTGTCTGTTTCTCTGTCAGGCTGTGCCCATGACCTTACCTGTTATGCCGGATGGCAATGCCACCCTTGTTTCCCTGATCCAGCCGCTGGCGGTGCGCCCGGGGTTTGTCGCTACGTCGTTGCCGGAGGTCCGCGTGCTTTCGGCGTTTGGTTATGTCGCCAGCAGCCCGCAGATCTACGAGCCGAGCCTGATGATCGTGGTGCAGGGCAGCAAGGTCGCGTGCCTGGGGCCGCGTACGTTCGAATACGGCACCGGGCATTACCTGATTCAGGCGCTCTCTGTGCCGTTCAAGTGCGAAACCTTTGCCACTCCGGAAAAGCCGCTTTACGGCGTTTCGGTGGCCATCGACCGGGTATTGCTCGGTGAGCTGGTGCAGGCGATGGGCCCGGTCACCGGGCACGAGAGTCAGGTGCAGACACCGGAGTCCATGACCTCGGTGCGCATCGACAACACCATGCGCGACAGTGTCGAGCGTCTGCTGCGTTGCCTGCATGATCCGCTGGAGTGCCAGGCCATGGGCCAGGCACGGATTCGCGAGGTGCTGTACACCGCGCTGCGTGGACCGCAGTCCGGGGTGTTGCGTGCACTGGTCGAACAGCAGGGGCAGTTCGCGCGAATTGCCTCGGCCGTGACCTATCTGCATGAGCATTATGACCACGCGCTGAACGTCGACACGCTGGCCAGTTGCGCGAACATGAGCACGTCGACCTTTCATGAACATTTCAAGCGCAGCACGCTGTTGTCGCCGGTGCAGTACCTCAAGCGCCTGCGCCTGCTCAAGGCTCAGCAATTGCTGGTGGCCGAGGGCCTGGGTGTGGCGCAGGTCGCGCTGAAGGTCGGCTATCAAAGTGCGTCGCAGTTCAGTCGTGAATACAAACGTTACTTTGAGCGCAGACCGGGCGAAGAGGGATGTCGGGGTTAGCTGCAAGCTTCAAGCTGCAAGCTTCAAGATCAAAGCTTGTAGCTTGTAGCTTGTAGCTTGTAGCTTGTAGCTTGTAGCTTGTAGCTTGTAGCTTACAACTTGCAGCTGCTTCACCTCACATATTCGGGTAGGTCGGGCCGCCAGCACCTTCCGGTGCCACCCAGGTGATGTTCTGCGAGGGGTCCTTGATGTCGCAGGTCTTGCAGTGCACGCAGTTCTGCGCGTTGATCTGGAAGCGTTTCTCGCCGTCTTCCTTGGTGATGACTTCATACACGCCGGCCGGGCAATAACGCTGAGCCGGCTCGTCGTACAGCGGCAGGTTCTTGCTGATCGGGATGCTCGGATCGGTCAGCTTCAGGTGGCAGGGTTGTTCCTCTTCATGGTTGGTGCTGGAGAGGAATACCGAACTGAGCTTGTCGAAGCTGAGCTTGCCGTCGGGTTTCGGGTAATCGATCTTCTTCGAGTCGGCTGCCAGCTTGAGGCAGGCGTAGTCCGGCTTGGTGTCATGCAGCGTGAACGGCAGCTTGCCACCGAAGATGTTCTGATCGATGAAGTTGAATGCGCCGCCCTTGATCGCGCCGTATTTGTGGATCGCCACGCCAAAGTTGCGGCTGGCGAACAGCTCTTCATGCAGCCAGCTGGCCTTGAAGGCATCCACGTAGGAGGTCAGCACGTCGCCGCCTTCCTTGCCGGCCAGCAGCGCGTCGGCCACCGAATCGGCAGCCAGCATGCCGGACTTCATCGCCGTGTGGCTGCCCTTGATCTTGGCGAAGTTCAGCGTGCCCAGATCGCAGCCGATCAGCGCGCCACCGGGGAAGACCATTTTCGGCAGGGAGTTCAGGCCGCCCTTGGTGATCGCGCGGGCGCCGTAACTGATGCGCTTGCCGCCTTCCAGGTATTGCTTGATGACCGGGTGATGCTTGTAGCGCTGGAATTCGTCGAACGGCGACAGGTACGGATTGCTGTAGGACAGGTCGACGATCAGACCGACCACTACCTGATTGTTTTCCAGGTGGTAGAGGAACGAGCCGCCCGGATTGTCATCGTTCAGCGGCCAGCCTGCGGTGTGAACCACCAGCCCCTGTTCGTGTTTTGCCGGGTCGACTTCCCAGATTTCCTTGAGACCGATAGCGTAATGCTGCACGTCGGCTTCGTCGTCGAGGTTGAAGCGCTTGAGCAGCTGCTTGCCGATGTGACCACGGCAGCCTTCGGCGAACAGCGTGTACTTGGCGCGCAGTTCCATGCCGGGGGTGTACAGGCCTTCCTTCGGATTGCCTTCGCGGTCGACACCCAGATCGCCGGTGACGATGCCGCGTACCACACCGTTCTCGTCGAACAGCGCTTCCTGGGCGGCAAAGCCCGGATAGATTTCGACACCGAGGTTTTCAGCCTGCTGAGCCAGCCAGCGGCACAGGTTGCCCAGCGAGATGATGTAGTTGCCATGGTTGTGCATGGTCTTGGGGACGAAAAAGTCCGGTATTTTCTGGGCTTTTTCGGCATCGCGCAGCATATAGATGTCGTCGCGCTTGACCGGCGTGTTGAGCGGGGCGCCCAGTTCCTGCCAGTTGGGGAACAGTTCATTCAGCGCGCGGGGCTCGAACACGGCACCGGAGAGGATGTGCGCACCGACTTCGGAGCCTTTTTCCACCACGCAGACGCTGATTTCCTGGCCAGCTTCAGCGGCCTTCTGTTTAAGGCGGCAAGCGGCAGAAAGCCCGGACGGGCCGGCTCCGACGATAACGACGTCGAATTCCATGTATTCGCGTTCCACAGGCTATCTCCTACTCTCAAGGCTCACGGTGTTTTTATGGGCACTGCTTTTTTAGTCGCTGCAGGCCGACGCATGGAGGTATTGAACCGCCCCGTCTTTTAATGGTTCGCATTATATCTACACCACTGCGCGGGTCCAATACAAACGTTTGTTTGAATCGGCCGCAGGCCAGATAAATCAAAGACACCAGACTCGGAACTGGCCGATTTGGCGTATTGACCGGAAAAGGCGTTGCGGTCAATATACGGGCGGTTTTGCGTTTGCCGTAGGCTGAAACGAGGTTCCCGGATTGCGGGCAATCTCTGAAAAGGCATCAGGCAGACGCGCTGCAGGCAACAGGTCAACGTCGCACGGCGCATTTTACACACCCAGCCGCTGCTTGACGGGTGACTCCCGGCTTTTATAGGGCTTTTTAAAGCCGTCCGAATGGCCTGCACGCATAACGATTGCTTGTTGAGGACACATATCGATCGCCTGGTGCCGCCGGGCGACTTCTTTTCACCGGAGAGTGAGGAATCCATGAAGGTTCTTGTAGCTGTCAAACGAGTGGTCGACTACAACGTCAAGGTTCGCGTCAAGGCGGACAACTCCGGCGTCGATCTTGCCAACGTCAAAATGTCCATGAACCCGTTCTGCGAAATCGCCGTTGAAGAGGCGGTTCGTCTTAAAGAGAAGGGTGTAGCCACCGAAATCGTCGTCGTCACCATCGGCCCGACCACCGCTCAGGAACAACTGCGTACCGCCCTGGCACTGGGTGCCGACCGTGCCGTGCTGGTCGAGTCCGCCGAGGAGCTGACTTCTCTGGCCGTGGCTAAGCTGCTCAAGGCCGTGGTCGACAAGGAGCAGCCGCAACTGGTGATCCTTGGCAAACAGGCCATCGACAGTGATAACAACCAGACCGGCCAGATGCTGGCTGCGTTGAGCGGCTACCCGCAGGGTACGTTCGCATCCAGGGTTGAAGTGACCGGTGACAAGGTTGCCGTGACCCGTGAAATCGACGGCGGCCTGCAAACCGTTTCCCTGAGCCTGCCAGCCATCGTGACCACGGACCTGCGTCTGAACGAGCCACGCTACGCTTCGCTGCCCAATATCATGAAGGCCAAGAAAAAGCCGCTTGAAGTGCTGACCCCGGATGCACTGGGCGTTTCCACGGCCTCGACCAACAAGACCCTCAAGGTCGAAGCGCCGGCTGCACGCAGCGCCGGCATCAAGGTCAAGTCGGTGGCTGAACTGGTCGAGAAACTGAAAAACGAAGCGAAGGTAATCTAAATGACGATCCTGGTTATCGCTGAACACGACAACGCGACCGTAGCCCCGGCTACGCTCAACACCCTTGCTGCTGCCCAGAAGATCGGCGGTGACATTCATTTGCTGGTGGCCGGTTCCGGCGTGAGCGCCGTTGCCGACGCCGCCGCCAAAATTGCCGGTGTGACGAAAGTGCTGGTGGCCGACCACGAAGCCTACGCGCACCAACTGCCTGAAAACATCGCTCCCCTGGTTGTAGAGCTGGCTGCGGGCCATAGCCATGTTCTGGCTGCGGCAACGTCCAATGGCAAGAACATCCTGCCGCGCGTCGCTGCGCAGCTGGATGTCGACCAGATCTCCGAGATCGTTTCGGTGGTGTCCGCCGACACCTTCACGCGTCCGATCTACGCCGGTAACGCCATCGCCACCGTGCAGTCGACGGCTGCAGTCAAGGTCATCACCGTACGAGCCACCGGCTTCGATCCGGTGGCTGCAGAGGGTGGCTCGGCCGCTGTTGAAGCGGTTTCGGCTGCTCACGATGCGGGCAAGTCCAGTTTTGTGGGTGAAGAACTGGCGAAATCCGATCGTCCGGAGCTGACAGCAGCGAAGATCGTCGTTTCCGGCGGTCGCGGCATGCAGAACGGCGACAACTTCAGGCACCTGTACACGCTGGCCGACAAGCTCGGTGCGGCAGTGGGTGCTTCCCGCGCTGCGGTCGACGCCGGTTTCGTACCCAACGACATGCAGGTCGGTCAGACCGGTAAGATCGTTGCGCCTCAGTTGTATATCGCGGTCGGTATTTCCGGTGCGATTCAGCATCTGGCCGGTATGAAGGATTCCAAGGTGATCGTTGCGATCAACAAGGATGAAGAGGCGCCGATCTTCCAGGTCGCCGATTACGGTCTGGTGGCTGACTTGTTCGAAGCCATCCCCGAGCTGGAGAAGCTGGTTTAAGCCACGCGCTTGCACTATAAAGAGAACCCGTTCGATTCGGGGTTCGCGCACCGGCGGTTTACGGTGCGCCTGCCCGGATCGAACGGGTTTTTTATTGAGTATCGAAAGGACTTCTCATGGTGCATTCCCGGCTGCTGTCTTCGCTTCTCTTCGGGCTGATCACGCTGCCGACGCTGGCATCCGCCGCAGGCAAGTGCGAGCGTCTGATCGTGACCGGCAGCCCGGACGCGCCGCCTTATCTGTGGCGTGATCCCCAGGACCCGCGGCACCTGATGGGCGCCAATGCCGATCTGCTGACGCAGGCAGCGGGCGAGCTGGGTATCAAGGTCGAATTTCTGTATGGCGGCAAGCGCAGTCAGGCACTCGAAGAAGTGCGCACCGGACGCATGGACCTGCTGGCTGACGCACCGTTGAATGCCGCACAACTCGAAGCGCTGGATTACATTCATCCGCCGATCGTGCAGAACGAGATCATGGTCTGGACGCGTCACGATCACAGCGTGCCGTTCAATGCCGTCAGCGAGCTGCAGGGCCATCCCGGCGCCATGTCGGAAAAGACCCGTTTGACGCCTTCCTTTGATGCGCTGGCCAGACAGAATCTGACTCTGGAGCGCCTGCCTGCACTCACGCCTGCCTTTCAGAAGCTGGCCTTGGGTGAGGTGGATTACGTGCTTGCCGGGCGTTATGCCGGTATGGTTATGGTGCAGACGCTAGGTCTTTCCACAGACCTGACAGCGCAGCCGTTACCGGTCGATACACCGGGTTTTTACCTGGCCTTGTCGTTCAACTCGGCCTGCAATGAACCATGGTTGCGCGGACAGCTGGCGAAAAAGATGACAGAATCGGCCGCCTCTGGCCTTGCGGGCGATGTCATCAGGCACAACCTGGCATTGTGGAAAGCCCAACTGCTGCAGCCTGCCAGCGCCAGCGCACCCAACAAGTAGGGATGTTTTTGTGAGTATTCGTTTTTCAATTGCCGTCATGGCAATCGCCACGCTGGCCGGCTGCGCCAGTGATCCGGTACCAACCGAGCAGTTCAAACTGACCGAGCAGGCGCTGGAGCAGGCCAAGGCGGTCGGCGCCAGTGACGATCAACCCGAGATGGAAGTCGCTCAGGCCGGATTCGCCGAAGCCCGCGCCTCCATGGCAAGCCACGCCTACAAGGACGCGCGCATGAAAGCCGAGCAGGCCGAGCTTGATGCGCGCCTGGCCGAGGCGCGAGTGCTGACCCTCAAGAGCCAGGAGCAGATCAATCAGTTGAATACCCGCCTCAATCGCTTGCGCAAGCAGCTGGGGGAGGCGCAATGAAGCGTATTCCTCGTGTCCTGAGTGTGTGTCTGTTGCTGGGGGCGGCTGGCCTATACGGTTGTGCCGGTCACAAGGACAGTGGCCAGGCCTTGCAGCAGGCCAGTGCCGACTTCCAGAAGGTCAAGGAAGATACCGATGTGCTGCGCAGTGCGCCCAAGGATGTCATTCGCGCGGGTGAATCACTGGCCCGCGCCGAGCGTCTGTCCAGTTATCTGGGAAGCGGTGCCGATGTCGCTCACTACGCCTACCTCAGCAGCCGCTACAGCGAGATCGCGCGTGAGCACAGCAATCTGATGTTGAGCCAGGAGCGTCTGGCGAAAATGGACATGGAGCGTCAGCGTATGCAGCTGGCACTGCGTGAAGCCAAGCTGGCCAGCGCCCAGCAGCAGGGCCGTTGGCTGGAGGATCAGATTCTCAGCCTGGCCACCACCGAAACCGACCGCGGGCTGGTCATGACCCTGGGCGATGTGCTGTTCGACGCCGGACATGCCGAGCTGAAAAACTCGGCCAGTCGCACCATCCTCAAGGTTGTGCAGTTTCTGCAGATCAACCCGCGCCGAGTGGTCCGCATCGAGGGTTATACCGACAGCACGGGCGATCGTCAGGAGAACCTGAAGCTGTCGAAAGACCGGGCACAAGCCGTCGCTGACGTGCTGATGGACCTGGGCATCGATGAAAAACGTATCCATGTCGAAGGCTATGGGCAGGAGTTTCCTGTGAATGCCAATACCTCCGAGCGGGGTCGCGCGCAAAACAGGCGTGTCGAGATCGTTTTCTCGGACGAAAAAGGTCAGCTGGGCGCAGCTCGCTGATAAAAAGCCGGTAAAAAGCCCGACGCCGGAAACGGCCTCGGGCTTTTTTGTCTTTAATCACGTTGATTATGGCGTTTCTGCCCGCGTTTATTTTCACTCAGCAAGCATCAATGCTGGCCTGATTTCAAACTGTTCCCGTACACTTCCGATCTGTGCCGGTTATTACGCATCTGTATGTTCAAAAATAATAAATCACCGGTCTTTTTGAGGCTGTGTCATGACCAATCTCTTGCTCTACCAGCGTATCGCTCAGCAGTTGGCCGAAGACATCCGTCGTGGTGTTTATCAGCCCGGCGAGCGGGTGCCGTCCGTTCGCAAAATGAGTTCGCAGCTCAACGTCAGCCATGCCACTGTATTGCAGGCTTACGCGAACCTTGAAGACCAGGGGCTGATCCGGGCACGTCCTCAGTCCGGCTATTACGTCCATCAAACGCCTGCGCTGACGGCATCGACCCCGGATATCGCGCGGGTCGAGCGGCCCGGCCTGGTTACACGCAGCAGCATTATCCAGCAGGTCCTCGAAGAGTCCCGCCGCGAAGGCGTGTTCGCCCTCGGGGCTGCGGTGCCCCATGTGGATTACCTGCCGGTACGCGCGCTGCATCAGCAACTGGCCAAGGTCACGCGTTTTCACAGTCCGCGGGCCTTCAGTTACATGTTCAGCCCCGGCTTCGAACCCTTGCGCAGGCAGGTCGCGATTCGTATGCGCGACGCCGGGGTGGTGGTCGATCCGTCTGAAGTGGTGATCACTCACGGCTGCGTGGATGCGCTGCAGATGGCCCTGCGGGTGCTGACCCGGCCCGGCGATCTGATAGCCGCCGAATCGCCAGCCTATTACGGGTTGCTGCAACTTGCCGACCTGCTGGGTTTGAAGGTCATCGAAATCCCCAGTGATCCGGCCACCGGCATCAGTCTTGAAGCCTTGCAGCTGGCGGCCAATCAATGGTCCATCAAGGCTCTGGTGCTGACCTCACGGCTGAGCAATCCACTGGGCGGCACCATGCCGGAGGAGCGGCAGAAAAATCTGCTGCGGCTCACCTCGGATTTCGATATCCAGGTGGTTGAAGACGACGTCTATGGCGAGTTGATGTTCGAAGTAGGGCGGACCAAGGCGCTCAAGGCGTTCGACCGGTTGGGGAGGGTGATTTACTGCTCGAGCTTCTCCAAGACCTTGTCGCCGGGTGTGCGCATCGGCTGGATGATAGCCGGCAAATACCAGGCGGAAATTCAGCGCCTGCAAACCTTCAGCACTCACTCGGCGTGCAGCGTCACGCAAATGGCTGTCGCGGCTTACCTCGAAAACGGCGGCTACGATCGGCACCTGCGCTTCATCCGTCTCGAATACCGCAAGAATCTCAGTGCCTATCAGCTGGCGGTGCAGCAGTTCTTCCCCGAAGGCACGCAGATGAGTCGTCCCGCGGGAGGCTTTATCCTCTGGGTCAGTCTGCCGGGCAGGGTCAACACCCAGGAGTTGCACGTGCGTGCGCTTGAGCAGGGCATCAGCATTGCGCCCGGATTGATTTTCAGTAACACCGAGCAGTTCAACCACTGTATTCGTTTGAATTGCGGCATGAAATGGAACAAGGAAGCCGAACGGGCCTTGATGACATTGGGGATTCTGGCCAAGCAGTTATGTCAGGAGGCTGTTCAGGCGTATTGATCGGCAAAGATTTTTGTCAATTCTTCGGAACTCTTGTCTTGTCAGGTTGGCCTCAAAAGGACAGCATGTGTTTCTTTCCGGCTTTTTGCCACTGTCTTGCCTGACTCTTTGCCTATGAATGTTTTTCGCTGTCTCGGATTGCTTGTCGTCGTACTTCTGAGTGGTTGTGACGCTCCGGACACCTCTGTGCCCAAACCCAAGACCGAGGCGGTCATCACCGCGCCGGTATCGCCCGAGGTGCATCTGAAGACTGAGGCACCTGCGCAGGCAGTCGCCACCGATGCCAAGCAAATCAAGGCGCCGGACACCATGCATCAGCTGATGCCGGGCGTGCCTGTCGTGCCTGTGGTGGTCGGAAAGGAAAAATCAGAACCTGCAGCACCTCAGAGCGTCAAATCGGCGACTTCCGAAAAACCCTCTTCCAGGGTTGTGGCAGCCAAGGCGCCTGCGAGCAAGCGCAAGAACGCCAAGGATGCCAAGACCGCCAGCGTCAAGGATGTGCGAATCAAAGCACCCAGGCTGGACCTGAGCCTGCCTCCCGAGCTGGTCAAGGAGCTCGACCCGCCTGCCAAGGTGATTACCAACAAGCGCAAGCCGATATTGCCGCAGATGTTCAGCGACAAGGGCGATTCTGCGAACCCCGGCCCGTTCGAGCTCGAGGGGCGATTGCTGACCAACGAAATGCAATTGCAGATGCGTAATGACAACCGTCGCGATGTAGAAGGTGCTGCGCTGGACTTCAAATTCAAGCAGTAAGTCCTGCCTGTCGTCCGATACGGCGTTTTCAAACAGACGTTTTGACGGTTAATATCCTTTCTCTTTTTCAATTTTCAAACAAGGGTGTCTGGTCATGGACTGCCGTTCCGGTTGTGGCGCGTGCTGCATAGCGCCTTCCATCACGTCTCCCATACCCGGTATGCCCGACGGAAAGCCTGCTGGCGAACGCTGTCTGCATCTGTCGGTCGAGTTTTTGTGCGCCTTGTTCGGCAGGGCTGAGCGGCCCGCGGTGTGCAGTCAGTTCAAGGCGGCAGAGGATGTCTGCGGTGCCGATCAGGCGGATGCCATTCGCCTGATCGGTTGGTGGGAAAAAGCCACTGCGGTGGCCTGAAAAAGTGTTTTCGAGCACAAATGCTTCTTCGGAACTTCAAAACAAGGAATAAAACAATGGGTCCGCTGTATCGCATGGCTGTTGCTTGTGGCTTCACTGTAATGCTTGCCGGAACGGCGCAGGCTGAAGAGTGGAAAGAGGTCAAGAATCAGGATGGCATCAAGGTCTCGTTGAGCGACGTGCCTGGTTCCGATTACAAGGCGTATCAGGGTATTGCGCTGATCAATGCCAGCGTAAGCAAGTTGCGTGCGCTCCAGGAGGATGTCACGGGGGCCTGCGCCTGGATCCATGAGTGCAAGTTGCAGAAAGTGCTCAAGCACGAAGGCAACAAGACCTGGACCTACAGCCAGTTCAATACTCCCTGGCCGGTGACGCCTCGCGATTCGGTACTGTTGATCACCACTCAGGAAGGTCCTGACGGGAGTGTTACCCGCAACCTCGAAGAGCAGCCTTCGTATATCCCCGAGGAGAAGGGGTATGTGCGCGTAACCGAGGTCAAGGGCTTCTGGAAAATGGTGCCCAAAGGGCCGAACCAGACTGAAGTGACCTATCAGGTTCACACCGAGCCGGGTGGCAGTGTGCCGTCGATGCTGGCCAACAAGTTCGTTGTCGATGCGCCGTTCAATACCTTGAAAGCGCTCAGGGAGCGTGCCGCGCAAACCAAATGATCCGCACCGGATAGCGCGCATAAAAAAAGGGCTGCCAATGGCAGCCCTTTTTTTTGCGTGTGGCGCTTACTTGCGGTCTTGCAGGGCGACGATGTCGCGTTGCACGTTGCCGGTGTACAGCTGGCGAGGGCGACCGATCTTGTAAGGGCTGGAGAGCATTTCTTTCCAGTGCGAGATCCAGCCGACAGTCCGCGCCAGGGCGAAGATCACGGTGAACATGCTGGTCGGAATGCCGATGGCCTTGAGGATGATGCCCGAATAGAAGTCGACGTTCGGGTACAGCGAGCGCTCGATGAAGTACGGATCGGTCAGGGCGATCTCTTCGAGGCGCATGGCCAGTTCGAGTTGAGGATCGTTGGTGATGCCCAGCTCTTTCAGTACTTCGTCGCAGGTCTGCTTCATTACAGTGGCGCGCGGGTCACGGTTCTTGTAGACGCGGTGACCGAAGCCCATGAGCTTGAACGGATCGTTCTTGTCCTTGGCCTTGGCAATGAACGTGTCGATGTTCGACACATCGCCGATTTCATCGAGCATGGTCAGTACCGCTTCGTTGGCGCCGCCGTGGGCAGGGCCCCAGAGCGCTGCGATGCCGGCTGCGATACAGGCGAACGGGTTGGCGCCCGAAGAGCCTGCCATGCGCACGGTGGAGGTCGAAGCGTTCTGCTCGTGATCGGCGTGGAGGATGAAGATCTTGTCCATCGCCTTGGCCAGCACCGGGCTGATCGGTTTGATCTCGCACGGGGTGTTGAACATCATGTGCAGGAAGTTTTCCGCGTAGCTGAGGTCGTTGCGCGGGTACATCATGGGCTGACCCATGGAGTACTTGTAGACCATCGCTGCCAGGGTCGGCATCTTGGCGACCAGGCGTACCGCGGAAATCTCGCGGTGCTGCGGGTTATTGATGTCCAGCGAGTCGTGGTAGAACGCTGACAGGGCACCGACTACGCCACACATGACGGCCATCGGGTGGGCGTCGCGACGGAAACCGTTGAAAAAGGTCTTGAGTTGCTCGTGAACCATCGTGTGGTTCTTGACCACGGCCACGAACTGGGCTTTCTGCTCGGCGGTGGGCAGTTCGCCGTTGAGCAGCAGGTAGCAGGTTTCGAGGTAGTCGGACTGCTCGGCCAGTTGTTCGATCGGGTAGCCGCGGTGCAGCAGAATGCCATTGTCACCATCGATGTAGGTGATCTTCGAATCGCAAGACGCCGTGGACATGAAACCAGGGTCAAATGTGAAGCGGCCGGTGGCGGTCAGGCCGCGTACGTCGATCACGTCCGGACCCACTGTACCGGTCAGAATTGGCAGCTCGACGGGGGCAGCGCCCTCGATGATCAACTGCGCTTTTTTGTCAGCCATGTGGCCTCCTATTTATGCTTCAAATCATCAGACAGGCCCCCCACGCAGGGCCCGCATCACTATAGTGAGATAAATTCTAAAGTCAATTTGCCTAAAGTCGTGTTCCGCAAGGGCCCGGCCGTGGATTTTGCAGACGGTTTACTGCCGTTTACGCCTTTTGTCGCGGCAACGCAATGCGCTATTGGCGGTACGTCTGCGCGTTGTCATTAGTAACCTAACTGTCTATACTCGGCGTCCGACCGCCAGAGGCTTTTGGCCTGTTTCAAGGGGGTCGTCACTTCCTGGGTGGTGGGTACCTGACCAGTGCACTTCCCAACAACTTGCCCTGATTGTTAGGGGCTCTTCAGTGTGAAAAAAAGCCGTGAATAGCCAACGACCTGTAAATCTAGACCTAAGGACCATCAAGCTCCCAGTCACCGCTTACACGTCCATCCTTCACCGCATCTCCGGTGTCATCCTCTTTGTCGGTATTGCAATCATGCTGTATGCAATGGACAAGTCGCTGGCTTCCGAAGAGGGATTTGGTGAAGTCAAGGCGTATATGACCAGTCCGCTGGCCAAGCTGATCATCTGGGGACTTCTGTCTGCCCTGCTGTACCACCTGGTGGCCGGTATTCGTCACCTCATCATGGACTCGGGGGTAGGCGAGACGCTTGAAGGCGGCAAGCTGGGCTCCAAAATCGTTATCGCGGTCTCCGTGATTCTGATTCTTCTGGCGGGAGTATGGATATGGTAACCAACGTCACCAACCTGTCGCGTTCGGGCCTCTATGACTGGATGGCTCAGCGTGTTTCCGCAGTCGTGCTCGCGGCTTATTTCATCTTCCTGATCGGCTACATGGTCTTTCACCCGGGTCTGAGCTACGCCCAATGGCATGGTCTGTTCGCTCACAACGGAATGCGTATCTTCAGTCTCCTGGCCCTCGTTGCCCTTGGCGCTCACGCCTGGGTCGGCATGTGGACCATCGCGACCGACTACCTGACGCCGATGGCGCTGGGCAAGTCCGCCACTGCAGTACGTTTCCTGTTCCAGGCGGTATGCGGCGTTCTGATGTTCGCCTACTTCGTCTGGGGCGTGCAGATTCTTTGGGGTATCTGATCCATGGCTAACATTAATGCGCTTTCTTTCGACGCCATCATCATTGGTGGTGGCGGTGCCGGCATGCGCGCTGCGCTGCAGCTCGCCCAGGGCGGTCACAAGACTGCCGTGGTCACCAAGGTCTTCCCGACCCGCTCGCACACCGTATCCGCCCAGGGTGGCATCACCTGTGCAATCGCTTCCGCCGATCCGAACGATGACTGGCGCTGGCACATGTACGATACCGTCAAGGGTTCCGACTACATCGGTGACCAGGACGCTATCGAATACATGTGTTCCGTAGGTCCGGAAGCGGTCTTCGAGCTCGAGCACATGGGCCTGCCGTTCTCCCGTACCGAGCAGGGCCGTATCTACCAGCGTCCGTTCGGTGGCCAGTCCAAGGACTTCGGCAAGGGCGGGCAGGCTGCCCGTACCTGCGCTGCCGCCGACCGTACCGGTCACGCGCTGCTGCACACCCTGTATCAGGCCAACCTGAAGGCCGGCACTGTATTCCTCAACGAATACTATGCAGTGGATCTGGTGAAGAACAACGATGGCGCCTTTGTCGGCATCATCGCGATCTGCATTGAGACGGGCGAAACCTCGTACATCCGCGCCAATGCAACCGTGCTGGCGACCGGCGGTGCAGGCCGTATCTACTCGTCGACCACTAATGCCCTGATCAATACCGGTGACGGTATCGGCATGGCGCTGCGTGCCGGTGTGCCGGTTCAGGACATCGAAATGTGGCAGTTCCACCCGACCGGCATTGCCGGCGCAGGTGTACTGGTCACCGAAGGTTGCCGCGGTGAAGGCGGTTACCTGATCAACAAGCACGGCGAGCGTTTCATGGAGCGTTATGCTCCGAACGCCAAGGACCTTGCCGGTCGTGACGTTGTGGCACGTTCCATGGTCAAGGAAATCATTGCCGGTAACGGCTGTGGTCCCGATGGCGATCATGTGATGCTCAAGCTCGATCACCTTGGCGAAGAAGTGCTGCACAGCCGTCTGCCAGGCATCATGGAACTGTCCAAGACCTTCGCTCACGTCGATCCTGCGACCGCGCCGATTCCTGTCGTACCAACCTGCCACTACATGATGGGCGGCGTTGCCACCAATATTCATGGCCAGGCAATCACTCAGGATGCGGCGGGCGTCGATCAGATCATTCCTGGTCTGTTCGCGGTCGGTGAAGTGGCTTGCGTATCGGTTCACGGCGCCAACCGTCTGGGCGGCAACTCGCTGCTCGATCTGGTGGTGTTCGGCCGCGCGGCGGGTATCCACCTGGAGCAGGCGCTGCGTGAAGGCGTCGATTATGCGCGCGCTTCCGAGTCCGACATCGATGCTGCCCTCGCACGCCTTGCCGGCCTGAACGAGCGCACCACCGGTGAAGACGTTGCAACCCTGCGAAAAGAGCTGCAGAGCTGCATGCAGAACTACTTCGGTGTATTCCGTACTGGCGAATACATGCAGAAGGGTATTGCCCAGCTGGCTGATCTGCGCGTACGTATCGCCAACGTCAAGATCAACGACAAGAGCCAGGCGTTCAACACCGCCCGTATCGAAGCGCTTGAACTGCAAAACCTGCTGGAAGTTGCCGAAGCCACGGCGATTGCCGCAGAGCATCGTAAAGAGTCCCGCGGCGCTCACGCTCGTGAAGACTTCGAAGATCGCGATGACGAGAACTGGTTGTGCCACACCCTGTATTTCCCGGGTGACAAGAGTGTGACCAAACGTGCCGTGAACTTCTCGCCGAAAACTGTCCCGACTTTTGAACCGAAGATTCGGACTTATTAAGGGGTGACCGATATGTTGCAAGTCAGTGTTTATCGTTACAACCCTGATCAGGACGCTGCACCATTCATGCAGGAGTTTCAGGTCGATACCGGTGGCAAGGACCTGATGGTGCTGGACGTGCTGGCCTTGGTCAAAGAGCAGGATGAAGGCTTTTCGTACCGTCGCTCGTGCCGTGAAGGCGTGTGCGGTTCCGACGGCATGAACATCAACGGCAAGAACGGCCTGGCCTGCATCACGCCGCTGTCGGCTGTCGTTGCCAAGAACAAGCTGATCGTACGTCCGTTGCCGGGTTTGCCGGTTATCCGTGACCTGGTCGTCGATATGAGCATCTTCTACAAGCAGTACGAGAAGGTGAAGCCGTTCCTGCAGAACGACACGCCGGCTCCGGCCATCGAACGTCTGCAAACGCCGGAAGAGCGCGAAAAGCTCGATGGTCTGTACGAGTGCATCCTGTGCGCTTGCTGCTCGACTTCCTGCCCGTCCTTCTGGTGGAACCCCGACAAGTTCCTGGGTCCTGCTGCACTGCTGCAAGCCTACCGTTTCCTGGCTGACAGCCGTGATACTCGCACCAGTGAGCGTCTGGCTTCGCTTGATGATCCGTTCAGCGTATTCCGCTGCCGCGGCATCATGAACTGCGTCAACGTCTGTCCGAAGGGCCTTAACCCAACCAAGGCTATCGGTCACGTGCGCAACATGTTGTTGCAGAACGGCGTCTGATTCATCGCTTTATCTGTTACACCGTTACACCGAAGTGGCTACGGCGCAGGCTTCAACCGGCGCCGTAGTTTTAACCTGAGCAGTAGCTCGCAAAGCTGCGGCTCTTATTTTGAAGAAATGAGACCAGCAGGGGCATCCGGGCTGGTACCCGGACTATCTGCGTGATCCCTGGTGACTTGATACAGTCGCTGCACACGACTATTTCAGGATTGCTCTGGTGTCTTCGCCGGTGGTGTCCCCTTACCGAGGGTGACCAAGCATGCAAGAAAGCGTGATGCAGCGCATGTGGAACAGTGCCCACCTATCCGGTGGTAACGCTGCCTATGTGGAAGAGCTCTATGAGCTTTACCTGCACGACCCTAACGCTGTGCCAGAAGAATGGCGCACCTACTTTCAGAAGTTGCCAGCTGATGGCAGCTCTGCCACTGATGTATCGCACTCGACCATTCGCGATCATTTCGTGTTGCTGGCCAAAAACCAGCGCCGCGCTCAACCGGTATCCGCCGGCAGTGTGAGCAGCGAACACGAGAAGAAGCAGGTTGAAGTGCTGCGACTGATCCAGGCATATCGGATGCGTGGCCACCAGGCTGCCCAACTCGATCCGCTGGGCCTGTGGCAGCGCCCTGCGCCTGCGGATCTGTCGATCAATCATTACGGCTTGACCAATGCCGATCTTGATACGACCTTCCGTGCCGGCGACCTGTTCATCGGCAAAGAGGAAGCGAGCCTACGCGAAATTCATGAAGCGTTGCAGCAGACATATTGTCGCACCATTGGCTCCGAGTTCACTCACATCGTGGATTCCGAGCAGCGCAACTGGTTCATGCAGCGTCTCGAGAGTGTTCGTGGCCGTCCGGTGTTCTCGGCTGACATTCAGAGCCACCTGCTCGAGCGTGTTACCGCAGCCGAAGGCCTCGAAAAATACCTGGGCACCAAATACCCGGGCACCAAGCGTTTCGGTCTGGAAGGCGGCGAAAGCCTGATTCCGATGCTCGACGAGCTGATTCAGCGTTCCGGGTCCTATGGCACCAAGGAAGTCGTGATCGGCATGGCCCACCGTGGCCGCCTCAACGTACTGGTGAATACCTTCGGCAAGAATCCTCGCGACCTGTTCGACGAGTTCGAAGGCAAGAAGAAAGTGGAGCTGGGTTCCGGTGACGTCAAATACCACCAGGGCTTCTCTTCCAACGTCATGACCGCAGGCGGTGAGGTTCACCTCGCCATGGCCTTCAACCCGTCTCACCTGGAGATCGTGTCTCCGGTGGTAGAAGGGTCGGTGCGTGCACGTCAGGATCGTCGCAACGATCCGAACGGTGACAAGGTTCTGCCGATTTCCCTCCACGGCGACGCGGCCTTTGCCGGTCAGGGCGTGGTCATGGAAACCTTCCAGATGTCGCAGACTCGCGGCTTCAAGACGGGCGGCACGATCCACATCGTGATCAATAACCAGGTGGGCTTCACCATCAGCAACCCGCTGGACTCGCGTTCCACCGAGTACGCCACCGACGTTGCCAAGATGATCCAGGCGCCGATCCTCCATGTGAATGGGGATGATCCGGAAGCCGTGATGTTCGTGACCCAGCTGGCCATCGATTACCGCATGCAGTTCAAGCGCGACATCGTGATCGATCTGGTCTGCTACCGTCGTCGTGGTCACAACGAAGCTGACGAGCCGAGCGGCACCCAGCCTCTGATGTACCAGCAGATCACCAAGCAGCGCACCACGCGCGAACTGTATGCCGAGCATCTGATCAAGACCGGCGTTCTCGACGATGCCCGCGTTCAGGCCAAGGTCGACGACTACCGCAGCGCGCTGGACAACGGTCTGCACGTGGTGAAAAGCCTGGTCAAGGAGCCGAACAAGGAATTGTTCGTCGACTGGCGTCCATACCTGGGCCATGCCTGGACTGCGCGTCACGACACCCGCTTCGATCTCAAGACCCTGCAGGAACTGTCCGCCAAGCTCATGGAGCTGCCGGAAGGCTTCGTCGTGCAGCGTCAGGTTCAGAAAATCTACGAAGACCGCCAGAAGATGCAGGCCGGTGGCTTGCCGATCAACTGGGGCTACGCCGAAACCATGGCGTACGCCACACTGGCCTTCGAAGGTCACCCGATCCGCATGACGGGGCAGGACATCGGTCGTGGTACGTTCTCGCATCGTCACGCCGTTCTGCATAACCAGAAAGACGCCGGGACCTATATCCCGCTGCAGAATCTGTACTCCGGTCAGCCACGTTTCGACCTGTACGACTCGTTCCTTTCGGAAGAGGCCGTACTGGCATTCGAATACGGTTATTCGACCACCCAGCCTGATGCACTGGTTATCTGGGAAGCCCAGTTCGGCGACTTCGCCAACGGTGCCCAGGTGGTTGTCGACCAGTTCATCACCAGCGGCGAGCACAAGTGGGGCCGTCTGTGCGGTCTGACCATGCTGTTGCCTCATGGCTATGAAGGGCAGGGGCCAGAGCACTCGTCGGCCCGTCTCGAGCGTTACCTGCAATTGTGCGCCGAGCACAACATTCAGGTGTGCGTACCGACGACTCCGGCGCAGATCTATCACTTGTTGCGTCGTCAGGTCATCCGTCCGCTGCGCAAGCCGCTGATCGTGCTGACACCGAAGTCGCTGCTGCGTCACAAGCTGGCTGTTTCGACCCTGGAAGATCTGGCCGAAGGCTCGTTCCAGACCGTCATTCCGGAAATCGACACCCTCGATCCGGCCAAGGTCACGCGTCTGGTGCTGTGCAGCGGCAAGGTTTACTACGACCTCCTGGAAAAACGCCGTGCCGAAGGGCGTGAAGACATCGCCATCGTTCGCCTCGAGCAGCTGTATCCGTTCCCTGAAGATGATTTGATGGAAACCATCGCGCCTTACACCAACCTGCAGCATGTGGTCTGGTGTCAGGAAGAACCGATGAACCAGGGTGCCTGGTACAGCAGTCAACACCACCTGCGTCGCAGCATGGGCAACCACAAACGTGAACTCGTTCTCGAGTACGCCGGTCGTGATGCTTCTGCCGCTCCGGCGTGTGGTTACGCTTCGATGCACGCCGAGCAGCAGGAAAAACTGCTGCAAGATGCCTTCACTGTTTAACGCCTTCGCGCATTAGAAACCGAATTAAGGAATTACAGATAATGGCTATCGAGATCAAAGCCCCCTCTTTCCCGGAATCCGTTGCCGACGGCACCATTTCCAAGTGGTACAAAAAAGAGGGCGATGCGGTAAAGCGCGACGAGATGCTGGTCGATATCGAGACTGACAAGGTTGTCCTCGAAGTGCTGGCCGAAGCTGACGGCGTGATGGGAACGATCACCAAGGAAGAGGGTGCCATCGTCCTGTCCAACGAAGTGCTTGGGACATTGAATGACGGTGCTACAGCATCTGCAGCTCCGGCACCTGCTGCTGCGCCTGCCGCGGCACCTGCTTCGGCACCCGCCGCTGCACCGGCTGCAACTGCTGGCGAAGAAGACCCGATTGCTGCGCCTGCTGCGCGTCAACTGGCTGAAGAAAACGGCATCAACCTGGCCAGCGTCAAGGGCACTGGTAAAGACGGCCGTATCACCAAGGAAGACATCGTTGCTGCCGTTGAAGCGAAGAAATCCGCTCCGGCCGCTGCGCCTGCTGCCAAGCCTGCTGCTGCCGCTGCTCCTGTCGTCGCCGCTGGCGATCGCACCGAGAAGCGTGTACCGATGACCCGCGTGCGTGCAACGGTTGCCAAGCGTCTGGTCGAAGCCCAGTCGAACATGGCGATGCTGACCACGTTCAACGAAGTCGACATGACCGAAGTCATGGCACTGCGTTCCAAGTACAAGGACCTGTTCGAGAAGTCGCACAACGGCGTACGCCTGGGCTTCATGTCGTTCTTCGTCAAGGCTGCCACCGAGGCGCTGAAACGCTTCCCGGCCGTCAACGCGTCGATCGACGGGTCCGATATCGTTTACCACGGCTATGCCGACGTCGGTGTCGCGGTTTCCAGCGATCGCGGTCTGGTCGTACCGGTTCTGCGTAACGCAGAGCACATGAGCCTGGCTGAAATCGAAGGCGGCATCGCCACCTTCGGCAAGAAAGCCCGTGACGGTAAACTGTCCATCGACGAGATGACCGGCGGTACGTTCACCATCACCAATGGTGGTACTTTCGGTTCGATGATGTCGACGCCGATCGTCAACCCGCCACAGGCTGCAATTCTGGGCATGCACAACATTCTGCAGCGTCCGATGGCAGTCAATGGTCAGGTTGTGATTCGCCCGATGATGTATCTGGCGTTGTCCTACGATCACCGTTTGATCGACGGCAAGGAAGCGGTAACCTTCCTCGTGACCATCAAGAACCTGCTGGAAGATCCTGCTCGTCTGCTGCTGGATATCTGATGGAGTAGCCTCGAGCTGCAAGCCTCAAGCTTCAAGTCAGAAGCGAAAGGCGAGCAGTCGGGGCTGATGTGTTTCACCTAATTCAATAGGTCGCAAGTCGGCCTCGCGATGAAACGCGGACTGACTTGCAGCTTGCAGCTAAAAGCTCGCAGCTATAGAGGAATTCTTTTTTATGTCCCAGAAATTCGACGTGGTAGTGATTGGCGCAGGCCCTGGCGGTTATGTTGCCGCCATCAAGGCTGCGCAACTTGGTCTCAAGACTGCCTGCATCGAGAAGTATCAGGACAAAGAGGGCAAACTGGCCCTTGGCGGTACCTGCCTGAACGTGGGTTGCATTCCTTCCAAGGCACTGCTCGACAGCTCCTGGAAATTCTATGAAGCCAAGAACGGTTTCAGCGTACATGGCATCTCCACCTCCGACGTGAGCATCGACGTTCCGGCGATGATCGGCCGTAAGTCGACCATCGTCAAAGGCCTGACCGGCGGCGTTGCCAGCCTGTTCAAGGCCAACGGCGTGACCACGCTGCAGGGCCACGGCAAACTGCTGGCCGGCAAGAAAGTCGAGCTGACCGCTGCCGACGGCACTGTCGAAATCATCGAAGCGGACCATGTGATCCTGGCTTCGGGTTCGCGTCCTATCGACATTCCACCCGCTCCGGTTGATCAGAAAATCATCGTCGACTCGACCGGTGCTCTTGAATTCCAGCAGGTTCCACAGCGTCTGGGCGTCATCGGCGCTGGCGTGATCGGTCTGGAACTGGGTTCCGTGTGGGCTCGCCTGGGTGCCCAGGTCACCGTTCTGGAAGCGCTGGACAAGTTCATCCCGGCAGCCGACGAAGCGGTTTCCAAGGAAGCACTGAAAACCTTCAACAAGCAGGGCCTGGACATCAAGCTGGGCGCTCGCGTGACCGGTTCCAAGGTCGAAGGCGAACAGGTTGTGGTCAGCTACACCGACGCTGCCGGCGAACAGTCGATCACCTTCGATCGTCTGATCGTTGCCGTGGGCCGTCGTCCGGTTACCACTGACCTGCTGGCTTCGGACAGCGGTGTCGATCTGGACGAGCGCGGTTTCATCTACGTCGATGACTACTGCACCACCAGCGTACCGGGCGTATACGCCATCGGTGACGTGGTTCGCGGTCTGATGCTGGCGCACAAGGCCTCGGAAGAGGGCATCATGGTTGTCGAGCGCATCAAGGGCCACAAGGCCCAGATGAACTACAACCTGGTCCCGTCGGTTATCTACACCCACCCGGAAATCGCCTGGGTAGGCAAGACCGAACAGACCCTGAAGGCCGAAGGTGTTGAAGTCAATGTCGGTACGTTCCCGTTCGCAGCCAGTGGCCGTGCCATGGCAGCCAACGACACCGGCGGTTTCGTCAAGATCATTGCCGACGCCAAGACCGACCGTGTTCTGGGTGTTCACGTGATTGGCCCGAGCGCTGCCGAACTGGTACAGCAGGGCGCAATCGCGATGGAGTTCGGTACCAGTGCAGAGGACATCGGCATGATGGTCTTCTCGCACCCGACCCTGTCCGAAGCGCTGCATGAAGCTGCACTGGCTGTGAATGGCGGCGCCATCCACATTCAGAATCGCAAGAAACGCTAAGACAACAAGAGAAACCACGACGCAGTGCCCGTCGTTGGCCTTGCAAGCAGGGCTTACCGCGGAATCTGCGCCGGACTCGACCTCTCAGGCGGCTTCATGAGTGTCCCACGGCATTTGCGGAGTCCACCCGGAGTAGCGGTCACAGGTGGTGCGGCACGCTGACGTGCAGCACCGAATGCGCAGTACCTAAACGAAGACGGTAATAAGCATGAATCTTCACGAGTATCAGGGTAAGCAGCTGTTCGCTGAGTACGGCCTGCCAGTATCCAAGGGTTACGCGGTAGACACCCCGGAAGCAGCAGCAGAAGCCTGCGACAAGATCGGCGGGACCGAGTGGGTCGTCAAAGCCCAGGTTCACGCAGGTGGTCGCGGTAAAGCGGGCGGCGTAAAGCTGGTTCGCAGCAAGGAAGACGCTGCAGCGTTCGCTCAACAGTGGTTGGGCAAGCGCCTGGTGACTTACCAGACTGACGCCAACGGTCAGCCAGTGACCAAGATCCTGGTCGAGTCCTGCACCGACATCGCCAAAGAGCTGTATCTGGGCGCTGTGGTCGATCGTTCCAGCCGTCGTATCGTGTTCATGGCTTCCACTGAAGGTGGCGTGGACATCGAGAAGATCGCTCACGACACTCCTGAAAAGATTCTCAAGGCCACCATCGATCCACTGGTCGGCGCTCAGCCGTTCCAGGGTCGCGATCTGGCATTCCAGCTGGGTCTGGAAGGCAAGCAGGTCACTCAGTTCGCCAAGATCTTCACCGGTCTGGCCAAGCTGTTCCAGGACCATGACCTGGCATTGCTGGAAGTGAACCCGCTGGTGATCAAGGCTGACGGCGATCTGCACTGCCTGGACGCCAAGATCAACATCGACGCCAACGCCATGTACCGTCAGCCAAAGCTGAAGGGCTTCCACGATCCTTCGCAGGACGATCCTCGCGAAGCTCACGCAGCCAAGTTCGAACTGAACTACGTTGCGCTGGAAGGCAACATCGGCTGCATGGTCAACGGTGCCGGTCTGGCCATGGGTACCATGGACATCGTCAACCTGCATGGCGGCAAGCCTGCAAACTTCCTTGACGTTGGCGGCGGTGCCACCAAGGAACGCGTTACCGAAGCGTTCAAGATCATCCTGTCCGACGCCAACGTCGCTGCAGTACTGGTCAACATCTTCGGCGGCATCGTTCGTTGCGACATGATTGCCGAAGGCATCATCGGTGCAGTGAAAGAAGTCGGCGTTAAAATCCCGGTTGTTGTGCGCCTTGAAGGCAACAACGCTGAGCTGGGCGCTAAAGTACTGGCAGAAAGCGGTTTGAACATCATCGCTGCTACCAGCCTGACCGACGCTGCTCAACAAGTTGTCAAAGCCGCGGAGGGCAAGTAATGAGCGTCCTGATCAATAAAGACACCAAGGTTATCTGCCAGGGTTTCACTGGTTCGCAAGGTACCTTCCACTCCGAGCAAGCCATTGCCTACGGCACCAAGATGGTGGGCGGCGTGACACCAGGCAAGGGTGGCACCACGCACCTGAACCTGCCCGTGTTCAACACTGTGAAAGAAGCAGTAGACACCACTGGCGCAACCGCCAGCGTGATCTACGTTCCGGCTCCTTTCTGCAAGGATTCCATCCTTGAAGCAGCGTTCGGCGGCATCAAGCTGATCGTTTGCATCACCGAAGGCATCCCGACCATCGACATGCTGGAAGCCAAGGTCAAGTGCGACGAGCTGGGTGTGGTCCTGATCGGTCCTAACTGCCCAGGCGTCATCACTCCGGGCGAGTGCAAGATCGGCATCATGCCAGGTCACATTCACTTGCCAGGCAAGGTCGGCATCGTGTCGCGTTCCGGCACCCTGACTTACGAAGCTGTGAAGCAGACCACTGACGCCGGTTTCGGTCAGTCCACCTGTGTTGGTATCGGCGGTGACCCGATCCCTGGCTCGAACTTCATCGACATCCTGAAGCTGTTCCAGGAAGATCCTAAGACCGAAGCGATCGTCATGATCGGTGAGATCGGCGGTTCGGCTGAAGAAGAAGCGGCTGCCTACATCAAGGCACACGTGACCAAGCCGGTTGTTTCCTACATCGCTGGTGTGACTGCTCCTCCGGGCAAGCGCATGGGCCATGCCGGTGCAATCATCTCGGGTGGTAAAGGTACTGCAGACGAGAAATTCGCTGCACTGCAGGACGCTGGCGTGAAAACCGTGCGCTCCCTGGCAGACATCGGCAAGGCCCTGGCCGAGCTGACCGGTTGGCCGACCAAGTAAGCCTCGCTTGCTTTTCGGGTAATCGGCAAAAGCCACCTCCGGGTGGCTTTTGTTTGGGCGGGTGAAAAGACCGCGGGGCGTTCTGGCCCTGTTTCCTTCTATGGATTGTTATTCATATGCCATTCCTGGCGGGTCAACTCCCATATCTGCTCCTGTGTGGCCCCGCAGACAAACTGCGCTTCCTGCACCGCCACCAGGCGCATGCCTTCGCGCCGCGACAGGCGGCACGACGCTTCATTCAAGGCCGATTTGGCCACGCGCAACACGGGGCGTTTGAGGGTTTCAAACCAGAAACGGTCGATGGCCACGCAGACCTCCGATATCAGGCCCAGCCCCTGATAGGGTGGGGATAGCCAGAACCCGCGATTGTTGTCCTCCTCATCCATCATGCACGCGGCACCGATCAGATGATCCTGTTCGCCGCGAAGGCGAATCGACCAGTGCCACTCCTCACCGTCCTGCATGGCCGGCAAGGCGTCCTCGCGGATATAACGCAGCGCTTCTCCGTCCGGATAAGGCCAGGGCACGTGGTGAGTCAGATAACGCACCACCTCCCACTGGTTGAACAGGCTTTGCATCGCTGCGGCGTCGTCAAGCTGCAAGGGCTGCAGGACCAGGCGCGGCGTGAACAGGGTCGGTGTGGGTATCGCGCTCAGATGGGTGATGTCAGGCATGGAAATAAGCTGCCGGGTATAGAGAGGAGGCCCAATCTATCCGTTAGGAAACGGCTGGTCTGTCAGGCATTTCTGGTTTTACAGCGGCTTTTGCAATTGCCAGTTCAAGGTGCGTCGTCGGGTGGCTCGCCCTGAGACAGTGCATTTTCGAGCGAAGTTGGCTACCCTGTCCGCCGTTTTTGCGTTGCCCTCACGAGGGGCGTTTCGCAAGGTACTGCCACGTCTTACGCCGACGGGCTGCGTCTGCCCCATTCATGGGTGACGTCCCATCCCTTATTTCGATTCCGTGTGGTCCCTCGTAATGAAAGTGTTGAAAGGCCAGGACATCCTGGCACTCGGTTTTATGACATTTGCCCTGTTCGTCGGGGCTGGCAACATCATCTTTCCCCCCATAGTGGGTCTGCAGGCCGGGCCGCATGTATGGATGGCGGCGCTGGGCTTTCTGGTCACCGCGGTTGGCTTGCCGGTCATTACCGTGATCGCTCTGGCCAGGGTCGGGGGCGCGATGGATGCCCTGAGCAGTCCGATTGGCAAGATCGCCGGCGGGGCGCTCGCTGCCGTCTGCTACCTGGCGGTCGGCCCTTTGTTCGCCACTCCGCGTACCGCTACGGTCTCGTTCGAAGTCGGTCTGGCGCCGCTGACCGGCGACACCCCGATGGCATTGTTCCTCTACAGTCTGGTGTATTTTCTGGTGGTGTTCTGGGTTTCGCTGTACCCGGGGCGCTTGCTCGATACCGTCGGACGCTTTCTGGCGCCGCTCAAGATCATCGCGCTGGCGGTATTGGGCATCGCGGCATTCGCCTTGCCGGCAGGCGGAATAGGGGAGGCGGAGCCCGCGTACGCCGTAGCACCGTTTTCCCAGGGCTTCATCAATGGTTACCTGACCATGGATACGCTGGGGGCGCTGGTCTTCGGTATCGTCATCGTCAACGCGATCCGCTCTCGCGGTGTCGAATCGCCCCGTCTGATCACGCGTTACGCGATCATTGCCGGGCTGATTGCCGGAGTCGGACTGGCGCTGGTGTATGTCAGTCTGTTTCGCCTCGGTTCCGGCAGCCACGCCGTGGCGGCAGGTGCCAGCAACGGAGCGGCGGTTCTGCATGCCTACGTACAGCACACCTTCGGTTCGCTGGGCAGCGGATTCCTGGCCGTGCTGATTTCCCTGGCGTGTCTGGTCACTGCGGTAGGCCTGACCTGTGCCTGCGCCGAATACTTTGCCAAGGTGCTGCCGCTGTCCTACAGAACGCTGGTGATCATCCTCGCCGTGTTCTCGTTGCTGGTGTCCAATCTCGGGTTGACCAAACTGATCCAGTTTTCGATTCCGGTGCTCACGGCGATTTACCCGCCATGCATCGTTCTGGTCGCGCTGAGCTTCTGCAAGGAGCTCTGGCAGAGCCAGGGACGCGTGGTGGCGCCTGTGATGCTGGTTTCGCTGGTGTTCGGCCTGATCGATGCGCTGAAGGGCGCCGGTTTCGGCGACGCGCTGCCCGATGTTCTGAGCCATCTGCCGCTGGGTGATCAGGGGCTTGCATGGCTGGTGCCCGCTGTTGTCACGCTGGCAGTTGCTGTGGTGGTCGACAGGGTCATGGGCAAGCGCAGCGAGGCGCTGGCTTGAAGGCCGTGCTTTAGACGATTGCGCAGGAAAAAAACGTGTTGCATGAAGAGGCCCGCTATAAGCGGGCCTCTTTAGTTCTGCGAGCGTCTCAGCCTTACTTGGTGGCTGGTGCTGCTTCTGGCGCCTTGTTGGCGTTTTCATTGGTGCGCTGCTGAGCGGCTTCAGCGTTCTTCTGAGCGGCTTCCTGGCTTTCCTTGGCCGCGTCATTCACTTTTTCCTGAGCCTTTTCCATCGACTCCTGGGATTGCTGAGCTGCCTTGTTGGCATCTTGCTGGGTGTTTTCGGACTTTTTGTCACAGGCGGCAAGGCCCAGGGTGGCAGAAAGCATCAAGGCATAGGCTAAAGATTTACGCATGGGGTGTTTCTCCTTATTGATTATTCACGAGCCTAAGAGCCTGCCCCTGAGGGTTAAGTTCCACCGGTGACGACAATAATGGAGGGCGTTGTTTCACGGTCGTTACAGGCTGATCAAAGCGCGCCGGTCATGAGCCGTTCCGGCAAGCTCCGAGCAGGCTGGTTCGCCTCGTGCCCGATGCACGAAACACGCTCCAGGCATCATTGGCTCTTGAAATCCCCGACCCAGCCCCCACCTTGATGACTACCCGCTGTCACACAGGCTGCTGCCTGACCGTGACGGCTTATACCATCCAGATCGGAGTTTGATGATTATGAGTGTGGAAACTCAAAAGGAAACCCTGGGCTTCCAGACCGAGGTAAAGCAACTGCTGCACCTCATGATCCATTCGCTGTATTCCAACAAGGAAATTTTCCTTCGCGAACTGATCTCGAACGCGTCTGACGCGGTCGACAAATTGCGTTTTGAAGCGTTGTCCAAGCCCGAGTTGCTGGAAGGCGGCGCGGAGCTGAAAATTCGTGTGAGCTTCGACAAGGACGCGAAGACCGTTACGCTTGAAGACAACGGCATCGGTATGAGCCGTGAAGACGTGATCACCCACCTGGGCACGATCGCCAAGTCCGGCACCGCCGATTTCATGAAAAACCTGTCGGGCGACCAGAAGAAGGACTCGCACCTGATCGGTCAGTTCGGTGTGGGCTTCTACTCGGCGTTCATCGTTGCCGATCAGGTCGAAGTGTTCAGTCGTCGTGCCGGCACGCCAGCGAGCGAAGGTGTGCACTGGTCTTCCAAGGGCGAAGGCGAGTTCGAAGTCGCCACCGTCGACAAGGCTGATCGTGGCACCCGTATTGTTCTGCACCTGAAAAACGGTGAAGAGGAATTCGCTGACGGCTACCGCCTTCGCAACATCATCAAGAAATACTCCGACCATATCGCCTTGCCGATCGAGCTGCCCAAAGAGCAGGCTCCGGCAGCCGAAGGCGAGGAGCCTCCGGCGCTGGAATGGGAAACCGTCAACCGCGCCAGCGCGCTTTGGACCCGTCCGCGCACCGAGGTGAAGGACGAGGAGTACCAGGAGTTCTACAAGCACGTCGCGCACGACTACGAGAACCCGCTGAGCTGGAGCCATAACAAGGTCGAAGGCAAGCTGGAATACACCTCGCTGCTGTACGTGCCTGCGCGTGCGCCGTTTGATCTGTATCAGCGCGAAGCACCGCGTGGTCTCAAGCTCTACGTGCAGCGCGTGTTCGTGATGGATCAGGCCGAGTCGTTCCTGCCGCTGTACATGCGCTTCGTCAAAGGCGTGGTCGACTCCAATGACCTGTCGCTGAACGTTTCCCGCGAAATCCTGCAGAAAGACCCGATCATCGACTCGATGAAGTCGGCGCTGACCAAGCGCGTGCTGGACATGCTGGAGAAGCTGGCGAAAAACGAGCCCGAGAAGTACAAGGGCTTCTGGAAAAACTTCGGTCAGGTCCTCAAGGAAGGTCCGGCCGAAGACTTCGCCAACAAGGAAAAAATCGCCGGTCTGCTGCGTTTCGCGTCGACGTCCGACGACAGCGGCGAACAGAGCGTTTCCCTGGCCGAGTACCTGGCGCGCGCCAAGGAAGGTCAGGACAAGATTTACTACCTCACTGGCGAATCCTACGCACAGGTCAAGAACAGCCC
The DNA here is from genome assembly GCF_030208985.1 of Pseudomonas sp. MEJ108. Taxonomy (NCBI): domain Bacteria; kingdom Pseudomonadati; phylum Pseudomonadota; class Gammaproteobacteria; order Pseudomonadales; family Pseudomonadaceae; genus Pseudomonas; species Pseudomonas sp. MEJ108. The sequence continues at coordinate 47,527 of NZ_JARVSW010000034.1, forward strand.
GCACCTTGAGGTCTTCCGCAAGAAAGGCATTGAAGTGCTGTTGCTCACCGATCGTATCGACGAGTGGCTGATGAGCTACCTGAGCGATTTCGATGGCAAGGGCTTTGTGGATGTGGCGCGTGGTGACCTGGACCTGGGCAATCTCGACTCCGAAGAGGACAAGAAGGCTCAGGAAGAGATCGCCAAGGACAAGGAGGGCCTGATCGAGCGTCTGAAAGCCGCCTTGGGTGAGTCGGTAAGCGAAGTGCGGGTTTCCCATCGCCTGACCGATTCGCCTGCAATTCTGGCCATTGGCGAGCAGGATATGGGTCTGCAGATGCGTCAGATTCTGGAAGCCAGCGGGCAAAAGGTGCCGGATTCCAAGCCTATCTTCGAATTCAACCCTGCCCACCCGTTGATCGGCAAGCTCGATGCCGAACAGAGCGAAGACCGCTTCGGCGATCTGTCGCACATCCTGTTCGATCAGGCTGCGCTGGCCGCTGGTGACAGCCTCAAGGATCCGGCCGCTTACGTGCGTCGTCTGAACAAGTTGCTGGTAGAACTGTCGGTTTGATAGCCGGTTGACAAGAAACCCGCCTCGGCGGGTTTTTTGTTTCAGTTCCCGCGACACGTCTTTCATTTCTCCAACGATCAGGAGTCAGTAATGAGCAGCACTATCGAAATTCGTTCTGTGGTCTATCAGATTGATGGTCAATCTTATGAAAGCCGCCTGGTATACGACACAAAAGCGACTGCTGCACAGCCAGGTCTGTTGATGGCGCCCAACTGGATGGGTGTCAGCCAGGGTGCCGAAGACATTGCCAAAGCCGTGGCCGAGAAGGGCTACGTGGTATTGCTGGCTGATCTTTATGGCCAGCAGATTCGCCCGAGTAACAATGACGAAGCAGGCGCCGCCATGACGCCGCTGAAGAACGACCGTGGTTTGTTGCGCAAGCGCATGCAGGCAGGTCTCGATCAGTTGCTGAGTCAGGCGGATGTTTCGCTGGATGTAAGCAGGATCGCAACGTTCGGCTTCTGCTTTGGCGGCTGCTGCTCGCTGGAGCTGGCGCGTACCGGTGCCGAGCTGAAAGCCGCTATTTCCTTCCACGGCACGCTGGATACGCCTAACCCTGCTGATGCGCATAACATCAAGGGCTCGGTGCTGGTCCTGCACGGTGCTTCTGACCCGTTGGTGCCGAAAGAGCAACTGCCGGCTTTCGAAGATGAAATGAACGCCGCTGGCGTGGACTGGCAGCTATACAGCTACGGCGGCGCATTCCATTCCTTCACCGATCCGCACGCCAACGTGCCGGGGATGATGATGTACGATCCCAAAGTGTCGAGTCGCGCGTTCAAGTCCATGCATGACCTGCTGAACGAAGTGTTCGGCTGAAGGAACACTGTCCCCGCAGGCGTGCTGGAGAACACTGTCGTGCCCATGCCCCGCGTGGACATGCCGTTCTGGACGCTCTGCGTCCTCTTTCGACGCAGAGCGTCGTGAACTGCATTCCCACGCTGGTGGACTGCCCCCCGAAAGTTGGACAGTTTTAGCTCGCCGCCTGAGCCCTGTAT
>NZ_JARVSW010000024.1:0-47884 GCF_030208985.1 Pseudomonas sp. MEJ108
AGTTCGCTCCTACAAAAGCCTGTGAGCACCTGTAGGCGCGAACTTGTTCGCGAAGACGATATTGCAGACGCAGAAATTACATCGAGTGTAACTACCTATTCGCGAACAAGTTCGCTCCTACAAAAGCCTGTGAGCACCTGCAGGAGCGAACTTGTTCGCGAAGACGCTATTGCAGACGCAGAAAGTGCATCGAATGTAACTGCCTTCGGACCAGCCCGCTCCTGCAAAAAGCGCGGCATTACTTCGTCATGGAGTTGGTACGAGATCATCAGGTCTACAAAACACAAAGGCACCCGCTGAGGGTGCCTTTGTGTTTGTGGCGCTTGAGACGTTCAGGTCAGAACTTGTAACCCACGCCCACCATGTACACCCACGGGTCGATGTCCACGTCGACCTTGGTCTTGCCGACGGCCAGGGCTGACGGGCCGTCCACGGTTGCTTTGGTGTCGATGTCGACGTACCAGACCGAGGCGTTGAGCAGCACGTTGTCGGTGATCATGTAATCCATGCCCAGCTGTGCGGCCAGGCCGACCGAGTCTTTGAGCTTGAGGTTGCTGAAACCCTGATCCTTGCGGTTGCCGGTCAGGTCGGTATCGAAGAAGGTGGTGTAGTTGATGCCCACGCCGGCATACGGCTGGAACTTCGACGATGGTTCCATCGGGTAGTACTGCAACGACAGCGTCGGCGGCAGTTGTTTGATATCGGCCAGCTTGCCATCCAGGCCAGGCCCGAGGCCTTTGACCGACACGGTATGGCTGAACGGTGTGGCGGCCAGCAGCTCGATACCGACGTGCTGGGTCAGCATGTAGGCGAAGGTCAGGCCCAGCTGGTTTTCGCCGTCGACAGTCGCTTTGGTGCCGGAAACCTTGGCACCGTCGAGGCGCACTTCGCCGCTGTCTTCATTGGGTTGAACGTGCGCGACACCGGCGCGAACGATGAAGTCGCCAGGCTGGTAGGCGTGTGCCGCGACCGGGGCAGTAAGGGCAAGCGCGACAAGGGACGCGCGTAACAGATGCTTGTGCATGGAGGCTCCAGAGATCAGTCAAAATTTATGGGCGTAATGTTAAAGCGCTGTCGAGCGGCGACTTTGACTCAGCTCAATGAAATCGCTGGGAACCTCGTCATCCTTATGAATCCGGCAACTCGTAGACAAGAATCTTGTCTGCCTGCATCTGATAGCCCGCTTCTGCCAGTTCGCTGGAAGACGACTTGGCCTGCATCGGTCCTTCGATCCAGTACGGCTGATACAGCTCATCGACCTTCACACCCAGCTCGCTCGTGACGTGCACGATCTGGTTCGCCGGTGGCGGCGGCACATGGATGCAGGCGCCGAAATACGGCACCAGCAAAAACTCCGTCACCCGGCCTTCCTCACTGACCTCGAGCGGCACGATGTAGCCCGGTAAACGCACCAGTTTGCCATCCAGTGCCTTGACCACCGGCGCATGCGGCGCCAGTTGGTGGGCCGCAGGCGCTGCCTCCATGGCCAGTGCATCGGACAGCTTGGACATATCGTGGAGCGGAGCCGTTACCGGCTTCACCACAGGTGCATCGGGTGGAATCATGTCATTCCAGGTCAGCTCACGCGGCTCGGCGGCCCACACTTGAGTGGTAACCGAGAACAGCAGAGTGAGTAGCATGCGCCGCATCATGAAGGTCCTCATAAACGAATCGACAGTCCATCGGCCAGTGACTGCCTGTAGGCTCGCCAGGCTGGCACGGTTCCCATCAACAGCGCGCAGCCGAGAATGGCACCGAGTAATGTCCATTCATATTGGCCAGGTGGCATAGACGACAGGTACAGACCGTAGTTGTCGAGCACGTAGTCGCGGGCCACGAAGATGCCGATATAGAGCAGCGCAAGGCCGCTGATGACACCCGCCAGCGCCAGGGCGAAGGCTTCGAGTATAAGCAGGCTTGCGATATGCCAGGGGCGCGCGCCGACCGAGCGCAGGATGGCCATTTCCCGGCGCCGTTCATTGAGGCTGGTGAGAATCGCGGTCAGCATGCCGATCAGCCCGGTCAGCACCACGAACAGCGAAATCACGAACAGCGCCTTTTCCGCCGTGCCCATCAGGCTCCACAGCTCCTGCAGTGCCACGCCGGGCAGAATCGCCAGCATGGGTTCGCCACGGTATTCGTTGATCTCGCGTTGCAGGCTGAAGGTGGAAATCTTGCTGTTCAAGCCCAGCATGAACGCGGTGATCGCAGTCGGCGTCAGGTCCATGTTGCGCGCCTGATCGGCTGAAATGCGCTCGTTGCCGCGTGCCGGGGCGCCGTTGTGCCAGTCGATATGAATGGCTTCCATGCCGCCCAGGCTGATATGCAGCGTGCGGTCCACCGGCGTACCGGTCGGCTTGAGGATGCCGACCACGGTGAACGGTTTGTCGTCATGCTTGACCAGGCTGATCGCCGCTACACCGTGCGCCAGCACCAGTTTGTCGCCCAGCTTGTAATGCAGCGCCTTGGCGACCTCCGAACCCAGCACCACTTCAAAGGGATCGGTCTTGAACTCGCGTCCTTCGGCCATTTCCAGGTGCTGCTGGCGACCGAACTGGTAATGCTCGAAATACGCCTCATTGGTGCCCATCACCCGATAGCCACGATGGGAGTCGCCCAGCGAAACCGGGATCGCCCACTTGACCTGTTTGCTGTTGGCGAAATGCTCGAAGCTGTCCCAGCGAATGTTGTTGGTGGCATTGCCGATGCGGAACACCGAGTACAGCAACAGGTTGATCGAGCCCGAGCGTGCACCGACGATCAGGTCGGTGCCGCTGATGGTGCTGGCGAAACTGGAGCGCGCTTCGGTGCGCACCCGTTCGACGGCCAGTAACAGGCAAACCGACAGCGCAATGGCGAAGGCAGTGAGGAATGCAGTGAAACGGCGGTTGGCCAGGCTGGCCATGGCCAGACGAAACAGATACATCTCAAATCTCCACGGCGACGGCGGCGCGATTCAGGTCGCTCAGCGACAGATTGCGATCAAACAGCGGTGCCAGGCTCTGGTCATGACTGACAAACAGCAGGCTGGCCCCGGCCTCGCGGCACTCGGCGAACAACAGGCGAATGAACGCCTCGCGCGAGTCCGCGTCCAGCGCAGACGTAGGCTCGTCGGCAATCACCAGTTCCGGTTGACCGATCAGCGCGCGGGCGGCAGCGACTCGCTGTTGTTGGCCGATCGACAGCGAGTCGGCGCGGCGTGTCAGCATCGCCGGATCTTTCAGACCCAGGTGGGCGAGCAGGGTGGTGGTCGCTTTCTCGACGCTGCCGTGGCGTTGCCTGGCACGCTCGGCACGCACGCTGGAAAAGTGGCAGGGCAGTTCGATGTTTTCCCGCACCGACAAAAACGGCAGCAGGTTGAACTGCTGGAAGATGTAGCCGGTGTGATCGACGCGGAAGCGATCACGCGCGGCCGAAGAGAGCGCCGACAGGTCCTGGTTCAACAGGCGAATGCTGCCGCTGACCGGTTTTTGCACACCGCCCAGCAGGCCCAGCAGCGTGGTTTTACCGCTGCCACTCGGGCCTTTGAGGAACACGGTTTCACCGCTTTGCAGGCGGAACTCGGGGATGTCCAGCAGTTGCGGGTGGCCGGGCCAGTTGAAGCGCAGGTCCGACAGTTCGATCAGTGCTTGGGTCATGGGCTGACTCACGCTCGGTTGGAAATTAAAAGACCGGGCCAGGCCCGGTCGTTGTGCCGCAGGGTGCGATCAGAATTTCAGCGTCGGGTTGGCTGCGATCACTTCTGCGCCCGACTGGCCGCCTGGCGAAATCAGTTGTACCTGAAGCTTCTTGGTGTCGGGAAAGGTTTTGAAGATTTGCGACAGGTCGAGCTTCTTCAGAATGGCCGGTGCGTCACAGACGAACTTGTAGTGACCGTGGATTTCACTGTGCTCGTGATGCTCGGCATCGCCAGCGTCGGCATGCGCGTCGTGATCGTCATCCTTGTCACCAAACAGCGGGCTTTCCAGCTTCACCGAAGTGGCCGAGCAATTGGCGGCATCGGCAATGCTGAACAACGCGTTGGGCTTGAGCAGCAATTCGCGGGCCTTGGCGACTTTGGCCTTGTCTTCATCCGAGGTCGCAACGTGTTCGAAGCCGACGATGTTCATGGCCGGACTGTCGAATTCGAATTCCAGCGTCTTGCCTTCCAGCACCACATCGAGACGCCCTACGCCATGCTCGTGCGCGCCCAGGCTGCCATGTTCATCGCCATGATCGTGGTCGTGTTCTTCAGCCGCGTGCGCAGCAACGAGTGGCAACAGGGCGAAAGGCAGGGCGAGTAGCAGACGGCGCATAGCGGGCTCCAGAACAATAATCGAGAAAAACTGTTATGTGATCTTATAACAAGTAGCGTTCTGCGTGGACGTGTTTTTATCCAGGCGCCGGGTGACCGGGCTGCAGCAAAGCACCATCGACGAGTTTATCGGGAATACCCCGTGCAGTGCTTATGCCTAAGTAGTCTCACACTTCGCGTTATCAAGTCCTACTCTGGAAGATGAAAATCGCTACACCTGCGCCGGATGCGCAGGAAAGATTTTCATCGCCAGCCGGGACCTGCGCTCGACCTGGGCCGAGCGCGACATCAGGGAAGATACTCATGAACAAGCTCCATTCGAACAGAGAAGTCCTGCGTGCGGTGTACAAGGATATGACACGCATCACCGAATTCGCCGACGCTGACATCGTGCTGCACAAGGCGGATCAAGGCGCTGGCGGTGGCTTGTCCATAGCCGTTGGCAAGGAGGCCGTGCTTTCCCACCAGATCAATCTGATCAGACGCACGCATCAGACCCTGTACATGGATGTCCACGACATCGTCGCCAACGATCACTTCGGCTCGGTGCTGGGCGAGATGCGCGCCAGTTGCGAGGGCCGGAAAATCATCATGCCGTTTTGCGGCCTGTGGCGGTTTCGCGATGGCCGAATTATCGAGTACTGGGAAAACGTCTACGACGTGCGGGCGCTTGGCAATTTCATGAACGGCAAGGAGCCGGTCCTCAATCAGTGGCGTTACGGTTGATCATGGGAATGCGCGCCAGCCTGTGGGAGCATGTACGCCTGACTGTCAGCAGGTGCACATCATGTTGCGTATTCGTGGAACCGTAGGCCAGTGGCCGGTGGATTTGACCCTAGAACTGGACGAAGGAGACTGGGCACAACTGGGCGCGCAGCTCAAGGGCGTGGCCCCGGAGGCGCCAGCCGCCGTGGCCGAGAGCACGCCGCTCAACCAGGACGACAGGCTCTGGCAAGTCGCTCAGGAATTGCTGCGCAAGGCCGGGCAGATGAGTGGGCCGGATCTGTTGGGGCAACTGGAAGGGTTGGCGGGCAGTACCGCTGCGGGCAAGCATCTGCTGGTGCGCTTGCGTCACTCGGCGAACGTGAAAGTCGAGAGCGGCGGGGATGCGCCGCTGTACAGCTGGGTCGAAGCGACGTGACCTGACGGCTTTCAATAACAACAGGCACCCGAGCCGTGCCTGTTGCTTTTTACCTCAGTACAGCGCGGCAAACAGTTTGCGGCGGTAGGCCGTGACCAGCGGGTGCTCGTTGCCCAGCAGGTCGAATACCTGCAGCAGCGTCTTGTGCGGCAGGCCCTCGGCGTAATTGCGATTGCGGATGAACAGCTTGAGCAAGCCCTCGAGCGCCGCTTCGTACTGTTGACGCGACAACTGCTGAATCGCCAGTTGCAGCGCCGCTTCATCGTCCTGCGGGTTTTGCGCAAGACGGCTTTTCAGTTCGGCGGCGTCCGGCAGGGTCGCGGCTTGCGCGAGGAACGTCAGCTGGGCCTTGGCGCCGGCGAGTTCGGCCTTGTGCGCATCACCGGTGACCGCATCCAGCACAGCCTTGGCCTCGCTCAGTTCGCCACGTTCTGCCAGGCAGCGCGCATACAGAATCAGCGCGGCGCCATTGGTGTTGTCTTCGCCCAGCAGCACCTTGAGCTGTGCTTCGGCTTCGGCGAAACGACTTTCCGCAAACAGCGCCTGTGCCTGCTTGAGCGGGTCGGCGGCTGGCGGTGGCGGCATGACCACGTGCTGGTCGAGAATCTTGCGGATTTCCGACTCGGGCTGGGCACCGGCAAAGCCATCTACCGGCTGGCCGTCCTTGAACAGCACCACGGTCGGCAGGCTGCGAATGCCGAAGCGCGCCACGATGTCCTGCTCGATGTCGCAATTGACCTTGGCCAGCAGCAGCTCGCCCTGATAACTCTCGGTGATTTGCTGCAGCAGGGGCATCAAGACCTTGCAGGGCGCACACCACTCGGCCCAGAAATCCACCAGCACCGGCTGGTCGAAGGACTTGTCGATCACCAGTTGATCGAAGTTCGCGGCGGTTGCGTCGAAGATGTAAGCAGTTTCCTGGCTCATTGCACGTCTCGAAGAATCTGAATGCTGCCAACTATAAAGCCCGCAGGGCAATGCTGAAAGCGGTGTCGTCTATTGGACATGATCGTGCCCACACTCATTGCTATTGATGCTGGCCGAAGGCCGTGGGAGCGAACCGGGCGACGCTTCGCTTGTTCGCGAAAGGGGTGGAAAGCTCTCTGGAAATTTATCGTTTGAACGACCGTCTTCGCGAACAAGTTCGCTCCTACAAAAGCCGTTTAGCTGAGCAATCCCGGACTGTTATTTAGCGCTCACCGCGCCGCGTGATAGAGGCTCACGTCGCGAAACTCGTGCGGTTCGGCCAGGTCCGGCAGGGTGTGGGCATGCAGCATCGTCAGACGCTGGTAGGCAGCGTGTTTGAAGTCGCGCACGCGGGAATCTGCCACCAGTGCCTCGCGGCCCCGGGAGAGAAACTGATCAAGCAACGGCAGGTTGGCGCGGTCGTAGAGCACGTCGGCGACCAGAATCAGATCGAAGCGGTCCGCCTCGGCAAAGAAATCCGTCGAGTAACGCAATGACACCTGATTGAGTTCGGCATTGGCCCGGCAGGCAGTGAGCGCCAGTGGATCGAGATCACAGGCCACCACCTCAAGCGCCCCGGCCCTGAGCGCGGCAATGCCCGCTACACCCGAGCCCGCACCGAAGTCCAGTACCCGCTTGCCGGCCACCCAGTGCGGGTTTTCAGCCAGAAAACGCGCCAGGGCCAGGCCGCTCGCCCAGCAGAAGCTCCAGTACGGTGGTTCTTCCAGAATGCGCCGCGTTTCCTCCGGGCTGAAGGCGCGGTCCATGTTGACATCGTCGATCAGCCACAGCTTCAGCTCGGTGCCCGGCAGCGCAGTGACTACCAACCGGGCGTCGCCAAGCAGTTCGCTCAGCGCGTGTTGCAGATGCTGCGGAGCGATCATGGCGCCTTGACGAACTGCAACTGCCCCAGGGCCTGAGTCACCGGCTGATCGATACGCATTGATGGCAGGTGCAGGATCAATTGCCCGGACTTGCTGGCGCGGCCACGCAACTCGACACGTCCGCCGACCGGAAAGGCTTCCGGGTTGAAGCGCAGCTGGAACGGCAATGATTGACCGTTGCCCTTGAGCAGGGTGTTGGTCAGCAGCTTCTGTGGACGCCCGCGCTCGTCGATGACCAGCATTGCCAGCTCGACCTCGGCGCCGGCCGGCACGCCCAGCAATTGCCCGCTGAGTTCACGTTGGTACGGTTGCAGTGGCCCTGGCCCGGCGGGCAGCTTGATCGAGGGTGCGACCGGTGGCGGCGCAGCCGGTTTCGGCGCGTCATTACTGCTGCACGCGGCCAGCAAGCCGATGAAGCAGAGTAGAAAAGCGGGGCGTAACGTCATCAAAAGCTCCACAAGACAAAATTCGAAAGGCTGGGGGACGCCAAGCGTGCAGTATTACCGAGCCCGGACAATTTCACACCGCTTTAATGTGCGTCTATATACCGTAAACCCTCAGCCTTGTCTTGCCAGCAGGATGCGCTAACATGGCGCTCCTCATTCTTTTGTTGCCAGCCACCATGCACTGTCCCTTCTGCGGTGCCAATGACACCAAAGTCATCGACTCCCGCCTCGTCGCCGAAGGCGAGCAAGTACGCCGCCGACGCGAGTGCCTGGCCTGCGGCGAGCGCTTCACCACGTTCGAAACGGCCGAGCTGGTCTTGCCGCGTCTGATCAAGCAGGACGGCAGCCGCCAGCCTTTCGATGAAGAAAAACTGCGCGCCGGTATGCAGCGGGCGCTCGAAAAGCGTCCGGTGAGTGTCGAGCGCCTGGAAGCGGCCCTGGTTCACATCAAACACAAGCTGCGCGCAACCGGCGAACGCGAAGTCAAATCGCTGGTGGTGGGTGAGCTGGTGATGACCGAGCTGCAGAAGCTCGACGAAGTGGCCTATATCCGCTTCGCTTCGGTGTACCGCCGCTTTCAGGACCTCAACGAATTCCGTGAAGAAATCGATCGTCTGGCCCGCGAGCCGGGCAAGGAATAAATGCATTGCTGACTGAACAGGCGGCTCTCGACGTTCATTACATGGCGCGAGCACTCGAGCTGGCGCGCAAGGGGCTGTACTCCACGCATCCCAACCCGCGAGTCGGCTGCGTGATCGTGCGTGAAGGCCGGATCGTTGGCGAAGGCTGGCATGCGCGCGCCGGTGAACCGCATGCCGAAGTGCATGCCTTGCGCCAGGCCGGCGAGCTGGCCAGAGGCGCGACCGCCTACGTCACCCTCGAGCCGTGCAGTCACCAGGGGCGCACACCGCCCTGTGCCGATGCACTGATCGAAGCCGGGCTGACGCGGGTTGTCGCAGCGATGCAGGACCCCAACCCCGAAGTTTCCGGTCGCGGCCTGTTGCGCCTCATGAATGCCGGCATCGGCGTTCAGTGTGGTGTGCTGGAAAGCGAAGCGCGAGCGCTGAACAAAGGCTTTCTCAAGCGCATGGAGACCGGCCTGCCGTATGTGCGGGTCAAAATGGCCATGAGCCTGGATGGCCGAACGGCGATGGCCAGCGGGGAAAGCCAGTGGATCACCGGCCCCGAGGCGCGCTCTGCCGTACAGCGCCTGCGCGCCCAGTCGAGCGTGGTGCTCAGCGGTGCCGACACGGTGCTGGCCGACAAGGCTCGTCTCACCGTACGCCCTGATGAACTGGGGCTCGATGCCGAATTGACCGCGCTGGCCGCGGCACGCGCGCCGTTGCGCGTGTTGATCGACGGCCGTTTGCGTGTGCCGCTCGATGCACCGTTCTTCCAGGCAGGCAGTGCGCTGGTCGTGACCTGCGCTGCTGCGTCGGCGCGAGGTCGCTATCAGGAGGAGGGCCACGAAATGCTCGCGCTGGCCGACAGCGCCGGTCATGTGGACCTGCGCAGGTTGATGGGCGAACTCGCAGCGCGGGGCGTCAATGAAGTGCTGGTCGAGGCCGGTCCGCGACTGGCGGGGGCTTTTGCGCGGCTCGGGCTGGTCGACGAGTTTCAGCTCTTCATTGCTGGCAAGTTTCTCGGCTCATCGGCCCGTCCGCTGCTCGATCTGCCACTGGCGCAGATGAGCGAAGCGCTGGAACTGAACATTGTGGAAATGCGTGCTGTCGGTAATGACTGGCGAGTCATCGCTCTCCCTGTGCGCACACCCGGCGTATAATTCCCGGCTTTCGCCTTGCGCGCAGCCCTTGTTCTCCCGGAGGACCCATGTTTACCGGCATTATCGAATCCATTGGCAGCATCCGCGCCCTGACTCCCAAAGGCGGCGACGTCCGCGTTTATGTGGAAACCGGCAAGCTTGACCTGACCGACGTCAAACTCGGCGACAGCATTGCCGTCAATGGCGTATGCCTGACCGCCGTCGAATTGCCCGGTGATGGCTTCTGGGCTGACGTCAGCCGCGAGACACTGACTGTCACCGCCTTTGTCGACCTGAAGAGCGGCAGCCGGGTCAACCTGGAAAAGGCCCTGACCCCGACCACACGTCTGGGCGGCCATCTGGTCAGCGGCCATGTCGATGGCGTCGGCGAAATCGTCGCCCGCGCGGATAACGCCCGTGCCATTCAGTTCACGGTGCGTGCGCCACGTGAACTGGCCAAATACATCGCCCACAAAGGCTCGATCACGGTCGACGGCACCAGCCTGACCGTCAATTCGGTCAACGGCGCGGAGTTTGAACTGACCATCGTGCCTCATACCTGGAGCGAAACGATCATGGCCGACTACCAGCCCGGCCGTAAGGTCAACCTGGAAGTCGATCTGCTGGCGCGTTATCTGGAGCGCCTGCTGCTGGGTGACAAGGCCGCCGAGCCGGGCCACGGCACGATCACCGAAAGCTTCCTGGCCGAGAACGGCTACCTCAAATCCTGAATTGATTGAAGGGGGTGCCGCGTGGCGCTCAACAGTATCGAAGAACTGGTCGAAGACATTCGCCAGGGCAAGATGGTCATCCTCATGGATGACGAAGACCGCGAAAACGAAGGCGACCTGATCATGGCCGCCGAATGCGTGAAGCCCGAGCACATCAACTTCATGGCGCGTTTCGCCCGTGGTCTGATCTGCATGCCGATGACTCGCGAGCGCTGCGAAACCCTCAAGCTGCCGCTGATGGCAGCGCGCAACGGTTCGGGTTTCGGCACCAAGTTCACCGTTTCCATCGAAGCCGCCGAAGGCGTGACCACCGGCATCTCGGCAGCCGACCGTGCACGCACGGTGCAGGCCGCCGCTGCCAAGGACGCCAAGGCCGAAGACATCGTCAGCCCTGGGCATATCTTCCCGCTCATGGCTCAGGCGGGCGGCACCCTGGCGCGCGCCGGTCATACCGAAGCGGCCTGCGACCTGGCGCGCATGGCCGGTTTCGAGCCGACGGGCCTGATCTGCGAAGTCATGAACGACGACGGCACCATGTCGCGTCGCGCCGAACTCGAAGCATTTGCCCTGCAACATGACATCAAGATCGGCACCATCGCCGACTTGATTCACTACCGGATGATCCACGAACGTACCGTTCAGCGGATTGCCGAGCAGCCGATGGACAGCGAACTGGGCAGTTTCAACCTGGTGACCTACCGCGATTCGGTCGAGGGCGACGTGCATCTGGCGCTGACCCTGGGCACCATCTGCGCCGAAGAGCCCACGCTGGTTCGCGTGCATAACATGGACCCGCTGCGTGACCTGTTGATGGTCAATCAGCCCGGCCGCTGGAGCCTGCGCGCCGCCATGCGCGCGGTTAACGAGGCGGGCAGCGGTGTGGTGCTGCTGCTCGGTCACCCGCTGGATGGCGATGTCTTACTGGCACATATCCGCGAAACCGCCGGTCAGCAACCGATCAAGACGCCGACTACGTACAGCACGGTCGGTGCCGGTTCGCAGATCCTTCGTGACCTCGGTGTGCGCAAAATGCGCCTGATGAGTTCGCCGATGAAGTTCAATGCGATATCCGGTTTCGATCTGGAAGTTGTAGAATACGTGCCCTCCGAATAAATACTGGCAGGTCGGGGCGTGTGAAAGATGGTTTTTCGCAGGTTTTGGCCTGGCAGGCATGATTCGTGGCCTAATATCCCTCAAAGTCCGCCCCAAGGCGGGCTTGCTCTTTAATACGAGACTCACCGAATGACCTTGAAGACCATCGAAGGTACCTTCATCGCCCCCCAAGGCCGCTATGCCTTGGTAGTTGGCCGTTTCAACAGCTTCGTCGTGGAAAGCCTGGTTAGCGGTGCCGTTGATGCGCTGGTACGCCATGGTGTGAGTGAAAGCGACATCACCATCATCCGTGCGCCGGGTGCGTTCGAGATTCCACTGGTTGTGCAGAAAGTTGCCCAACGCAGCGAGTTCGCGGCCATCGTCGCACTGGGTGCAGTGATCCGTGGCGGTACTCCGCACTTCGAATACGTGGCAGGCGAGTGCGTCAAGGGCTTGTCCCAGGTGTCCATGGAATTCGGCGTGCCGGTCGCTTTCGGCGTATTGACTGTCGATTCCATCGAGCAGGCCATCGAGCGTTCCGGCACCAAGGCTGGCAACAAGGGCGCTGAAGCTGCCCTGTCCGCCATCGAAATGGTCAGCCTGCTGTCGCAGTTGGAGGCCAAGTGATTTCCGACGATACCGACCAGTTCAACCCGCGCGACGCCAAATCGCCGGAAGCCGCCAAGGGCAAGAGCGCCAAACGTCGCGAAGCGCGTCAGATGGCAACTCAGGCCCTGTACCAACGGCACATGGCTGGCCACGCGCTGAACGAAATCGAAGCCCAGTTCCGTGTCGACAATGACTTCAGTAACGTTGACGGCACTTACTTCCGTGAGTTGTTGCACGGCGTGGCAACCAACCAGACCGAGATCGACACCGCTCTGAAGCCTTGCCTTGACCTGACCATCGAAGAACTCGATCCGATTGAGCTGGCGATATTGCGCCTGTCCACCTTCGAACTGCTCAAGCGCATCGACGTGCCTTATCGCGTGGTGATCAACGAAGGCATCGAGCTGGCGAAAGTCTACGGCTCCACTGACGGCCACAAGTTCGTCAATGGCGTGCTGGACAAGCTGGCGCCGCGCCTGCGTGAAGTCGAAGTGAAGGCCCACAAGCGCTGATTCGCGCCTGACCTTCATGGGAGAGTTCGAGCTGATCCGCAATTACTTCGCCGCCGCGCCCTGTGCGCAGGCGGGCGAGGAAGTTGCCCTGGGGATCGGCGATGACTGCGCGCTGCTGGCGTTGGCGCCCGGCGAGCAGTTGGCGATCTCGACCGACACCCTGGTTGCCGGGGTGCATTTTCCTGATGTCTGCGACCCCTTTCTGCTTGGCCAGCGTGCGCTGGCAGTGTCTGCCAGTGACCTGGCGGCCATGGGCGCCAGGCCTGTCGCGTTCACCCTTGCCCTGACCCTGCCGCAGGTCGATGCCGACTGGCTGCAGACCTTCGCTCGCGGCCTGAACCAGATGGCGCAAGGCTGTTCGCTGCGTCTGATCGGTGGTGATACCACGCGCGGTCCCTTGAGCCTGACCCTGACAGTGTTCGGCGCTGTGCCGGCCGGATCAGCCCTGACCCGCGCGGGTGCCGAGGCGGGTGACCTGCTGTGTGTCGGCGGCACACTGGGTGATGGCGCCGGTGCATTGCCGCTGGTATTGAAGCAGCGCAGCGCCGAACCCTCGATCGCCGAAGCATTGCTGGCCCGCTACTGGTCGCCCCAACCGCAACTGGCGCTGGGCCAGGCCTTGCGCGGCAGGGCGACGTCGGCGCTGGACATCTCCGATGGGCTGCTGGCCGACTGTGGGCATATCGCCCGCGCTTCGGGTGTGCGTCTGGTGGTCGAGCGCGACAGGCTGCCGATGTCCGATCAGTTGCTGACCTTGTTCGATCTGCCCTCAGCCCGACAGGCCGCGCTGAGCGGTGGTGATGATTACATCCTGGCCTTCACCCTGCCTTCCGAACACTTGTCGGCGTTGCTGAAAGAAGGCTGGCCGGTGCATGTCATTGGCCGGGTAGAGCAGGGGCAAGGCGTCGTGCTTGTCGACGACACCGGGCAAGACGTCACACCCGACACGCGTGGCTACCAGCATTTTGGCGGTGAGCAGTGAGCGGATGAGCACTTCTATCTATCGAACTTTATGATCTAAATGCCCGAGAATTCACCCTGAGCGTCTGCAGGAGCCTGCTGTTACAATGCAAATCTTGCGAATTTCCAGTCTTCATACTGATCAGGAGCACACGGTGCCCGTCGTCTTTGTCGCCGCTTCCAAACTGCCCACTCCCTTTGCAGAGTTTGCCATGCACGGCTTTATCGAGTCGGCAACCGGCCGTGAACATGTCGTCCTGAGTCTGGGCGATGTGGCGGACGGTGAGCCGGTTCTGGGTCGCGTACATTCCGAATGCCTGACCGGCGACGCCCTGTTCAGTCAGCGTTGCGATTGCGGCTCTCAACTGGAGGCTGCCCTGCGCGCCATCGCCACCGAAGGGCGGGGCGTACTGTTGTATTTGCGCCAGGAAGGGCGCGGTATCGGTCTGATGAACAAGATCCGCGCCTACGAGCTGCAGGATGGCGGTGCCGATACGGTTGAAGCCAACGAGCGTCTGGGCTTTGCTGCCGATCAGCGTGACTACGCGATCTGCCTGCCGATGCTTCAGCATCTGGGCGTGCAGTCGCTACGGCTTATGACCAACAACCCGCGCAAGGTCAAAGCCTTGACCGAGATGGGCATCAGGGTCGCTGAGCGCGTGCCTCTGCACACCGGGCAAAACCCGCACAACCGCCTTTATCTCGCGACCAAGGCGGGCAAGCTGGGGCACATGATGGGTAACGAACATCAAAGCGAGGTCGGTCCCGCGTGACACGCAGCGAGGTTCGTCAAAAGCTGGAGATGCAATGGTGGCGTCAACTGGGCCTGACCCTGGCGCCATTGCTGGTGGTCTGTGTCTTTTTCGGTGCCAGCGAGCCGCTCATTCCGGTGTTGGCGCTCCCGCTGTTCATCGCCGGGATAGGCTCGATGTTCGTCAGCCTGAAACCCTTCGGCGCGTACAAGCGCGCGTTGGCCGTCACCCAGGCTGCACTCGATACCCCCGAGGAGCCGGCAGCATGGCTGAAACTCGCTGCCATCCGCCGCCTGGCCTTTCTGGCCGCCGGGTTGCCTGCCTGGATCGCCGCCATCGCGGTGCTGTTCGGTCTGCATCCGTTGCCGGTCTGCCTGCTGGCGTTTGCCAGCGCAGTGCTGCTCTACCTGTACCGCATTCCTGTGCTTTCACGCTGATCATGCCCAGCTGAAGCGGACACGAGCAGCGCGAAACTCCCTCAGGCTGCCAGCAACCATACTCCCGCTGCCGCAGAAGCTGCACCGGCGATACGCACCAGCGGTGCTGCCGCCTGCGGCAACACGCGAACCACTGCATAACCCAGCGCATGCAAGGCCGCGGTCGCTGCAACGAAACCTGCTGCGTAGGCCCATGGGCTGGACATTTCCGGCAGTTCAAGGCCATGCGCCACGCCGTGGAACAAGGCGAACAGGGCTGTTGCGGCTACCGCCAATGCCAGTGGCGGACGTACTGCCAATGCCACGGCCAGGCCCAGAGCCAGTACCGATGCTGCAATGCCGCTTTCCAGCGCTGGCAGGTTCAGACCTTCAAAGCCCAGCATGCCGCCGACCAGCATGGTGCCAACGAAGGTGCATGGCAGCGCCCAGCGTGCCGAACCTTGTTGCTGCGCAGCCCACAAGCCGACGGCAAGCATTGCCAGCAAATGATCCAGCCCGCCGATCGGGTGGCTGATACCGGCGATCAGGCCGTTATCGCCATGACCGGGGTGAGCCAGCGCCAGAGTCGGGACCAGCAACAGCGCGAGGGCGCCAAGGGCTTTTTTGTAATTCATCGACGGGTTCCTTTTGGTTGTGAATTCAGGCGGCCGCAGTCAGCAGGCCCTGGCGCTCAATGAAGGCAATGATCTGTTCCAGACCCTGACCGGTTTTCTGATTGCTGAACACGAACGGCTTTTCGCCACGCATCCTGCGCGTGTCGCTGTCCATCATCTCCAGTGACGCGCCCACCAAAGGGGCGAGGTCGATCTTGTTGATCACCAGCAGGTCGGACTTGCAGATGCCCGGACCGCCCTTGCGCGGCAGCTTGTCGCCGGCCGACACGTCGATTACGTAGATGGTCAGGTCGGAAAGCTCCGGGCTGAAGGTCGCGGAAAGGTTGTCGCCACCGGACTCGACGATGATCAGGTCCAGGCCTTCGAAGCGGCGATTGAGTTGGTCGACCGCTTCCAGGTTGATCGAAGCATCCTCACGAATGGCGGTATGCGGGCAGCCGCCGGTTTCAACGCCGATGATGCGCTCTGGTGCCAGTGCCTCGTTACGCACCAGAAAATCGGCGTCTTCACGGGTATAGATATCGTTGGTCACGACGGCCAGGTTATAGCGGTCGCGCAATGCCAGGCACAGCGCCAGGGTCAGCGCCGTCTTGCCGGATCCGACCGGGCCACCGATTCCGACACGCAGAGGTTGGCTGTTCATTGAGTTCTCCATAAGGACTGATCAGGACCGGAATAACCGGCTGTATTGACGTTCGTGCGCCATGCTCGCCAGGGACAGGCCGAAGGCTGCACTGCCGGCATGGCAGGGATCTTGTGCGCTGGCACTGACCTGCGCCTGCTGCAATAACGGCAACAGCTCGCTGGTCAGGCGCTGGGCGGCTTGCTGGCCCAGCGGCAGGGTTTTCATCAGCACCGCCAGCTGGTTTTCAAGCCAGCTCCATAGCCAGGCGGCCAGCGCATCCTGCGGGCTGATCTGCCAGGCGCGTGCGGCCAGCGCCCAGCCAAGGGCCAGGTGCGGCTCGGCAGTCTGCTGCAGAAAATGGCGTGCATCACGATCCAGTTCAGGCAGGCCATTGAGCAACTGCTTCAAGGAATACCCCATCTGCCGACTTTCCAGATGCAGCTCGCGGGTCTCGCGGCTGGCGCGATGCTGTTCGCTGACTTGCAGCAACTGGCCCCAGTAACCGGCTGCCGCCGCCTCGCAATGAGCCAGCAGCAGGGGCGCCTCGAAACGCGCGAGATTAAGCAACAGTTGATCGCCGATCCAGCGGCCCGCGGTCTGCGGGTCCACCACAATGGATTGCTCCACTGCCATTTCCAGCCCTTGCGAATAGCTGTAGCCACCGATAGGCAACTGCGGACTGGCCAGGCGCAACAGCGCCCAGGCGCTGTTCACTTGCGCACGCCGAACTGGTGCATGCGCGGCGGATAGTTGAAATCCTCCTCGCCTGCGCGCGAGTGATGATGCCCGCCGCCGTAGGCGCCATGTTCCGGCTGGAACGGCGCTTCGATGGTGTCGACAGTAGCGCCCAGTTGGTCGAGCATCGCCTTGAGCACGTAATCGTCGAGCAGGCGCAACCAGCCGTCGCCGACTTGCAGGGCCACGTGACGATTGCCAAGGTGATAGGCCGCGCGGGTCAGTTCGAACGTGCTGCTGCACGTGACATGCATGAGTTTTTCGGGACGTGCGCAGACACGCACGACACGGCCGTCCTTGGCCTGCAGAAACTCGCCATCGCGCAGGGGCGACTGGCCGCGTTGCAGAAACAGGCCAACGTCTTCGTTTTCCGCACTGAAGCAGCGCAGTCGACTTTTGCTGCGTGCCTCGAAATTCAAATGCAGCTCGGCGGCCCATTCGGCCTGAGGTTCGATTCGGTCGTGAATCACCAGCATCAGATAGCTTCCAGCCAATTGCGATGCTTCAAATCAGAGCAAGGGGCTTGCCAACAGTGCAGCTTGTAGGGAAAAGGCTGACAGAGGCAGGTGATGCGAGCATTGGCGGGCTTATCAGTGATCTTTTATGGTGCGCAATCAAGTTCGTGCTTTAAGTTGGTGCGTAGTGTGGTGGTCAAGATAACGTTAATAATGAGACGGTTAACGCCGCAGGACGGAGTACAGCGTGCTGACGCTCAATCATGACTGCCCAGCCCCCGCCAGTGCCGTGCGCCGATGAAGATGAAGCGCAGTTGCTGGGTGATCTTCGCCTGAGGGGTCAGGTGCGGGGCGAGTGAGGCGGGGGGCGGGTCGATCAGTTCCGGCAGCATCGCAAACACGCTTTTCACCACCAGATCGGCGATGATCGATAGTGCATCGGCATTCAGATGCTGCCATTTGGGCATCTTTGCCAGATCGGCCGTAAGGTCGGCGCTGATGCCTTCGCGCAGCGCTCCGAGCGCCTGGCGCACCTTCAAGGAGCCGCCGTATTGTTCGCGCGCCAGAAACAGGAACTGCGAGCGGTTGGCCGCCACGCGTTCGAGGAATATCTTCACCGACGCACGAATCAGCCCGCCCATGGCGAATTCGTTGTGGCGCACCAGCCGGATGGTCTCGCGAAAGGTCTGGCCGACCTCGCTGACCAGCGCCAGCCCCAACTGGTCCATGTCTTCAAAGTGCCGGTAGAACCCGGTCGGCACGATGCCCGCCGTGCGCGCCACTTCGCGCAGGCTCAGGCTGCCGAAGCCGCGCCCGCTCTCCATCAGTTGATGGGCAGCATCGAGCAAGGCTCTTCGGGTCTGTTGTTTCTGTTCGGCGCGGGGCAGCATGGCTCAAACGATTCTTGGATTAGGCTGGGATGCACTTTAGCAAATGCGCTTTACCTGCGTCGAAAGGGTTTTCAGTCAGGCTCCTTGACCAGTAATAGTGCATGAGTGCTGGCCTTCGATGCATTTTCGTATTCAAATCAAACCCTCGGCGCGTTTGTCAGTCGAATATTCATGTCGTATTCAGCGCGCCAGGGTCGGGGCGCTGTTTTCTGGAGAGTCACGCATGACGCGCAGCCGCAAGATTTTCGCCTGGACAGGTGCCACGTTGCTGGTGGTGCTGGCTATATTGGTCATTGTGATTGTCACTTTCGACTGGAACCGCATCAAACCCACCCTCAACGCGAAAGTCAGCGAAGCGCTGCATCGTCCGTTCGCCATCAATGGTGATCTGGATGTGCGCTGGACGCGCGAGCCCGAACTCGGTGGCTGGCGCGCCTGGGTGCCGTCGCCGCATTTTGTCGCCGACGACCTGAGCCTGGGTAACCCCGAGTGGTCGAAGACCCCGCAGATGGTGACCCTCAAGCACGTCGAATTTCGTCTCTCGCTGCTGCCGCTGCTGGCGCAGCAAGTGGTTATCCCGCGCATCGACCTGACCGGCCCCGAGGCCCGGCTGGAGCGCCTGGCCGATGGTCGCGCCAACTGGGTCTTCGATCTGCCCAAGTCCGACCCGAATGCCGAGCCCTCCAAATGGGTGATGGACATCGGTGCGATCAAGTTCGACAAGGGGCTGGTGAGCTTCAACGACCAGAAACTCAACGCCAATCTGGACGTCGTGATCGACCTGCTCGGCAAGCCGGTCCCGTTCAGTGAAATCGTCGGCAGCAAGGAAGCGCAAAAGGCTCAGGAAAAGGGCGCAGTGCCGCAGGACTACGCATTCGGTCTGGCGGTCACCGGCCAGTATCACGGTCAGAAGCTGAGCGGCACCGGCAAGGTCGGCGGTCTGCTCGCGCTCAAGGATGCCAATCAGCCGTTTCCGGTGCAGGCTGACGTGAAGGTCGGTGACACCCATGCGGTGATCGCCGGGACCCTGACCGATCCACAGAACCTGGGCGCGCTGGATCTACGCCTCAAGCTTTCCGGCGCGAGCCTGAGCAATCTGTACCCTCTGACTGGCGTGACCCTGCCGGATTCTCCGGCGTACTCCACCGATGGCCGCCTGATCGCCAAACTGCATGATCCGGCCGGCGCCAGCTTCCGTTACGAAGGCTTCAACGGCAAGATCGGCAACAGCGATATCCATGGTGATCTGGGCTTCGTCGCCAGTCAGCCCCGGCCCAAGCTGAGTGGCGTGCTGGTCTCCAACCAATTGCTGTTCAGTGATCTCGCGCCGCTGATTGGTGCGGACTCCAATGCCGCGCAGAAAAAGCGTGGTGGCGAGAGCAAACAGCCTTCGGGCAAGGTTCTGCCGGTAGAAGAGTTTCAGACTGATCGCTGGCGGGCGATGGACGCCGACGTGGAGTTCACCGGCAAGCGCATCGTGCAGAGCCCGGACCTGCCGTTCACCGACCTCTACACCCATCTGGTTCTCGACGATGGTCAGTTGAGCCTCGAGCCGCTGCGTTTTGGTGTGGCAGGCGGCAAGCTGGACGCGGATATTCGCCTGAACGGGCAAAACAAACCGATGCAGGGCCGGGCAAAACTGTCGGCGCGTAATTTCAAGCTCAAGCAGCTGTTCCCGACCTTCGAACCGATGAAAACCAGCTTCGGTGAGCTGAACGGCGATGCCGACATCAGTGGGCGCGGCAACTCGGTCGCAGCCTTGCTGGGGACTGCCAACGGCGAAATGAAGATGCTGGTAAACGACGGTGCAATCAGTCGTGGCCTGATGGAAATTGCCGGGCTCAACGTGGGCAATTACGTGGTCGGCAAGCTGTTCGGCGACAAGGACGTGAAGATCAATTGCGCGGCCTCGAACTTCGGCATCAAGGACGGGCTGGCGACCAGCCGGCTGTTTGTCTTCGATACCGAGAACGCCATTATCTACATCAACGGCACCGCGAACCTGAAAACCGAGCAACTGGACCTGCAGATCAATCCGGAATCCAAGGGCTTTCGCGTGTTCTCGCTGCGTTCGCCGCTGTACGTCAACGGCCCGTTCGCCAAGCCCAACGCAGGCGTGCAGTCTGGCCCGTTATTGCTGCGCGGAGCCGGCATGGTCCTGCTCGGTGCAACCGTAGGTCCTGTTGCCGGTTTGCTGGCGCTGGTCGCCACTGGTGACAGCGAGCCCAATCAGTGTGGCCCGCTGCTGGAGCAGATGCGCACCGGCAAGGCGCCGAAGACGGTGAAGTAACCCTCCATCTCTCGTGCCAGCGCTCCGCGTTGGCGCGCACGTGGATGGACGCAGAGCGTTCAGACATGCATTCCCATGCTGGAGCATGCAGAACGATGTTCACGCATCTGGCTTGAGACAATATCTCCCACAAAAAAGCCAGGACACAGGTCCTGGCTTTTCATTTGCTGCCGCGCGTTACAGATCGTTCAGAATGTCTGCCATGTCATCGGCGTGCTCTTCTTCCTGAGCAAGGATTTCTTCGAAGATGCGGCGGGTCGTCGGATCGTTGTCGCCGAGGTATTGAATGATTTCGCGGTAGCTGTCGACGGCGATGCGCTCGGCAACCAGATCTTCGTAGACCATTTCCTTCAGCGTGTTGCCAGCCACGTACTGCGCGTGGGAGTTTTTCGACAGCGTGTCCGGGTTGAACTCCGGTTCACCGCCCAGTTGCACGATACGCTCGGCCAGTTTGTCAGCGTGCTGCGCTTCCTGTTCTGCGTGCTCCAGAAACTCGGCTGCCGCGACGCTCGCTTTGAGGCCCGACGCCATGTAGTAGTGGCGCTTGTAGCGCAGCACACAGACCAGCTCGGTAGCCAGCGATTCATTGAGCAGGCGCAGGACCGTTTCGCGGTCAGCGCTGTAGCCTTGAGTCACAGCACCATCCTCAACGTTCTGGCGTGCGCGCTGGCGCAGAGTATTGACATCGGAAAGCTGTGATTGCGGTGCAGAATTCATCATTTATCTCCAGGACTCATCAGGTTTTGCTGTCTCGCTCTGTGTATTGCCCGGCAGGATCAGCAAGGGTTGTGAGTGTTGGAGAAGGGAAAAAGTTTTATCGGATTTTCGCAGGTGCGCAAGGTTGTGACTGAATGTAAAAATATAAGAAACGAGTGCTGAGCCTCGCGGTCCCAACCTTGAGACCCAAATAAATCGTGGAGATACACAATGCTCAAGTTCCTGGGAAGCACCGTTGGCATCATCTTTCTGATCGGCCTGGTCGTGGTTATCGCCCTGTTCAAGCTGGTTTTCTAGGCTCTGTACGAAAAGTCGGCGAGCGAAGGTCAGGCGAGGCAAAAACAGGCGAGGAAGCGGAGTCTACGTGTTGTAAATGAGCATTCCGAGCCTGTTTTTAACGAAGCATCACCGAGCGCAGCCACTTTTCGTACAGATCCTAAAAAAGCGTTCAACAAAAAGCCCGAGGCATTCATGCCTCGGGCTTTTTGTTTGTGCCTGCGTTTTGATTACATCGCTTTTTCGTTCTTCTCGCGTTGTTCGCAAGTCATGAAACCTTTGTTGGTCACACGCCCGTCGCTGTTGAAGCTGACGTGGTAAACCTGTTTGTGGCCGTCCTTGTTCATGACGTAGTTGTTGCAAGTGCCCGGGTTGACCTTGCGCTCGATGGTGCTCGACGGTTCACCGCCGATGGTCAGGACCTGCTGGCGCGTCATGCCGTTCTCGACCTGCTTGACCAGCGGCTCGTTGCGATAAGTGACGTAGTCCACCGGGTTCTGCACGGTTGTGTTGCTGCAGCCAGCCATCGTCGCCAATACAAAGGTCGCCGCGAAGAGTTTTTTGTACATCGTTGTTGCTCCACATGTCAGAGCCGGTTTTGGCCCGGTATGCCTTGGAGCCGGGAGGGGTCCAAGAGTTCGAAAAAAAGATGGCGATGAGGCAGTACCTTGCATCCACCCTGATGCCGTTGCTGATCCCCCGAACGCTATGACGATAGCGCATGAAAAGCGCTTTGAATATTCCTCGCACGTTCCCCAAAGGCCGAGGTCAATCTGATGGCATGGTTGAGCGTTTTGCTCAGCCTTGGGCTCGGTCATCGGTTGTCGGACCGTAGTTCGTTAATCAGCCGCTCCTCTGTGACGGCCAGGAAGATGCGATGAGCGATAAAGAACTGTATGAGATCGAGTACACCCTGCTCGGCGAGCACCACGTAGACATTATCGAGAATCTGGACGTGCCTATCATTGAAGTGGTGCACGAACTGGCGCTCAAGCATCACGTAGAACTGGACGAGCTTCCAATGGGTGAAGCCGGTCTGCCGCTTGCCGCCGGCATCACCGATGTGTCGATTCACAGCCTGGAGGGCAGCGAAGGCAGCGCGACTGTCTAATCCGCACCTGACCGCAGCGGCGTCGTCCAGCGTTCCGCGAGGATGACGCCGCACAGGGTCAGCGCTCCGCCGAACAGGTGATAGAGCGCCAGTTGCTCGCCCAGTGTCGCCGCGGCAATCAATGCCGTGGCGATGGGCATCAGGTTGAAGAACAAAGTTGTGCGGCTGGGGCCCAGGCGCATGATCGAGGTCATCCACAACCACGGCGCGAGCATCGACGTTGGAATCGCTGCATACAGCACCATCGGGAGGTTGCTCGCATTCAGGCCGGTTTTCGCCGATAGCATGAACGGCGGCAGCAAAACCATAATCGCCAGCAGGATCTGTACGTAAAGCAGCTGCAGGGGCGGCAGGCGCAACTGCCACTTCTTCAGCAGCGTGCTATAGACCGCATACGACGCGGCGGCCACCAGCACCATCGCGTCGCCCCGATTGACACCCTGCTCGATCAGGCTGGCCGGATTGCCCGCCGAGACCACAACCAGCACCCCCGCGAATGACAGCACTGCCCCCAGCAGCGCGCCCGAGGTCAGGCGAGTGCCGAGGCAGGCTATCGACAGCCCCAGCGCCATCATCGGCACCATCGACTGAATGATCCCCATGTTGGTGGCCGTCGTCAGGCTGGCCGCGAAGTACGCCAGGCTCTGATACAGCGCTGTGCCAAGCACGGCCAGAATGAAGATCTTGCCCAGTACCGGTTTGATCGCCGCGCGGTTCGCCCACACCGGCCCGAGCATGAACGGCGTGAACAGCAAGCCGGCCAGCGCCCAGCGATAAAAGCCTATTTCAGCCGGAAAGATCACCCCGGCAGACGCCTTGGTGACAGCTGTGTTGATCGCCCAGATAAGGACGGTAATCAGCGGGAAAGCGTATTGCATGAGGGGATCATCGTTAAAGCGAGGCGTAATTATCCGCCTGTTTGTCGAGAATGCCAGCGGCGATGTCCGGTGTCCCGTCACAGAGCGCAGACGCTGACTACACTGACTCTCAGCCTGTGCCGCCCGGTGCAGTGGATCTGGAGAGTGGATCGATGAACAAGCTCGGTATTCCTGTGCTGCTCGTAGGCTTGATGTTGTCTGCCCAGGGTTTCGCTGCGACCGCGCAGCAGAACAAAATGACCACCTGCAATGCCGACGCCAGCGCGAAGTCGCTGAAGGGCGATGAGCGCAAGACGTTCATGAGCACTTGCCTGAAAGCGGCACCGCCGCCGGCGGCCACCCAGCAGGAGAAGATGAAAACCTGCAACGCGACTGCCAGCACTCAGGCGCTCAAGGGTGACGCGCGCAAGAGTTTCATGAGCGATTGTCTCAAGAAGAAATAATTTTTCAGCCGGCCCCCTTGCTGCAGGTAACAGGCGCGGGTGCAGTAAACACTGCACTTTCGCGCCGTTCTCGAGCCGATCATCGGGCAGATGGTTGCTGCTTGTTTTTTAGCGCTTTCGGATCACTGGTTCTGGACTGCGAAGGCTGGCAGACTGCCCACCTTCCTTGTGTTGCCCGTTGAGGGTCTATGCCAACGTTTTCTGCGCGTCAGGTGTTAATAGCCAGCTGGATTCTTGTATTTGGCGGTCTGTTATTGGTGTTGCCATTCAAGTTATTGCCCAGCCTGCTGGCCGGACTGTTGGTGTTCGAGCTGGTCAACATGTTGACCCCCAAGCTGCAACGTCTGATCTCCGGCGAACGGGCGCGCTGGCTGGCTGTGGCGCTGCTGGGCACGCTGGTGGTCAGCCTGCTGACGCTGATTTTCGCCGGGGCCATCAGCTTTGTGCTGCATGAAGCCGAAAACCCCGGAGCCTCGCTCGACAAGTTCATGACCCTGGTGGATCGCGCACGTGGTCAGTTGCCACCGTTTATCGATGCCTATCTGCCTGCCAGCGCCGCGGAGTTTCAGGTTTCGCTCGGGCAGTGGCTGCAGAAACACGTCGGCGAGTTGCAATTGATCGGCAAGGGCGCGGCGCACATGTTCGTCACCATGCTGATCGGCATGGTACTGGGCGCGATCATTGCCTTGCAGCGTATCTCCGATGTGCATGCGCGCAAACCGCTGGCAGCCGCACTGTTCGATCGGCTGTACCTGGTCAGCCGGGCGTTTCGCAACATCGTTTTCGCCCAGATCAAGATTTCCCTGCTCAACACCGCGTTTACGTCGGTATTTCTGGCCGTCGTGCTGCCGCTGTGCGGGATTCACCTGCCGCTGACCAAGACCCTGATCATCATGACCTTCCTGCTCGGCCTGTTGCCGGTGGTGGGTAACCTGATGTCCAACACCCTGATCTTCATCGTCGGCATGTCCATCTCGATCTGGGTCGCGCTGGCGGCGCTGGGCTACCTGATCGTGATCCACAAGGTCGAGTACTTCCTCAATGCGCGCATCGTGGGCGGGCAGATCAATGCCAGGTCGTGGGAGTTGCTGCTGGCGATGCTGCTGTTCGAAGCCGCATTCGGCCTGCCGGGTGTGGTCGCAGGGCCGATTTACTATGCGTACCTGAAGAGCGAGTTGCAGAAGGAAGGGTTGGTCTAGGGCGCTTGCGTAGATAGGCGTCCGAAAGAACGTCTATCGTGCCAGTTCACCGCGTTGGCATGCAGTTCTGGACGCTCTACGTCTGCGGTGCTGCAGAGCATCCACATGGCTCGAAATACTTCCGCCCGTGGGAGTGAGCTTGCTCACGAAGAGGCCCGTGCAGCCGCTGGACATCCATTGATCAGGTAATCCGTCTTCGCGAGCAAGCTCGCTCCCACAAGATCAGCGATCTTTGACGCGGAGCATCACGAAGGGCATTGCCACGATAGGCGCATGACTAGCCGTAACGCTTCTTCGCTTCGATGGCCAGGCCGCTGCCGATGCTGCCGAAGATGTTGCCTTCGACGTGGCGTGCGTTGGGCAGCATGTCCGAGACGCTGTTGCGCAGGGCCGGGATGCCGCTTGAACCGCCGGTGAAGAACACCGTGCTGACCTGTTCGACACTCACTCCCGCATCGTTGAGCAAGTTCGTCACGCTGTTGCGCACGCGCTCAAGCTGGGCGTCGATCGCTGCTTCGAACATCACCCGGCTCAGGTCCACGCTCATTCCGGCTTCCACTCGATCCATGAGCAGGTGACGGCTGTCAGCGTGGGTCAGCTGGATCTTGGTTTCTTCCACTTCCATGGCCAGCCAGTGCCCGGCGCGCTGTTCGATCAGTTTGAACAGGCGATCGATGCCGCCGGTGTCTTCGATGTCGTAGCGCATGCTGCCCAGGGCCAGTTGCGACTTTTGCGAGTACACGGCGTTGATGGTGTGCCAGGTCGCCAGGTTCATATGGTGGCTGGTCGGCATGTACGCACCGCTTTTCATGCGGCTGCCATAACCGAACAGCGGCATCACGCCTTGCAGGCTCAACTGCTTGTCGAAGTCGGTCCCGCCGATGTGCACGCCACCGGTGGCGAGGATGTCCTGCTGGCGATCATCGTGCTGGCGTCGCTCGGGCGACAGACGCACCAGCGAAAAGTCCGAGGTACCGCCGCCAATGTCGACGATCAGCACCAGTTCTTCGTCCTGGATGGTGGACTCGTAGTCGAAGGCCGCAGCGATAGGCTCGAACTGGAACGACACGTCCTTGAAGCCGATCTTGCGTGCCACTTCAGCCAGCGTATCTTCGGCTTCCTGATCGGCCTGGGCGTCGTCATCGACAAAATGCACCGGACGGCCCAGTACGACTTGCTCGAATTCGCGTCCGGCCGTTTGCTCCGCGCGCTTTTTCAGCTCGCCGATAAACAGGGCCAGCAAATCCTTGAAGGGCATCGCCGTGCCCAGCACGCTGGTGTCATGTTTGATCAGCTTCGAGCCCAGCAGGCTCTTGAGCGAGCGCATCAGGCGGCCTTCGTAGCCTTCCAGATACTCGTGCAGCGCCAGGCGGCCATACACCGGGCGGCGTTCTTCCATATTGAAGAACACCACCGAAGGCAGGGTAATCTTGTCGTCCTCCAGCGCGATCAACGATTCCATGCCGGGTCGTTGCCAGCCGACAGTGGAGTTGGACGTGCCGAAATCGATACCGCAGGCACGGGCCGGGGATTGGTCATTCATGTCTTTTACGTTCCAGTCAAAAAACGGCCGCGCAGTTTATGTCAGCGCGGGCAAATTGCGTAGCGCGACACGTCGCTTATATTTACCTGGCTGTATTTGCGGCCAAGGCTTGAACTGAGGCCCGTTACCCCCAATCTTGTAGGGATTCTCGGTAGACCCTGTTGTCGGACACTATGTTGTCGAGCTATCGACCCGCCGGCAAAGGCGGCTGGTCTATCTGTATATTTTTCGACGTTAGGTAATCCAGATGCCTCGTGACAGAGGGAGCTGGGCGCGTGACGCCAGCGTATCTGGCTTTGCCGGATAATTCGGATGGGTGATCGTTACATGGATTTCAAAGACTACTACAAGATACTTGCCGTGGAGCCGACTGCGGACGACAAGGCGATCAAGACCGCCTATCGCAAACTCGCGCGCAAGTATCATCCGGACGTCAGCAAGGAGGCAGGCGCCGAAGACAAGTTCAAGGAAGCTTCCGAAGCCTATGAGGTACTCAGCAGCCCTGAAAAGCGCGCCGAGTATGATGAGCTGCGCAAATACGGTCGTCAGGGCCGCCCGTTCCAGACTCCGCCGGGCTGGCAAAGCCGCGCAGGCGCCGGGGCAGGCGGGTTCGAGGAAACGGCAGACTTCTCGGAGTTTTTCAGCTCCATTTTCGGTGGCCGGCCACAGCAGGGCGGGCGTACCCGCAACCCGGGGCGTACCGGGCAGGACGTGGAGATGGAACTGGCGGTGTTTCTCGAAGAAACCCTGTCGGGGGAATCCAAGCAGGTCAGCTTCAAGGTGCCGCAGCACAGCCCCAACGGGCAGCGCATGAGTGATATCACCAAGACCCTGAACGTGAAGATTCCGGCGGGCGTCGTCGATGGCGAGCGTATTCGCCTGAAGGGGCAGGGCGCGCCGGGCGTAGGCGGTGGTGCCAATGGCGATCTGTACCTGATCCTTCGCCTGGCCCCGCACCCGCTGTTCGAGGTCGAAGGCCATGATCTGGTCATCACCGTGCCGCTGGCCCCCTGGGAAGCCGTGCTGGGCACCAAGGTCGCCGTGCCGACGCTGACCAGCAGGCTCAACCTGACCATCCGCCCGGACAGTCAGAATGGTCAGCGTCTGCGGATCAAGGGTAACGGCTTGATGAACAAGAGTGGCGAACGCGGCGATCTTTATGCGCAGCTGAAAATCGTCGTGCCCAAGCACACCGACGAGGCTACGCGGGCGCTCTGGCAGAAACTGGCAGACAGTTCTTCGTTCGATCCCCGTGCGCAGTGGAAGGGTTGAGCGGAGCAGTCTTGCGACTCGGTCTTTTCTGCCTGGGCTGATGCGGCACCCGTATCTGCGGGCAGTCAGCCCCGGTCAGTTTTTCGGCAGCACCACATTGAAGGTCGTGCCCTCACCAATGGTCGAGGTCACAGTGATGCTGCCGCCGTGGGCGTTGACCACTTCCTTGACGATGAACAGGCCCAGGCCCAGGCTGGTCGACGTGCCGCGTGTTTCGCTGTTTTCCTCGGTGCTGCGCACCAGCGGATCGAAAATCGTCCCGATAGCGTCTTCGGCAATCGGTTTGCCTTCGTTGTGTACCACCAATATCACGGCTTTCTCGGCGCCCGTGACTGTCACCGTTATCTCGTGGCTGGCCGCACCATGCTGCAGGGCATTGCCGATCAGGTTTTGCAGCATCTGGCTGATCCGCCCGGCGTCCCAGTGGCCCTTGGTGTTGCCTTCTACGTTCAGCACCGGAGCAGAGTCCGGTCGCCCTGCACAGGCTTCTTCGATCGCCTCGCGGCAGGCGCTGGCCAGGTCCATGTATTTGCGTTCCACCGGCAGCCCGGCGCCCAGACGACTGCGTACGAACTCCAGCAGATCGCTGACCATCGAGCCCATATGGCGGGTGCTGGTCTGGATACGTGAAACATAGGACTGGGTTTTTTCGTCCAGCGTTATTTTGCGTGCCAGCAACTCGGTGGACATGCTGACGGCCTGCAGCGGTGCGCGCAGATCGTGACCGAGAATGGCAAGAAAGATATCCCGTGAGCGGCCAACCCGTTCCGCATAGGCCGCGGTGGATTCGGCAAGCGCCTCGTCGATGGCTTCGTTGAAGCGAATCACGTCCTGAAAATCAGCCAGTTGCGGCGCTGCCAGGCTTTCTACCCAGAGGCGGATGACGCTGGCGCGCAGATGGCGAAACTCCGACGTCATCTGCACCAGATCAAAACCGACCTCATGGCGCAACTCGCCATGGCTGCTGGCTGCTTCATCCAGGCTTGGCGTCTTGTTCAGCTCTTCGCCTCTGGCCTTGGCAATCTCCTCGCTTTTGCTCTGCGCGGTCTTCATGTCCCGTGCGGCGGCGAGCAAAATCGACCTGGCATGATCCCGCAGCTCGGCCTTGGTCATCGTTTCTGCCGCAGGTTTCAGGGTTCTGGCGAAGGCTTCCCATTCATCGACGATGCGATCCACATGAATAACGATGAATTCGGAAAGGCGCATGGCCGAGTACCTTGCTGGAGAGGCGTGACGAAAGATGGCGCATATTATCGCCTTTACAGAGCACGACAAACAGAGTGTTTACTGTCATTTCTGTCAGTAGACGCTGATTTCTATGGGGCCTATGTTCATTCGGCAGGTTAATCGAATGGAGGCCCTGAGCATGAGTGTCATGACAGTTACTGATTCGACCTTTCAGAAGGATGTCATTGAGGCGAGCAACCAAAAGCTCGTGGTGGTGGAATTCTCGACGAAAGTGAAGGTAAACAAGCGAGGCGAGGATAACGCCAGCGCCAGAATGGATACCATTTTTAATGCGCTGGAAGAGAAATATGCCGGAAAGGTCAGCTTGGTCAGGGTCGAGATCGAACTGGATTCGCATCTCAACCCGGTGACTTCGACTCAATATCAGATAAATCATGGTCCGACGATGGTTTTCTTCAAGGCTGGCGCAAGAGCAAGGGAAGACCTTGTCGGCCAGCAAACCAAAGAACGGATGACGCAAATCCTGGATGAATTGCTACCCGCTTCGTAATGGGAGAATGACCATGTCGAACACAGAACTCACAGCTTTTGTCGAAGAGCGTGTAACGCGTGCCCAGCAGACACTGGCTGATGGAAAAGTCAGCAAGCTCGACGACGTAGCGACAGGAAAACTGAGCGTTTTTCTCCCATTGCAGCGAGCATTGCAGGGCACCGGCACCCCCCAGGATCTGGGGGTACTGGACGCTATCAACGATACGCTGCAGTCGCTGAAAATATTGGAATCTAAAGAAACACTTCTGAATTACCAGAACAAAGCGGCCCGGGCCCGGGTCGTTAAGAACGATGCGGACTTCAGTTCCCAATGGACTGCAATCAGCCCGTTGGTGGTGTTGGAATTCAGCAACCCCGGCGTTAATGACCACGGTGAAGCGAACAACAGTACACGGACTGGGGCAATTCTCGATGAGCTAGCGCCTGAGTTTGCCGGGAGGGTCGTCATGCTTCGTGTGCCTGTGGACACTAGCCCAGCGACCGCCCAAAACTACAATGTCACCGTTACACCAACCGTCATCTTTTTCAAGAGCGGTAAAAAGATTGAGGAAACCGCTGATTTTCATCTGAAGTCCTGGTTCAGAGCCAAACTCAACGAGTTGCTTAGCCTCAAAGAATAAACCGAGCAATAAATATTGAAGGGCCTTCTGAAAGCGAAGGCCCTTGCTGATTCAAAACAGAAAATACCGCTGCGCCATTGGCAGCACATCGGCAGGTTCGCACCATAGCAGCACACCGTCGGCCTTGACCTGATAGGTCTGCGGGTCGACTTCGATGTCCGGCAGGTAATCGTTGTGGATCAGGTCTTTCTTCTGCACAGTGCGACAGCCTTTGACGACACCGATCTGCTTCTTCAGGCCCAGTGACTCCGGTACGCCGGCGTCGAACGCTGCCTGGCTGATGAAGGTCAGGCTGGTGGCGTGCAGCGAGCTGCCGAAGCTTGCGAACATGGGGCGGTAATGAACCGGTTGCGGGGTCGGGATCGAAGCGTTGGCGTCGCCCATCAGGCTGGCGGCGATGGCCCCGCCCTTGAGGATCAGGGTCGGTTTGACGCCAAAGAACGCTGGCCGCCACAGCACCAGATCCGCCCACTTGCCGACTTCGATCGAGCCCACTTCATGGCTGATGCCGTGGGTGATCGCCGGATTGATGGTGTATTTGGCGATGTAACGCTTGGCGCGGAAGTTGTCGTTGCCCGGGCCATCCTGCGGCAGTGGCCCACGCTGTTTCTTCATCTTGTCGGCGGTTTGCCAGGTGCGCATGATCACTTCGCCAACCCGGCCCATGGCCTGGCTGTCGGAACTGAGCATGGAAAAGGCGCCCAGGTCGTGAAGGATATCCTCGGCGGCGATGGTCTCGCGGCGGATGCGGCTTTCCGCGAAAGCCACGTCTTCGGCGATGCTAGGGTCCAGGTGGTGGCAGACCATGAGCATGTCCAGGTGCTCGTCGATGGTGTTGCGGGTGAACGGGCGCGTCGGGTTGGTCGAGCTCGGCAGCACGTTCGGCGAACCACAGGCCTTGATGATGTCCGGCGCGTGACCGCCACCGGCACCTTCGGTGTGATAAGTGTGAATCGTGCGGTTCTTGAACGCGGCCAGGGTGGTCTCGACAAAACCCGACTCGTTGAGGGTGTCGGTGTGGATCGCGACCTGCACGTCGTATTCGTCGGCCACGCTCAGGCAATTGTCGATGGCCGCAGGCGTGGTACCCCAGTCTTCGTGCAGCTTCAGACCGATGGCCCCCGCCTTGACCTGTTCGATCAGCGGGCCGGGCAGGCTGACGTTGCCCTTGCCGGTGAAGCCGATGTTCATCGGGAACGAGTCCGAGGCCTGGAGCATGCGCGCCATGTGCCACGGGCCGGGTGTGACGGTGGTGGCGTTGGTGCCCGTGGCCGGGCCGGTGCCGCCGCCGATCATCGTTGTCACGCCGCTCATCAGGGCCTCTTCGATCTGTTGCGGGCAGATGAAGTGGATGTGCGTGTCGACGCCACCCGCGGTGAGGATCATGCCTTCGCCGGCAATGACCTCGGTGGCAGCGCCGACGGCAATGGTCACGTCCGGCTGGATGTCCGGGTTGCCCGCCTTGCCAATGGCCGCGATACGCCCGTTCTTGATGCCGACGTCGGCCTTGACGATGCCCCAGTGATCGATGATCAAGGCATTGGTGATCAGCGTGTCGACCACCTCGGCGGCCAGCAGCTGGCCCTGGCCCATGCCGTCACGAATGACCTTGCCACCGCCGAACTTCACTTCTTCGCCATAGGTGGTGAAGTCCTTCTCGACCTCGATCCACAGCTCGGTGTCGGCCAGGCGAACCTTGTCGCCGACGGTGGGGCCGAACATGTCTGCGTAGGCCTGTCGGCTTATCTTCATCTCTCGTACCTCGGATTCAGAGCGGCAAGCTGCAGGCCGCACACTGTAATGTGTTCAAAGCGACAAGCTGAAAGATGCAAGCTGCAAGTCTTTAGTCGTCACATGCTTTTCTCTTGAAGCTTGAAGCTTGAAGCTTGAAGCTTGAAGCTAAAGCTCCCCCATCACTCGCCCGGCAAACCCGTAAACCTTGCGCAGGCCGGCCAGGTCGACCAGCTCGACTTCGCGGGACTGGCCCGGTTCGAAGCGCACGGCGGTGCCTGCCGGAATGTTCAGGCGCATGCCCCGGCTGGCGGCGCGGTCGAAGGTCAGTGCGTCGTTGGTTTCGAAAAAGTGGAAATGCGAGCCCACCTGAATCGGCCGGTCGCCGCTGTTGGCGACGGTCAGGCTGAGGGTGCGGCGTCCGGCGTTGAGTTCGATGTCGCCGGGCTGGATCTGGTATTGACCAGGGATCATGTCGGTTGCCCCAAGGTTTTGAAATAAATGGCGGTCGGCCGATAGCGACCGTCCGGTGTGGCGCAATAATCCGGCAGCTCCCCGACACGGTGGTAGGCCAGCGCGCTGTAGAAGGCTTCAGCCGTCGAACCTGCTTCGGTGTCCAGGTGCAGCAGCCCACGCTTGTGTTTCACCGCAGTCTGTTCGACCTCCTCCATCAGTTGCCTGCCCAGGCCGCGACCTCGGGCTTGCGGCAGAACCATCAGTTTTTGCACTTCGGCGCGGTTCAGGCCGTTGGGCTTCTGACACAGCGACAACTGCGCGCTGGCCAGCACATGGCTGTCCTCGGCCACCACCCACAGCAGCAGATCGCCTGCGGCGATATCGGCCTTCAGGCTATCGCACCAGGCATACGCCTGCTGCATATCCAGATCCGCCATGAACCCGACCGATGCGCCGCCGTGAACCGTGTCGAACAGCAGTTGCGCCAGGCCATGGCGATAATGCGCGAAGCTTTCAGCGGTAACACGTCGCAGTTGTGCATGGTTCATGGCGTGCTCTCTAGAGGGGCTTGGGTGAGAGGGGCTTGGGTGCCTGTGAAGCGGGCGCAGGCGCACCGGGCGACAGGTCGAGCTGCATGAACGTCAGGTCCAGCCAGCGGCCGAACTTGGTGCCGACCTGCGGCATTTGCCCGGTAATCTTGAAGCCCAGGCGATCATGCAGGGCGATGGACGCAGCGTTACCGCTTTCGATGGCCGCGACCATCATGTGCTTGTCACAGTCGCGGGCGCGCTCGATCAAGGCGTCCATCAGGCGCGGGCCCAGGCCTTTGCCGCGCTGGTCGGCGCGCACGTAGACCGAATGCTCGACCGTATGGCGAAAGCCTTCGAACGGCCGCCAGTCGCCAAACGACGAATAGCCGAGCACTTCGCCGGCGTTGTCGACCGCCACCAGAATCGGATAACCCTGACTCTGGCGAGCTGCGTACCAGGCCTGGCGGTTGGCCAGATCAACCGGCTGCTCGTTCCAGATAGCCGTGGTGTTGAGCACTGCATCGTTGTAGATGTCCAGAATGCCCGGCAGATCGTCCGGCAGGGCATCGCGAATCACGTCCTGCATGATTACTCCTTCAGGCAATCGGCTGATGCACGGTGACGAGTTTGGTGCCGTCCGGGAAGGTGGCTTCCACCTGGATCTCCGGGATCATTTCCGCGATACCTTCCATGACCTGATCGCGGCTCAGCAGGGTCGTGCCGTAATGCATGAGCTCAGCGACGGTCTGCCCGTCACGCGCACCTTCGAGCAGCGCCGCAGAAATATAGGCCATGGCTTCCGGGTAGTTGAGCTTCACGCCGCGCGCCAGACGCCGTTCGGCGACCAGTCCGGCGGTGAAGATCAGCAGCTTGTCTTTTTCGCGTGGTGTCAGGTCCATGGGGCTTCCGTTTGTTCAAATTCGTTGGTTGATCGTTCCCAGGCTTGAGCCCTCATCGTTATGTATAAGTCTGTTTTGGGTTCTGGCCGAAGGCCGTGGGAGCGAACTTGTTCGCGAAGGGGCCGGTGTAGTCGCCGAAAATGCAGCGCCTAAAACATTGTCTTCGCGAACAAGTTCGCTCCCACGCCCTGCGGGCAGAAGCGCTAAAAGCCCCGATTTTCGGGCTTTTCAGGACTTATGTATCACGCTGAGTGCATCAGCGCCGAGGGTGTAGCATGGAATGCAGAGCGTCCAGTCATCAATCAGGTGTTCCAGATTCTTGGCGTTACCGCCTCGCGTCCCAGCAGGGCAGGGCGCAGGTATTTCCAGATTTGTATCAGCCAGGCCCGTGCGTGCAGTGCTTCGTCTGCCAGGCAGCGAGCGACCAGCAGGCCGGGCAGTTGCGTCAGATCGCCGCGTACCGGGTTGGGCATCGACAGCGAACGGCAGGCCTCGAGCAGCTCGCTGTCGACTTCGCCGGTCATCAGCAGGGTGGCGAACACTGTTCTGCCGTCCAGGCCGATGGGCGAGTCCAGCAGCCCGTCGCCACCGATAATGCGTTGTCGCTCATGCCAGAGCAATGTGCCGTCGCGACGGATATCCAGATGCGATTGAAAATGCCCGTGCTCGAACCGCTCGCCACTGGCCGGCCGGCCCAGCGCCACCACATCCCAGTAGCATAGCTTCGCATCACCGTGCAGCTCTATGCGGGTGCTCAGTTCTGCCTGGGCGTTGCTGAAGACGATGCTTTCCTGCGGCAGCCATTCCAGTGTCGCGCCGGGCTGGACGTGCAGTTCCAGTTGCTGAAAGGCCGGGCTGGCGGCGCGATACCATTTGGCCGCGCCGGGGCTGGTCAATTGTGCCCAGGCATCGGCACCCACGGTGGCCGAGATATCCAGCCGGTCTCCCCCGGCGATACCGCCCGGTGGATGTACGATGATGTGCTGGCACACCTCCGGGCCTTCGGCGTACAGATGCTTTTGCACGCGCAGCGGTCCTTTGTGGCGCCGCAGTGTCGGGCGTGTGCTGTCATCGAAACGGCCGTAACCCAATTCCAGCTCGGCGTGCCAGCTGGGGGTGAAGAGGGCGGTGTTGGCAGGCAGGTTCATGGTGTCTTCATTGGCTTGTCGAGTGCTGCACGATAACGGATTGACGCATCAAATGGTCACCAGACCACGAACGCCGTCGCTCTCCATGTTCTCGCCACGGCCCTGCTGGACGATCTCGCCCCGCGACATCACCAGGTACTGATCGGCCAGTTCCGCGGCGAAGTCGTAGAACTGCTCGACCAGCAGAATCGCCATGTCGCCACGCTCGGCGAGCTTTTTGATGACCGCGCCGATTTCCTTGATCACCGAGGGCTGAATACCTTCGGTGGGCTCGTCGAGAATCAGCAGGCGTGGACGGCTCGCCAGCGCCCGGCCTATCGCCAGTTGCTGCTGCTGACCACCGGACAGATCGCCGCCGCGACGGTGCTTCATTTGCAGCAGCACCGGGAACAACTCGTAGATGAAGGCCGGCACTTCCTTGGCCTCGGAGCCCGGAAAACGCGACAGGCCCATGAGCAGATTTTCCTCGACCGTCAGCCGGCCGAATATTTCCCGGCCCTGCGGCACGTAAGCAATCCCGGCATGTACCCGTTGGTGTGTCTTGAACTGGGTGATGGCCTTGCCTTCCCATTGCACCGAACCTTCCTTCGATGGCAGCAGGCCCATCAGTACACGCAGGAGCGTGGTCTTGCCCACGCCGTTGCGGCCCAGCAGGCAGGTGACCTCTCCGACCTTCACATCAAACGACAGACCGCGAAGAATGTGGCTGCCGCCGTAATATTGGTGGAGCTGGCTAACAGTGAGCATGAGGGCCTCATGAGTTATAAGCTTCAAGCTTCAAGCTGCAAGTAAAGAGCAGCACGTTGTTTTTGCTTCTAGCTTGCAGCTTGCAGCTTGCAGCTAAAAGCTTGCAGCTGGTCGCGCTAGCGCCCCAAGTAAACTTCGATCACGCGTTCGTCGGCCTGTACGTCGTTCAGCGAGCCTTCAGCCAGCACGCTGCCCTGGTGCAGCACGGTGACATGGTCGGCAATCGAGCCGACAAACCCCATGTCGTGCTCAACCACCATCAGCGAATGCTTGCCGGCCAGGCTCTTGAACAGCTCGGCGGTGAATTCGGTTTCGGCATCGGTCATGCCCGCGACGGGTTCGTCGAGCAGCAGTAATTGCGGGTCCTGAACCAGCAGCATGCCGATCTCCAGAAACTGCTTCTGGCCGTGGGACAGCAAGCCCGCAGGGCGGTGCATCGAGCTGATCAGGCGGATCGTTTCCAGCACCTCAGCGATCCGGTCCTGTTGCTCGCCGCTCAACCGCGCACGCAGACTGGCCCACACCGATTTGTCGGTCTTCTGCGCCAGCTCAAGGTTTTCGAACACGCTCAAGGCCTCGAATACCGTGGGTTTCTGGAACTTGCGGCCGATGCCGGCCTGAGCGATCTGCACTTCGGTCATCTTCGTTAGGTCCAGCGTTTCACCGAACCAGGCCTTGCCGTGGCTGGGACGGGTCTTGCCGGTGATGACGTCCATCAGCGTGGTCTTGCCCGCGCCGTTGGGGCCGATGATGCAGCGCAGTTCGCCTACGCCGATGTACAGATTCAGATCGTTCAGGGCCTTGAAGCCGTCGAAGCTGACGCTGATGTCTTCCAGCGTCAGGATCGTGCCGTGGCGAGTATTGAGGCCCTTGCCTGCGCTCTTGCCGAGCCCCACCGCATCGCGGCTGGTGCCGGCGTCGGAGTTCGGGGCCAGGATCGGTTCCAGCATGAAAGACGGGGTCGGAGTGGTTTTCATTGCTCGCTCCTTTTCTTCAGCATGCCGATCACGCCCTTGGGCAGATACAGCGTGACGATGATGAATAGCGCGCCGAGAAAGAACAGCCAGTATTCCGGGAAGGCCATGGTGAACCAGCTTTTCATGCCGTTCACCAGACCTGCGCCCAGCAGCGGGCCGATCAGCGTGCCACGGCCACCCAGGGCTACCCAGACAGCGGCTTCAATGGAGTTGGTCGGCGACATTTCGCTGGGGTTGATAATGCCGACCTGCGGCACATACAAGGCGCCAGCCAGACCGCACAGCACGGCGCTCAGCACCCAGACGAACAGTTTGAAGCCGCGCGGATCGTAACCGCAGAACATCAGGCGGTTTTCCGCATCGCGCAGCGCGGTCAGCACGCGGCCGAACTTGCTCTGCGCCAGGCGCCAGCCGATGTACAGACTGGCCACCAGCAGTGCGACCGTGGCCAGAAACAGCGCGGCTCTGGTCCCTTGTGCACTGATGCTGAAGCCCAGAATGCTGCGGAAGTTGGTGAAGCCGTTGTTGCCGCCAAAGCCGGTCTCGTTGCGAAAGAACAGCAGCATGCCGGCGAAGGTCAGCGCCTGGGTCATGATCGAGAAGTACACGCCCTTGATCCGCGAGCGGAAGGCGAAGAAGCCGAAGATCAGCGCCAGCAGTCCCGGTGCCAATACCACCAGGCACATCGCCCAGAGGAAATGGTCGGTGCCCGCCCAGTACCATGGCAGCTCGGTCCACGACAGGAAGGTCATGAAGGCCGGCAACCCATCCCCAGCGGCCTGGCGCATCAGGTACATGCCCATGGCATAACCGCCCAGGGCGAAGAACAGGCCGTGGCCCAGCGACAGCAGCCCGGCGTAGCCCCAGACCAGGTCCAGCGCCAGCGCGACAATGGCGTAGCAGAGGATCTTGCCCACCAGGGTCAGGGTGTAGGCCGAGACCTGAAAGCTGTTATCGGCAGGCAGCAGCGACAGCAGCGGCAGTGCCAGCAGCACTGCAAGGATTACGCAGCCTGCGGTCAGCGTGCCTCTGGGCCCGACTTTTTGCGCGGCAGTTACTATCAATGGCTGGCTCATCAGTCGATCACCCGTCCTTTCAATGCGAAGAGGCCTTGCGGACGTTTCTGGATAAACAGAATGATCAGCGCCAGGATCAGGATCTTGCCCAACACGGCGCCGATTTGCGGTTCGAGAATCTTGTTGGCGATGCCCAGCCCGAAAGCCGCCATCACGCTACCGGCCAGTTGCCCGACACCGCCGAGCACGACCACCAGGAACGAATCGATGATGTAGCTTTGGCCAAGATCAGGGCCCACGTTGCCGATCTGGCTCAGGGCTACACCCCCCAGACCTGCGATACCTGAACCCAGACCGAAGGCCATCATGTCGATGCGCCCGGTCGGTACGCCACAGCAGGCGGCCATGTTGCGGTTCTGGGTAACGGCGCGCACGTTCAGGCCCAGGCGGGTCTTGTTCAGCAGCAGCCAGGTCAGCACCACCACGAACAGCGCGAACGCGATGATCACGATGCGGTTGTAAGGCAGCACCAGATTAGGCAGCACCTGGATGCCGCCAGACAGCCATTGCGGGTTGGCGACTTCGACGTTCTGCGCGCCGAAGGCCAGACGCACGGCCTGAATCAGCATCAGGCTGATGCCCCAGGTCGCCAGCAGGGTTTCCAGTGGGCGGCCATACAGATGACGAATGACCGTACGCTCCAGGGCCATGCCGATCGCGGCGGTGACAAAGAACGCCACCGGCAACGCGATCAGCGGGTAGTACTCGATGGCCCCCGGTGCGTAGCGCTGCAGCATCAGTTGCACGACGTAGGTGGAGTAGGCCCCCAGCATCAGCATCTCGCCATGGGCCATGTTGATCACGCCCAGCAGGCCGAAGGTGATCGCCAGACCCAGCGCCGCCAGCAACAGGATAGAGCCCAGCGACATGCCGCTGAACGCCTGGCCGAGGATCTCCCCGATCATCAGCTTGCGCTTGACCTGCGCCAGGCTGGTTTCAGCCGCCACGCGTACCGAAGCGTCGGTTTCCACGCCGGGCGCCAGCAATGATTCAAGACGGGTACGCGCCAGCGGATCACCGGTTTCGCCCAGCAGTCGCACGGCAGCCAGACGTACTGTCGGGCTTGAGTCGACCATTTGCAGGTTGGCCAGCGCCAGGGTCAGTGCGCTTTTGACGCTGGAATCTGTTTCGCCGGCCACGCGTTCGGTCAGCAACTCCAGTTGTGCAGGGCGGGCGCTTTTTTGCAATTGCAGGGCGGCGGCCATGCGCAGTCGTGTATCGGCTGCCAGCAACTGGTGGCTGGCCAGCGCGGTTTCAACCAGGCCGCGCAGCCGGTTGTTCAAGCGCAATTTACGCGG
Organism: Pseudomonas sp. MEJ108; assembly: GCF_030208985.1. Taxonomy (NCBI): domain Bacteria; kingdom Pseudomonadati; phylum Pseudomonadota; class Gammaproteobacteria; order Pseudomonadales; family Pseudomonadaceae; genus Pseudomonas; species Pseudomonas sp. MEJ108. Next base: position 38,857 of record NZ_JARVSW010000024.1, read on the forward strand.
TTCGTCAGGCGTTGGCGCATCGGCGGCGGCTGGTGCCTGTGCATCGACGGCCACGTATTGATCGTTGTTTTCGATCCAGGCGCGCTTGCTGCTGTCGGCACCCACACGGCCATCGCGTAAGGCTTCAAGCAGCTCGACGCGTTCCGGCACAGGCTTGGCGGCCCAGGCCTCCAGCAGTTCTGCCTGTTGCGAAGAACTGGCTGCGACAAAGTCGCTGGCATCACCGGCCTGGGCAGCCAAAGGCAGCAGCAGGCAGATGGCGAGGATCAAACGGTAAAAATAAGAAGGCATATCAATATGGCCTTGGTCTGTTATGGCGTTCCACTAGACATTCGTGGCTGTTCGCCCTGACGCTGCTCGTTCCTCACGCTCTGCGTGGGAATGCCGTTCGTGACGCTCTGCGTCAACCATGCACCGAGCCGCGCGCTCAGGATCGGACGCGGAGCGTCCAGAACTGCGTTCCCACGCTGGAGCGTGGGAACGATCAGGCTGTGTTGATAGGGGGTCAGTTGCTCTTCGCCGGGGCGTCCGGCTTCTTGTCGTTGCCAGGGATGTACGGGCTCCATGGCTGGGCGCGGATCGGCTCTTTGGTCTGCCAGACGACGTTGAACTGACCGTCGTCCTGGATTTCGCCGATCATCACTGGCTTGTGCAAGTGGTGGTTGGTCTTGTCCATGGTCAGGGTAAAGCCCGACGGCGCTGCGAACGTCTGTCCGGCCATGGCTTCACGGACCTTGTCCACGTCGGTGGATTTGGCTTTCTCGACCGCCTGCGCCCACATGTGAATGCCGACGTAGGTGGCTTCCATCGGGTCGTTGGTCACGGCCTTGTCAGCGCCTGGCAGGTTTTTCTTTTTGGCATAGGCTTTCCAGTCAGCCACGAACTTCTTGTTGACCGGGTTTTCCACCGACTGGAAGTAGTTCCAGGCGGCCAGATGGCCTACCAATGGCTTGGTGTCGATGCCGCGCAGTTCTTCTTCGCCTACCGAGAAGGCCACAACCGGTACGTCGGTAGCGTTCAGGCCCTGGTTGGCCAGTTCCTTGTAGAACGGCACGTTGGAGTCGCCGTTGACGGTGGAGATAACGGCCGTCTTGCCACCCGCGGAGAACTTCTTGATGTTGGCCACGATGGTTTGATAATCGGAGTGACCGAACGGGGTGTAGACCTCTTCGATATCGGTGTCTTTCACGCCTTTGGAATGCAGGAATGCGCGCAGAATCTTGTTGGTGGTGCGCGGGTAGACATAGTCGGTGCCAAGCAGGAAGAAGCGCTTGGCAGCGCCGCCATCTTCACTCATGACATAGTCGACGGCCGGGATAGCCTGTTGGTTAGGCGCGGCGCCGGTGTAGAAAACATTGGGCGACATTTCTTCGCCTTCGTACTGCACCGGGTAGAACAGCAGGCCGTTGAGTTCTTCGAAGACCGGCAGTACCGATTTGCGCGACACCGATGTCCAGCAGCCGAACACCACGGCGACCTTGTCCTGGGTCAGCAACTGACGGCCTTTTTCCGCGAACAGCGGCCAGTTGGACGCCGGGTCCACAACGACCGGCTCCAGCATCTTGCCGTTGACGCCGCCTTTGGCGTTGATCTCGTCGATGGTCATCAAGGCCATGTCCTTGAGCGACGTCTCGGAGATGGCCATGGTGCCGGACAACGAATGCAGAATGCCGACCTTGATGGTCTCGGCAGCCTGAACGGTCCAGGTCAGCCCCATGGCGGCGATGGATGCGGACAGGGTAAAGGCTTTGATCAGGCTGCGACGCTTCATTGACTGGCTCCCTTAGTACATTGTTTGAGGTTTGGCGGCGGTGCATTTCGTTGCTCTTTCAGGCTTTAGCAAGGTCTGGGCCAACGCAGCAACGTCGCGAAACGGAATGATTTTGTCGCGTTGAGTCGAGGAGTCGCACCAAGGTGGAACAACGTTCTGCCGTTGGTGCGTATGAAGCTCTGCGATGGTGCGAAAGGGGTGTTCAGGCTAGCGAGCGGTCAATTTCCCAGGTGTTTCAGACCCATAGCTCCTTTGCTCCGGTGTACAGGTCAAACGTCTGATCAGTGAGTTGCTCGGGAGCGTCGAACCACGCAAACAGCTGACCGTTGATTCGCGTTGTCGCCCCCAGTTGCATGCGCGTGCCCGGTGCGACGGCGACGTGATCACCGAGGAAGCCGGTAAACATGTTTTTTTTCGGTATGCCCGGGGCAAAGATGAAAAAGACCGGGTGATTTTCTGCATTGGCGTTACTGCTCACAAATCCATCCCGGCTCCACAGGAAGGCATTGGCTCGCGATATCGAGGCGGACTGCACGCCACTGTCGGTAAACACCGCACCTGCTTCGTGCTCCAGACAGGCCATCCCTTCGCTTGATACGTACGTCGAGCGAAAAGCAGTGCCATCCCATGCTTTGAGCTGATAGAACTGGCTTAGAAAGTTGCGTGTTGTGGCATTGCGCACACCGCTTCGTAACAGAGGGTTGATGTCCGTCGAGCCACCTTCCGCATAAGCCGCTATTTCGGAAAGGTTTTCGGCGTTGGACGCTGCGCCCAGGGCGAGGTAGTCGGCCTCGAACTTCAAGCGTTCGGCGCTACCTGTCTCTTCCAGGGACACAGGCCAGGCAGTGGTCAGGCTGGCCAGTTGTGATCGGGCATTACGGATGGCGGACTGACTGATGCGTGGTATCTGTTTGCCCACGGTTTTCCAGGCCCCGCTGGTGGTGCGCAAAGCGTATTCCTGCTCATGCACCAGTAGCGTTGGGTCAGTCGGGGATCGCCGATAAAGGCGCGAGTGACCAAACATATTGGTACGTCGGCTTACGAAAAAGGTCTGGCCCTCTATATCGATGGCGATGAAACGTTGGGAGTCCATAGCGACGATCAATTTGGGGTCTGCAAAGCGGGGGGCTCTGGAGTGCGACAGGAGGTAGCCGATCTGGATCTGCCCGTCGCGGCCGACCCTGCGGATCAGGTGCGGGCGTCTTACCACCTTCGAGGCATGCATTGCCGGCTTCAGGGCGAGCGCCAGGCGGCCAATGAAAGCGGTAGCAAGATAGCCTACGGCGCTCAGAAATTCCTCGGCTGCACCTTCGAGGTCGCCTTCGTCGAGTTTCGAGAAGGCGCTCCAGGTCTTGTACAGGCCCACGCCCAGTGCGACAGGCATCATGATCGGGTCAGGCAAAAACAGAATTCCGATGTTGGCGATCAGATCGAAGGTTCGGCCTGATCGCCCCATGCCGTTGGCCAGACTCATTTGCCGTTTGGCTTCGCTGATCAACTGATTGATCCTGGTCTCGTGGATTTCCACATAAAGGTCTTTGCTTTGGCTGACAAATACCACCGGGTGCAGCAGCCTCGCCGGGATCGGTATCAGCGACAGTTGGGTAAAAACCTCTGGCATGCGCCAGTGCTTGGCCTGCTTTTCGTATTGCATGGCACGCAACGTTTCCAGGCGTCTGGAAACCGGTATTTGCTCAATCAGATACTGCTGGAATGGCGCTTTTTCCAAAAAACCGGTGGTCAGGTGATACATGCTGTTGAACCAGCGGAAGACGACGCCGTCGGCAGCATCCAGCGTGCACAGCACCAGTGGCCCCCGCTCGAATTTGTCGGCTGGAGCAATCAGCATGACATTGGTCATCATGAATTGATTGACGCTGAAAAACCGGACCTCGATGGCTTCCCCTTTGATGGTCCGACGCCCTTGCGGTGCCGGCGAATCAAGCACTGCCTCGATCCACTCAAGACCGGCCGGTGCAAAAGCCTGCTGTTCGATCTCCAGCAGGGCCATCTTCATCCGGGCTTCCAGCATGGCTTTCTGCAACTGCTTGAGTTGTCGCGCATACGCCGATGTCTTCAGATTGAGATCGAGGTAGTCGCTAAGGTGCTGAGGGTTCTCTATGGCTGTGATCAGCCCCTTTATAGTGGCCATGTCCAGTTTATGGATGACGGCGCCTGCCTCATCGACAGCCTTGATCAGCACTGCATCTGCGGCCCTGGCACGGTGGGCATGGGTATGCGCCAGTTGCCAGAGCGAAATGTTTTCAGTTTCGGTTGTCGGCAGCACAGGTGCGCCGGGGATCTCCAGCACTTCGGTGCCAAGCCTGTAATTAATTGAAACGGTAATCTGCTGCGCGGCTATTTCGACAGATGCCTGTTTCAATACTTCATCCAGCTGCTTGTCGATATAGCGCGTGAGATAGGTACGGCTATCATTGTCCGGCGGGTCGAAGTTAGCCTTGCTGACTTGGCGGATGCTGACAACCGACTCACCAAACTGTTGTGCCTGCGCAAGCCATTCCTCGCGTTGCGACGCCTGCATGGTTTTCCACCAGTCAGGCATCTGGCTCTGAACCAGGTCGTTATCGAGCCTGTCCAGGCGCCAATGGTTGTCAAAGTAAAACTCTGGCTTCAGCAAATGCGTTATCGATTGCTCGAAACAAACCTCGTCCATCCGTTGAGCACGAGCAAGCTGTACGGCCTGAGCGAACATTGATTGCTGTCGGGCGATCTGGCGGGTGTGCAACAGGCTCAGAAAATTGCCTTCCAGCAAGGTGTACTGCCATTGCAGCGCGATGAAACCGGAGGCGGCCTGGCTTGCCTGTTCAGCCGCAGGCTCAATCCCCAGGCGTCGCCTGTAGTCAGGCTCTGTTGCGCGTTGAGCAAGGCGCTCATTCATGTGTGTCAGGGATGCAAATGCCTCCAGCCCGTCATAAGGAGTGAACAGCAGGACGTCCTCAAGCTCCTCTTCGTCAAGCTTTAACAGCGGTTCTTTACGAAGACGTCGAGCGATGGCAAACGCACCGGAGATCGCAATTGCAGGGCCATCACCGATACGGGTCGAGAGGCTGAAAATGCTGTGGGGTTGAATCTGCGCGATGTTTCCGGCCGGGCGTGTGGCACATGGCCCCAGTGCTGCCGATAGCAGACTGTAGTGCCCGGTCGCCATTTTTCCCGAGGCGATCAGCACCGCGCATTCGGATTTCAGACACTCGATCTGCTCGGCCAGATACCGGTTGCTCCGGGTTTCACCGTCCGGCGTTGCGATGGCCCAATAGTCTGCAAGTTTCTGGCTATAGAATTGCTCCAGCTGCTGGCTGACCCGAGTGTAGAAATCCACGATAGCCGCTCGACCCAGCGGCTGGATGGCCGGTGTCTGCGAAGTGGACGACGGGGTCGGGTAAAGACCCTGCACATCATTGTCGGTCCAGTTCAAAAGGCCGGTGAAATGCTCGACCAGGCTGGAGATCAACGGAACGCTGTGTATGTTGGCGCCGTCGTCCGCTGCGACCTTGCTGTCGCGGTAGGTCAGCCATGTGGTCTCGACATCCAGGTCGGGTTTGAGCGGGTGCAGCAGGCTACGGGCGAGCTCTTGCGTCGTCTTGCTGAAACCGGGTGGATAGCTATCGCTGGCAAGCGAGGCGGGTAGAGGTGGGGGTGATGTCGTGAGCGGTAAGTTCATGGTGCCGATTCGTCTGCATGATGGATGATCCGCTCGAGGCAATGGCCTGGCGGTTCATGTCATGTAGTCACGGTCGGTGCTGCGGGGATATCAGCCAGCGATGGTCGATGGCTGCGGCATCGGCTATTCGGTGGGTAGGACGTGTAGGGGGAGCAAGAGCAATTCAAGGCAGGGCGAGGCCTGAAACCGGGTATGAGGAGGAATTCATCACAACGCCACTCAGTGGTTTCAGGCCCCGCAGGGAGCAATCTAAGCTGTTGTCGCCTGTTTGGCAAAGCGCGAAAGCACTATTCGATCAAGCACCCAGACAATGAGCATCGAAATGCCCACCAGAGGGAACACTGCGCCCAGGGCAATCATCACCACTGTCGCTGTTTTCCAGCGTGGCAGGTCGTGGCGCAAGGGCGGTACACCGAGCCCGCGCTGAGGTCGACGTTTCCACCAGATCACCAGGCCGCTGACCGAACTGAGCAACACCATCAGGCAAACCAGCAAGATAAGCAGCTGGTTGATCCAGCCGAAAAACTTGCCCTCATGCAGCATGACGCCCAACTCGGTAGCCTTGGACACCGTGCTGTAATCGACGTAGCGCACATCGGCCAGCACCTTGCCGGTGTATTGGTCGATGTGCAGCGTCGCATCATCACGGGGGTCGTCGGCGAACACCGACACGGTAAACACGCCGTCAGCTGTCTTGGGCTGGGTGATGCTGTAGCCCGGCACGATGTCTCTGGCCCGCGCGATGTCGACCACCTTCTGCAAGGACACTGTTGGCGCTGCCGGTGCGCTGGACATGTGCATGTGGTCCATGTGCTTGGCGTGTTCGCCGGTCGAAACCGGCATCGGTGTGTTCTCCATTGCCCACGGCACGGTCTGCACGCTGGCATTGTTCAGCTCGCCAGCCTGCCTGTCGGACTTGGGGACGTCGGTCCACATGGCGGCCGGGAAGGTGTTCCACACCGCCGCGTATTGCTTGCCCCACAGACCGGTCCAGGTCATGCCGCTCAACAGCATGAACAGCAACAGCAAAGCGCCCCAGAAGCCGGTAACCGCGTGCAGATCACGCCACAGCACGCGCCCTTTTGCCGTCAGGCGCGGCCAGAAAACCCCAGCCGCGGAGCGACCGCGTGGCCACCATAGATAAAGGCCGGAAATCACCAGCACAACGCCCCAGCCTGCCGCCAGCTCGACAAGCCGGTCGCCCAGCGTGCCGATCATCAGCTCGCCGTGCAGTGCGCGGGCAACCGCCTGCAGGTTCTTTGTGGCGTCCTGGGTGCCAAGAATGTCGCCGCGATAGGGGTCGATGAAGACATTCAGCTCCCGTCCCTGCTCGCTGACGACAAACTGCGCACTGCCCTCGGTGCTGGTCGGCGGGAAATACTTGCCGACCGTGGCGTGTGGATAAGTACTCAGCACGCGCTGTTGCAACACGTCGGCAGTCAGGCGGTGCTCGGCCGGCGCGACGTTCAGCAGATCGCTGTACATCAGGTTATCCAGTTGCGGCTTGAACAGGTAAATGATGCCGGTCAGCGACAACAGGATCATGAACGGCGCGACGAACAGTCCCGCGTAGAAATGCCATCGCCAGGCAAGGTTGTAAAAAGAGACATCAGGTTTGGACACGTCAAACGCTCCCCAATAGGGACAACACAGCACGAACGGCGCGCAGCAGTGAGCCGCGCGCCCTCGTGAAATCTTTTTTTCGGCTTATGCGGTGATGAGCGCTGGTGGTGCCCGGCTTCGAGCATTGGGGAAGATGGCGTTGCGGGCATGCCCCGGCAAGGGCAGCAGGGCGAAAAAATCAGCGGGTCCGGGTGGCGGGGCGGCGACCAGTTGAAGGACATGGGGCAATGCCGGGCAACTGAACAGCAGTGTGCAATAGCCACATTTTGCCCACAGCGCGTGATCGCTCATACCGGCGTCGGCAGGCATCGCATGCTCGCTGCCATGCTGGGCGTGACCATCGGCCGGCATGTCCATCCCGGCTGGCATGGACATCGACATGCCGGCGTGATGATCCATCGGCATCGACTGGGAAACCAGTGGACCGATAAAGATCATCAACATGGCAAACAGGCTCAGCCAGGCTCCCCGGTTATTACGAGGGGCTGATCTGTCGCGACGGCATGCGTTGCTCACTCGGGAAGGCTACTCAGTGCTGGTGCTCCGAAGCCTGCTTTTGTACCACGACCTGCACCTCGATATCCCCCGCCTTTTCGAAATGCAGGGTCATCGGGAAGCGCTGGCCGACCACCAGCTTCGAACGGTCCTTGATGTCCAGCAGCATCACGTGCCAGGCCATGGGTGCGAAAACCACCTTCGCGCCAGGCGGTATGTCGACCGCCTGCACGTGCTGCATCTTCATCAGCCCGTCGGCGTGTACATGCTCATGCAACTGCGCCTGTCCGGCGATGGGCGTGTCGACGCCGATCAAGCGGTCGGCGCTGTCACCCTTGTTCTCGAGGGTGAAATAGGCCGCCACGGTTGGTGCATTGGGCGGCAGCTCCATTGACCACGGATGGCCGATCAGCAATGGCCCTGCCTTGTACTCATGGGCGTGGACGAGGCAGGCTGGCAGCAGCAGTGCGGCCAGCAGCAGTGCTTGTTTGAGCATGGGGGATTCTCCGGGGGATTCGATGAAGGAGTGAAAGGTAGCTCAACTGGAAGTCCGAAACACTTGGGCAAACCTTTGAGCGCCGCTGAGTGAGCCCGTTTCGTAGAGTCGTTCCCCAGCACGCAGCCATAAGGTGATGAGGATGAATCAGAGATCACAATCACATCGTTTACGCTTGGGGCGATTCTCCGGTACCGGCCAGATTTATTTGGTCACCGCAAAAACATTCCAGAGAACTCCTGTCTTTTCCGATTGGCGCATGGGGCGTCTGTTGGTGGATGAGCTTCGACACGTTCAGGCGCAGCAACTGGCCGATTCATTAGCCTGGGTTGTAATGCCCGACCACATTCACTGGCTACTGCAGTTGAATAGCCACTCATTATCCAGCGTTGTACAGCGCGTTAAATCGAAAAGCGCGATCGCCATCAACAGAGCCAGAGGCTGCAGTGGACCTTTTTGGCAAAGCGGATTCCACGACGTCAGCATCCGCACTGAAGAAAGCCTTTTGGATTTTGCCCGTTATATCGTTGCCAATCCTGTTCGAGCCAACCTGGTCAAAAGCGTACGCGATTATCCCTTATGGGACGCAATTTGGCTGTGAAAAACCGGCCTCTTCGTGAGCAAGCTCACTCCCACAGGTCCAGAGTTTTTTCGAGGAATGTGGATAACTCCCACAGGGCTGGTGTGTTTCAAGTCATGTAGATGTTCATGCGGCATCGCTGACCTTGTGGGAGCGAGCTTGCTCGCGAAGGCGGATTAGCAGATCAACAGATTTTCAGCGACTGCCCCGGCCTCTTCGTGAGCAAGCTCACTCCCACAGGGCCAGAGTTTTTTCGAGGAATGTGGATAACTCCCACAGGGCTGGTGTGTTTCAAGTCATGTAGATGTTCATGCGGCATCGCTGACCTTGTGGGAGCGAGCTTGCTCGCGAAGGCGTAGTCACGGATATATAGATTTTCAG
>NZ_JARVSW010000055.1:0-45347 GCF_030208985.1 Pseudomonas sp. MEJ108
AATACAGGGCTCAGGCGGCGAGCTAAAACTGTCCAACTTTCGGGGGGCAGTCCACAGCGTGGGAATGCAGTGGGTGACGCTCTGCGTCACAGATCTGCGCTACGCCGCATGCTCCAGATCGGGCGCAGTGCTCAAAGCCCGTATTTCTTGACCTTGTCGAACAGTGTGGTCTTGGCCATGCCCAGTTCCTGACTGGCCTGGCTGAGGTTGCCGCCGCTGCGTTGCAAGGCGTCGCCGAGCAATGAGCGTTCGAAGGCTTCGACCGCTTCGGCAAACCCCAGACTCTGGTTTTCACTGACCGTGCCTGACTGCTTGAACGCTGGCAGACCCAAGGCAAACCGCTCGGCCACGTTGCGCAGTTCGCGTACATTGCCCGGCCAGTCATGGCTCATCAGGTTCGAGCTGGTTTGCCGATCCAGCACGGGCGGTTCGCGGTCGAAGCGTAACGACGACAACTGCAGGAAGTGTTCGAACAACTGCAGAATGTCTTCGCGGCGCTCACGCAAGGGTGGCAGTTCAAGTGTGACGACGTTGAGGCGGTAATACAGGTCGCTGCGGAACTGATTGGTTTTGCCCAAGGCATTCAAATCGGATTTGGTCGCCGCTATGACCCGGCAATCCACGGCGACGCTCTGGTTGGAACCCAGCCGCTCGAGGGTTCGCTCCTGCAGGACGCGCAGCAGCTTGATCTGCAGATTGACCGGCATGCTTTCCACTTCATCGAGAAACAGCGTGCCGTTGTGCGCGTGTTCGATCTTGCCGATGCGCCGCTTGCCCGCGCCGGTAAAGGCGTTGGCTTCATGGCCGAAGATTTCCGACTCGAACAGGCTTTCCGCCAGCCCGCCACAGTTGAGCGCCACGAACTGGCTGTCCTTGCGCCGACTGAAATCGTGCAGGCAGCGCGCGACCAGTTCCTTGCCCGTGCCGGTTTCACCTTCGATCAGTACGTTGGCCGAGGTGTCGGCGACGTTGGCAATCAACGCACGCAGGTTTTGCATGGCCGGGGAGCGGCCGATGATCCGGCCTTCCAGCGAATCGCGTTCGGCCAGTTGCTTGCGCAAGGCCCACACTTCACGGGCCAGGCCGCGTTGCTCCAGTGCGCGCCGGGTGACGTCGACCAGACGCTCAGGCGAAAAGGGTTTCTCCATGAAATCGTAAGCGCCATCGCGCATTGCGTTGACGGCCATGGTGATGTCGCCATGGCCGGTGATGAGCACCACCGGCAGGCTGCTGTCACGTGCCTTGAGACGGCTCAGCAACTCCAGCCCGTCGATACCCGGCAAGCGAATATCGCTGATGACGATACCGGCGAAGTTGTCATCAATACGTTTCAAGGCCTCTTCGGCGCTCGAAACGCCCTCGCTGGCGATGTCTTCCAGCGCGAGGGCCTGCTGGCAGCCGAGCAATACATGCGGATCGTCTTCGACGATCAGGACGGTCAGGTCGCTGTTTATGCTCATGGGTGTCGTCTCATGTCGGGCTGTCCGGGTGGCGGGCATCGGGGATGAACGGCAGGCTCAGGACAAACGTCGTACCGCCGTCCTGCGGATGCTCTGCGCTCAGGCTGCCCCCGGCTGCGGCGGCAAGGCTCGCCGACAGTGTCAGGCCCAGCCCCAGGCCTTGTTCGCCCGGTTTGGTGGTGAAAAAAGGTTCAAACAGATGCTTGCGCGCGTCGGCATCGACGCCGTGCCCGTTATCACGTACCCGCAGACGGTATCGGCCGTCGATAACCGATCCGGTGAGCCATAACTCCGGTTGCTGCAGGTCGAACATGGCGTCCAGTGCGTTGCCGATCAGGTTGACCAGAATCTGTTCCAGGCGGGTCTGGTCGATGGTCAGGGTGGCGTCGACGAAGTCTCGATGCAGCGTCAGGCCGGACTGCTCCACGCGCACGCCCAGCAATTGCATCGCCGCATCGACAGCCTTGCTCAGTTGCGCCTGGCCCTGATCGTCGCCGCGTCTGGCGAATGCGCGCAGGCTGGCGGTGATGCGGCCCATGCGATCGACCAGATCATTGATGGTACGCAGGTTGGTGCTCGCGGTGTCCAGCGCACCTCGTTCCAGAAAGCGCACGGTGTTGCCGGACAAGGTGCGCAGTGCAGCCAGAGGCTGGTTCAGTTCATGCGCGATGCTGGTCGACATCTGGCCGATGGCTGCCAGCTTTCCGGCCTGTACCAGCTCGTCCTGCGCCTTGCGCAAGGTGTCCTCAGCCTGCCTTCGTTCACGAATCTGCGCCTTGAGGCGTTCGTTGCTGGCCCGCAGGTGTTCGGTACGTTCGGCGATCTTGCGTTCCAGCTCGTTGTTGGCAGCCTGCAGCGCTTCCCTGGCCGCAAGCCGGGTCGAGATGACCTTGCGCCGCTCGTTCCAGGCGATCAGCAGAAAGGTCACCAGCGCGCAAGCCACGGCGACCAGCATGCCCTGATTGGCCGCTTCACGGCGCAGATTCTCCAGCGGGGTAAGCAGTGTCAGGTGCCAGGCGGTGTCACTCAGCGGGCGGCTCTGGGCCAGATAACTGACCTTTTTGTGTTCGCGGTCGACACTGATGTTGGCGGGGAAAACCAGTGTCTCGACGCCCTCGGACAAGGTTTCCCGTTCCAGTGGCACCAGTTCGTTGAGCGGCCACCAGTAATATTGCAGGCTGCGAGCCAGGCGCTCCTTGACCTCAGCCGTGAGCGGGCGCACTGATTTCAGACGCCGGGCCGGGTCGCTGGAGAGGATGATGATGCCATTCTCGTCGCTGACAAACGCCTCCAGCCGTGCCCGCTGCCAGCGTTCTTCGAGTGCTTCGAGGCGCACCTTGATCACCGCAACGCCGATAATGCGGCCTTTGTCTTCCAGCCCGTGCGCCAGGTAATAGCCCGACTCTCCGGTGGTGGTGCCGATGCCGTAAAAGCGCCCGGGCAGGCCGCGCACCGCGTCCTGAAAGTAGGCACGGAAAGACAGGTCTTCACCCTGATAACTGTCAGCGTCACGCCAGTTGCTGGTGGCCAGCACGCGCCCGGTGGTATCCATTACATAAATGGCGCGGCTGCGACTGCGTCGATTCAGCCCTTCGAGGTAGCGGTTGACCTGCTGCTGAAGCTCGGGTCCCGGTTCGTTCAGCAACTGCGACACGCTGGATTCGAGCTCCAGCACGCTGGGCAGGTAGGTGTATTTGCTGATTTCGCTCTCGACCGTGCGCGCGTGCAGCTCGAGCTGGCGTTCGCCGGTTTCGCGCAGGCTCTTGATGCCGCTGTGTTCACTGACCAGATAGGCGATATAGCCCAGCCCGATCATCAGCATGAGAATCAGCGGCGGCAGAAACAGTTGACGGATCAGACGGGGTTTCACGGCGAGTGATGGCGGGGCGGCGCGATAAAGAGTGGGGTCGCATTTCATCACAGTCGTCCTGGACCGAACAGCTGCCCGCTGATAGGCGGACAGCCGTCAAGCTATTGCCTAGTGCTGAAGAATCTTGGCGAGGAATTGCTGGGCGCGTTCCGAGCGTGCGCTCACGTCACCGAAAAACTCTTCCTTGGCGCAGTCTTCGACGATCTGCCCCTTGTCCATGAAAATCACCCGGTTGGCGACTTTGCGCGCGAAGCCCATTTCGTGGGTCACGCACATCATGGTCATGCCTTCCTGGGCCAGTTGCACCATCACATCGAGCACTTCATTGACCATTTCCGGGTCAAGTGCGGACGTGGGCTCGTCGAACAGCATGACCACCGGGTCCATCGCCAGCGCGCGCGCGATGGCGACACGCTGTTGCTGCCCACCGGAAAGCTGGCCGGGATGCTTGTGCGCATGCTCGGAAAGACCGACGCGGTCCAGCAGCTTCAGACCCTTCTCGGTGGCTTCGGCCTTGCTGCGGCCCAGTACCTTGATCTGCGCGATGGTCAGATTTTCGACAATGCTCAGGTGCGGAAACAGTTCGAAGTGCTGAAACACCATGCCGACCCGCGAGCGCAGTTTCGGCAGGTTGGTCTTCGAGTCGGAGATCGATGTGCCGTCGACGACGATCTCGCCTTTCTGAAACGGCTCCAGCGCGTTCACGCATTTGATCAGGGTCGATTTGCCGGAGCCGGACGGGCCGCACACCACCACCACTTCACCCTTGCTGACCTCGGTGCTGCAATCGGTCAGTACCTGGAAGTCCCCATACCACTTGTTGACGTTTTTGATGGAAATCATACGGCAAACCTTTTTTGCAGACGCTTCACCAGCAGCGAGGCGGCAAAGCTGATCGTGAAATACACCAGACCGGCAATGATCAGGAACTCGTTGGCGCGCCCGATGATGTCGCCACTTGAGCGCGATGCGTTGAGAAAATCGACGAGGCCGACGGTGTAAACCAGGGAGGTGTCCTGAAACAGAATGATGCTCTGTTGCAGCAGCAGCGGGGTCATCTTGCGAAACGCCTGGGGCAGGATGATCAGTCGCATCATTTGCGAGTAGTTCATGCCCAGCGCCTGAGCGGCGCCCATTTGTCCCTTGGAGATCGACTGCACACCGGCACGGACGATTTCGCAGAAGTACGCGGCTTCGAACATCATGAAGGCCACGACGCAGGAGGCGAACGCACCGATGGGCGTGTCCTCACCGGTAATCCAGCGCAGCACGAACGGCACGGCCAGATAGAACCAGGTGATCACCAGCAGCAGCGGGATCGAACGAAAGTAGTTCACGTAGGCGCCGGCCACATTGGCCAGCAGCTTGTTCGACGACAGGCGCATCAGCGCCAGCAGCGTGCCAAGCACCAGGCCGCCGACGACACCCATCGCCATCAGCTTGAGGGTCATGACCATGCCGTTCCACAGACCGGGAATGGCCGGAACGATTCCAGTGAAGTCCATTTATTTGCCCCCCAGTGAGATGAGTCCCGGTACGGCGACTTTCTTCTCGATCGCACGCATCAGCAGCATCAGGCTCATGTTCAGCGTGAAGTAGATGAGCGTCGCGAGGGTGAAGGCCTCGAACAGGTTGGCAGAGAACTCGGCGGTCTGTTTGGTCTGTGCGAGCAACTCCATCAGGCCGATCAGCGACGCTACCGATGAGTTCTTGAACACGTTCAGGAATTCGGAGGTGAGCGGCGGAATGATGATCCGGTAAGCCTGCGGCAACAGCACGTTCCAGTAGATCTGTGGCAGCTTGAAGCCCATGGCGCGTGCGGCCGATTCCTGGCCCTTCGGCAGTGCTTCAATGCCGGTACGCACCTGTTCGCAGACCCGTGCAGCGGTGAACAGGCCAAGGCAGACCACTACGCTGAGGAACGCGGAGGTGGTCGGGTTCAGGTCTTGCTTGTACCACTCCTGCAGGTTTTCCGGCAGCAGGTCGGGCACCAGGAAGTACCAGATGAACAGCTGCACCAGCAGTGGCACATTACGGAAGATTTCCACGTATACCGTGGCGATGCCCGACACCAGACGGTTTGGCACGGTGCGCATGACGCCCAGCACCGAACCCAGTATCAGGGCAATGATCCAGGCAACTACAGCAATGGCGATGGTCCAGCCCAGCCCGGAGATGAACCAGTCCAGATAGGTCTCGCTGCCGACGCCGGTGGACTTGAAGAATACGCCCCAGTCCCAGTTGTAATTCATCAGGGTCTCCCCCTCTTTTTATTGCTATCGAAATGCACGCACTGTCGTCAGTCAGGAGTGACGAGGCGATCCCGGCCAGGCAGTGCCCGCCCGGGATACCGTCAGTTCGGACTGGCCGAACCGGTCATTCAGGCTTTTTTGTCGTCAGCCGCTTTGTCGGTCGGGTTCTGAATCAGCTCCTTGAGCTTGTCGCTCATCGGGAAATTCAGGTTCAGCCCTTTAGGCGGGACTTTCGACATGAACCACTTGCTGTAGATGGCATTGATTTCGCCAGACTTGTAGGTGGCGACAATGGCGTCATCCACGGCCTTCTTGAACGGGGCGTCACCCTTGCGAACCATGCAGCCGTATATTTCGTAGGATTGTGCAGTGCCGGTCACTGCCCAGTCGTCCGGCTTCTTGGCCTTGGCCATTTCGCCTGCCAGCAGCGCGTCGTCCATCATGAACGCGACGGCACGGCCGGACTCGAGCATCTGGAAGGATTCACCGTGGTCTTTGGCGGAGATCACGTTCATGCCCATCTGCTTGTCAGCGTTCATCGCCTTGAGGATGCGCTCGGAAGTAGTGCCGGCCGTGGTGACGACGTTCTTGCCTTTCAGGTCATCGAAATCCTTGTAGCTGGAGTCCTTTTTCGACAGCAGGCGTGTGCCGACTTCAAAGATGCCGATGGAGAAATCGACCTGCTGCTGACGCTCGACATTGTTGGTGGTCGAGCCACATTCCACATCGACGGTGCCGTTCTGAACCAGCGGGATACGGGTCTGCGAAGTCACCAGGTTGTACTTGACCTTGAGGTCAGGCATGTCGAGGTCTTTCTTGATGGCTTCGACGATTTTCAGCTGGATGTCATGGGAGTAGCCCACAGGTACGCCTGAAGCATCCGCTGTGTAGGAAAACGGAATGGAGGCGTCACGATGGCCCAGCGTGATGGTGCCGGATTCCTTGATCTTCTTCAGAGTGCCGGTGAGTTCGGCGGCGAAAACCGGCGTGCTGATCAGAGCGGCAGTGATTGCTGCGCCCAACAGGTGGGGAACGATGCGCATGGGTGAGTCCTTGATTTCATTTTTTATTGATGGGGCCGCCATCAGAGTCGGCCCGCTTCTTGGCGAATGCTTCAACGGCGTCCACATCCAGACACACGCCCTTGTCGAAACGCTCGGTTCAGAATGTAGAGCATGAGTCGTGCCAAGCTTTTTTAAGAAGTCAACATGCTGAATTTAAAGGGATTTCTTTATATTGGCTCTGGTGTTACGGATCAATGCGTCCGGGAAGCCGAATAAGGCGGGGTCGATTGTTCGGAAAACCGAATGGAAGGGGTTGTGCAGGAAGAGGGCAGCAAGTAGAGAAGCCTGTTCACCCCGCTAGGGGTGAACAGGTTGCAGGCGGATGATCAGGCCGCTTCGAAAGAGGCTTTGTTGCGCACGACTGTTTCCAGGTAGCTGCTCACGGCAGCCTGTTCCTCAGGCGTCGTGAACAGACCAAGCTTGGTGCGGCGCCAAAGGATGTCTTCGATGCTGGTGGCCCATTCCTGGTCGCACAGGTAATCGACCTCGCGGGTATATAGGCCTGCCCCCAGATGCTGACCAAGGTCTTCCAGGCTTTGCGCGCCCTCCAGCAAGCGCCAGCTGCGGCTGCCGTAGGTGATCGACCAGCGTTTGGCGATAGGGGCTGGCAGCCAGCTGCAGCGGCGGGTCATTTCTGTTGCCAGCGCTTCGGCGGTGGTCATGTCTTCGCCACCCGGCAGGGCAGCCTTGGCCGTCCAGCTCGGTTTCATCTGTTTGAAGAACGGTGCCAACTGCGCCATCGCTGACTCGGCCAGTTTGCGGTACGTGGTCAGCTTGCCGCCGAACACCGACAGAATCGGCGCTTCGTCAGCGCCGCCTGACAACGAAAGCGTGTAATCACGGGTGATGGCAGACGGATTATCGGACTCGTCGTTGCACAGCGGGCGCACGCCAGAGAACGTGTGGAGCACGTCTGCGCGACTCAACTGTTTCTTGAAGTGGTCGTTGGCCACTTTCAGCACGTAATCCATCTCGCCTTCAGTGATATCCACCTTGTTCGGATCGCCCTGATACTCACGGTCGGTGGTGCCGACGATAGTGAAGTGCTCCAGGTACGGAATCGTGAACACGATGCGCTTGTCTTCGTTCTGCAGAATGAACGCGTGCTCACCTTCGTACAGTTTCGGCACGATCAGGTGGCTGCCCTGAATCAGGCGGATGCCGTAAGCCGAGTCGAGCTTGAGGTCTTCACGGATGAACTTGGCCACCCACGGGCCTGCCGCATTGACCAATGCCTTGGCATGGATCGAAAACAGGCTGCCGTCGCTGCGCTCCAGATGCAGATGCCACATGCCCTTGATACGGCGGGCGCTGACACAGCGAGTCTGAGTATGAATGTGCGCACCGTTTTCACGAGCGGACATGGCGTTGAGCACGACCAGACGCGCGTCGTCGACCCAGCAGTCGGAATATTCGAAACCGCGGGTGATGCTCGGGTTGAGCGGGCTGTCCGCACCGAAATGAATGGTTCGCGATGCCGGCAGCTTTTCGCGCTTGCCGAGGTTGTCGTACAGGAACATCCCGGCGCGAATCATCCAGGCCGGACGCAGGTGCGGACGATGAGGCAGCACAAAACGCATTGGCTTGACGATGTGCGGCGCTTTGGCAAGCAGCACTTCGCGTTCTGCCAGGGCTTCACGCACCAGGCGGAACTCGTAATGCTCCAGATAGCGCAAGCCACCATGGATCAGCTTGCTGCTGGCCGAGGACGTGTGGCTGGCCAGGTCGTCCTTTTCGCACAGAAAAACCGAAAGGCCGCGACCTGCGGCATCCGCTGCAATGCCGACACCGTTGATGCCACCGCCAATAACGGCAATGTCGTAAACCTCTGAGAGGGGCGGGGTTGGCACGTTGGTGTGGGGCATTGGTGGCCTCCTGGACAATTCGTGAGCAGTGCTCGAAAGGCGAATCTGAACATTAATGTTCATTTCCGAAAATCATAGCTCAATAAAATGACCGTTGCCAGCACGTATCGATTGAAAATACTGATGATGAAGTAAAGAAAAGAACAAATGTGAACATTGTAGGGCGGGAATTAGCACAGGGAGGATCGGTGCACAGCCTGCACTGAATTGCTCTGGCTCACAGGTCTGCGTTGCACCGCTGAAGCAGGAGAGGACGCAGAGCGTCCAGAACGGCATACCCACGCGGAGCATGGGCACGATAGTGTTCTTACGGGCGGCTATCGTTCCTCACGCTCCAGCGTGGAAATGCCTTGGGTGCCGCTCCGCGTCACAGATGCGCGCTGCGCCATACATACACAAGTCTTGTGGGAGCGAGCTTGCTCGCGAAGAGGCCGGTACAGACTCCAGAAAATGGGGCGCTCGATGCACCGTCTTCATGAGCACTGCGGACCGCCGCGCGAACACCGCTCGCGCCTGACAATCACACCACTTCCAGACGAATCTTGTGCTGATTCAGCAACTGCTGCAGTGCGGGCACCGGTGGCTGGTCGGTGACCAGGCAATCGATGAGGGTAATCGGCCCCAAGCGGACCATGGCGTTGCGCCCGAACTTGCTGGAGTCAGCCGCCAGCAGCACTTTGCGAGCGTTGGCGATGATCGCCTGGGACACCCGCACTTCCTGGTAATCGAAATCCAGCAGGCTGCCGTCTTCGTCGATGCCACTGATGCCCACCAGGGCGAAGTCCACTTTGAACTGGGTGATGAAGTCGATGCTGCCCTGGCCCACAACGCCGCCGTCACGCCGCACATTACCGCCTGCTATCAGCACCTCGAAATCATCCTTGGTGCTGAGGATCGACGCCACATGCAGGTTATTGGTGATGATCTTCAGGTTGTTGTGGTTGAGCAACGCACGTGCGATGGATTCGGTGGTGGTACCGATATTGATGAACAACGAGGCGTTGTCCGGGATCTGCGCGGCGATGGCCTCGGCGATCCGTTGTTTTTCGTCGCGCATCTGGTCCGCACGCATGGCGTAGGCGGTATTTTCGATGCTGGAGTCATAGGCCGCGCCGCCGTGGTAGCGGCGCAACAGGTTCATTTCCGCCAATTGATTGATATCACGGCGAATGGTTTGTGGGGTCACGACGAACAGCGTCGCCATCTCCTCGATGCTGACATAGCCACGGTCACGGACCAGTTCGAGGATCTGTTGTTGGCGGGGAGGCAGGTTCATTGTTTTTCCTTGGGCGCCCTCTACAAATGGCGCCCATCATGCCGCAGGAAAGTGTGACCTGTCAGCCGGAATCCTGCTCCCTCCTTACAACAGCGCTGTCACTCTTCGTTTTCGTGCGGTTCCCAGTCGCGAGTACGCGCGACTGCTTTCTGCCAGCCTGCGTAAAGTTTTTCGCGATGCGCTTCTTCACAGGACGGCTCGAACACACGCTCGATCACGGCCTTGTTGCGCAACTCGTCCAGGCTGCTCCAGAAACCGATCGCCAGACCGGCCAGGAAGGCGGCACCCAGCGCCGTGGTCTCACGCATTTGCGGACGCTCGACGTGGGTGCCGAGGATGTCTGCCTGGAACTGCATCAGGAAGTTGTTGGCCACGGCACCACCGTCCACACGCAGCGACTTGAGGCGTTCGCCGGAGTCCTGTTGCATGGCATCGAGTACGTCGCGGGTCTGATAGGCGATGGATTCCAGCGCTGCACGAATGATGTGATCGACTTTCACGCCACGGGTCAGGCCGAACAATGCGCCTCGTGCGTACGGGTCCCAGTAAGGTGCGCCCAGGCCCGTGAACGCCGGCACCAGGTACACGCCGTTGCTGTCCTTGACCTTGCCGGCGAAGTATTCGGTGTCCAGCGCGTCGTTGATGAGCTTGAGTTCGTCGCGCAGCCACTGCACCGTCGAGCCACCGTTGAAGACCGCGCCTTCCAGCGCATAGGCCACTTCGCCACGCGGACCGCAGCCGATGGTGGTGAGCATGCCGTGCGCCGATTTCACGGCTTTCTTGCCGGTGTTCATCAACAGGAAGCAGCCAGTGCCATAGGTGTTCTTGGCCTGCCCGGGTTCGACACACATCTGGCCGAACAACGCCGCCTGCTGGTCGCCTGCGATACCGGCGATCGGGATGCCGCTCTTGCTGTGGCCGTAAACTTCGGAGGAGGCTTTGACCTCAGGCAGCATCTCGCGCGGAATATCCAGCACGTCGAGCATGCGCTGATCCCATTCCAGCGTATGGATGTTGAACAGCATGGTCCGCGAGGCATTGGTGTAGTCGGTGACGTGAACCTTGCCGCCGGTGAATTTCCAGATCAGCCAGGTATCGATGGTGCCGAACATCAGCTCGCCTTTGCGGGCGCGCTCACGGCTGCCTTCGACGTTGTCCAGGATCCACTTGACCTTGGAGCCGGAGAAGTACGGGTCAATCACCAGGCCTGTGGTGTCCTTGATGTACTCCTCAAGGCCATCGCGCTTGAGCTGCTGGCAGATCTCGGTGCTGCGGCGGCACTGCCAGACGATGGCGTTGTAGATCGGGCGGCCGGTGTCGCGTTCCCAGATGACGGTCGTTTCACGCTGATTGGTGATACCGATCGCGGCAATCTGATTGTGATGCAGGTCGGCCTGCGCCAGCGCCTTGGTCATGCACGCGGTCTGAGTGGCGAAGATTTCCATCGGGTCGTGTTCGACCCAGCCTGCCTGCGGGTAATGCTGAACGAATTCGCTTTGGGCAGTGCTCACCACGTTGGCGTCGCGGTCGAAGATGATGGCGCGCGAGCTGGTGGTGCCCTGGTCAAGAGCAATGATGTAGTTCTTGTTCTGTGTGTCAGTCATGTCGATTGCCTTGCATTATTGGGTGGGATTCAGTTGGGTGAGATTCAAATTGAGTGAAATCAAGATGAAGCCTGAACTTTGCCGCGAACCACAGGAGCCTCTTTTTCATTTTCAACAGGAGCGGCGCTTGGCAGATGACGCGCAATCAGCGCGCGGTAGCCGGCAGCACCAAGGCAGGCACCCAGAATGGGCGCAAAAATCGGAACCATGAAATAAGGAATGTCGCGACCACCGGTGAAGGCCATTTCACCCCAGCCAGCGAAGAAGGTCATCAGCTTCGGACCGAAGTCGCGCGCCGGGTTCATGGCGAAACCGGTCAGCGGGCCCATCGAGCTGCCGATCACGGCTACCAGCAGGCCGATCAGCAAGGGTGCCAGCGGGCCGCGCGGCAAACCATTGCTGTCATCGCCCAAGGCCATGATCACACCCATCAGAATGGTGGTGATGACCACTTCGACCAGAAAGGCCTGACCGACCGAAATGGCCGGGTTCGGATACGTCGAGAACACCGAGGCCAGCTCAAGACTCTGCTCGCTGCCGCGAATGATGTGGTGAGCATGTTCGAAGTCGAAAAAAAGGCTGATGTACAGCAGGTACACCAGACCCGCTCCGCAGAACGCGCCTGCGATTTGCGCCGAGATATAGAAGGGCAATTTACGTTTTTCAAAACCGGCGAACAGACTCAGCGCGATGCTGACGGCCGGGTTGAGGTGGGCACCTGAAATGCCGGCGCTGAGGTAGATCCCCATGCTGACGGCAATGCCCCAGATGATGCTGATTTCCCAAAGGCCGAAGGTGGCTCCCGCGACCTTGAGCGCTGCAACGCATCCTGTGCCGAAAAAAATCATCAGGGCGGTGCCAAGAAATTCAGCCACACATTGCCCGGTGAGCGTCGGTTGTTTTAGTGCGATGGACATGGAAACCTCATTTTTGTTTTTGTCTCGGCACCCTGAGACAGGTGTGGGTGCTCGTTATTCGTGCGTCTCAGAAAAAACCCCATTTCTGATCGCCGTTGCGAGTTATACCGAAAAATCGCTTTCGATAATATTCGTAAACGAAAAAATATAGGCAAGAAACACCGCTGTCAAAGGTCGGAACCGAACGGTCAGAAAGTCGCCAGCACCCCGCAAGGCCCTTTTATACCGGGTAATTCAGGCTGTGATCAAAAGGCCATTAGTGTCGCAGGTGGCGTGAATCAAGGCATGTTCACTTTACTTCGCTTAAAGTGACGGGCATTCGGAACCTTTTGGAGCGCTGCATGACACCCGCACTGGATTTGCTGAAAAAAAATCGTGCCGAACACCGCATTCACAGCTATGAACATGATCCGAAAGCGCCGTCATATGGTCTGGAGGCAGCGGAAAAGCTGGGTCTGGAGTCCGCACAGGTTTTCAAGACGCTGCTGGCCAGTACCGAAAAAGGCGAGTTGCTGGTCGCCGTCGTGCCGGTCGTCGGAACACTTGATCTAAAGGCGCTGGCGCAGGCTGCCGGGGCAAAAAAAACCGAGATGGCCGACCCTGCGGCGGCGCAACGCTCGACGGGTTATCTGTTGGGTGGCATCAGCCCATTGGGCCAGAAGAAGCGTCTGCGCACCTTTATCGACGAAACCGCGCAGCGCTTTGCAAGCATTTACGTCAGTGCCGGGAGGAGAGGGCTTGAGGTCGAGCTTTCGCCAGCGGTGCTGGCTGAACATACCCAGGCCAGGTTTGCCCCGATCGGCAGGGAATGACCTGCGCCTCAGTTATTGAGCGTCTGCACGGCCACACTGCCGGGCGCCGGGAACAGCACCAGATGGTCAGCTGCCACACGAATACCGACTTCCTCACCCTGGCCGTGGTCGGCGTGGCTGGGGAAAATGGCTTCCAGTTGACTGCCGGTCGACAGTTGCAGGCGATACAGGGTCGAGGCGCCCTGAAAGGTTCGACCGATGACCCTTGCTTTCAGGTCGCTGTGCGGCGCGTAGACGATATCGTCAGGACGTAACAAGACATCCACGGCGGTGCCACTGACGCCCGGGTATGCCCGGTTGCCGCGCAATACGCCGAGTTCGGTATGCACCGATTGCGGGTCCATCATCTGCCCGCGAATGAAATAGCCTTGGCCGATGAAGCTGGCAACGAACGGCGTACGGGGTTCGTGATAAAGATTGTAGGGCGTGTCCCACTGTTCCAGGCGCCCTTCTTTGAATACACCGACGTGATCGCTGACGGCAAAAGCCTCTTCCTGGTCATGAGTCACCAGAATCGCGCTGGTGCCACGCGCCTTGAGAATATCGCGCACCTCATGGCTCAGGCGCCGACGCAACTCGCCGTCCAGGTTGGAGAAGGGCTCATCGAGCAGCAGGAGCTGCGGCTCGGGCGCCAACGCTCTGGCCAGCGCCACTCGCTGTTGCTGCCCACCGGACAGCTCGTGAGGATAACGCTTGCCCAGCGCGCCGAGGTTGACCAGTTCAAGCAACTCGGCGATCACCTGATCCAGGCGCGGGTGGTTGCGAATGCCGAATGCGATGTTTTCGGCGACACTCAGGTGCGGAAATAGCGCGTAATCCTGAAACACCATGCCGATGTGGCGTTTCTCCGGCGGCAGGGTCCAGCCCGGCCGGGAGATCACTTCGCCCGCCAGGGTGATCTCACCCGCATGGATCGGTTCGAAACCGGCAATGGCGCGCAGTGTGGTGGTCTTGCCGCAGCCCGACGAGCCCAGCAGGCAGCCGATATCGCCCGCGTTGAGGTGCAGGTTCAGATCCTGCACCACGCGCTGGTTCTGATAGCCGCAAGCGAGGTTGCGCAGATTCAGCAGCAACGGGTTCATGCGGGCTTGCAGGACGGCGCGACGAGAAACTCCAGCAGTGCTTTCTGCGCGTGCAGGCGATTTTCTGCCTGATCCCAGGCGACCGAGCGCGAATCATCCAGCAGGTCGACACTGATTTCTTCGCCCCGATGGGCAGGCAGGCAGTGCATGAACAGCACGTCCTTGTCGGCCAGGTCGAGCAGGGCGCGCGTGACCTGAAACGGCGCGAACAACTTCTTGCGCCGGGCGGTTTCCTCTTCCTGACCCATGGAGGTCCACACATCGGTGCTGACCAGATGGGCGCCGGCAACTGCGGCTTTCGGATCGCGGACCACGGTGACCCGCTCGCCAGCCAGTGCCAGGAACTCGGCGTTTGGCTCGTAGCCGGCAGGGCAGGCCACACGCAACTGGAAGTCGAATTGAATCGCCGCTTCTATATAGCTGTTGCACATGTTATTGCCATCGCCGACCCAGGCAACGGTCTTGCCCTTGATCGAGCCGCGATGCTCCAGGAAGGTCTGCATGTCGGCGAGCAACTGGCACGGGTGCAGGTCATCGGACAGGCCGTTGATAACCGGCACGCGTGAATTGGCGGCGAATTCGGTCAGATTGCTGTGCGCATAAGTACGGATCATGACCGCATCCAGCATGCGCGACATCACTTTTGCACTGTCGGCAATCGGCTCGCCACGGCCCAGCTGGGTGTCCCGATGCGACAAAAAGATGGCCTGGCCACCGAGCTGAATCATCCCTGCTTCAAAAGAAAGACGGGTACGTGTCGAGGATTTCTCGAAAATCATCCCCAAGACCCGGTTCTTCAGCGGTTCAAAAAGTACACCGCGATTTCGCAGGTCTTTAAGCTCTACGCCACGACGGATCAAGCCCAAGAGTTCATCCGGGGTGTAATCCATCATCGAGAGAAAGTGCCTGGCGTTCATGATTAACTACCTTTTCTGCAACAGACCGCAGGTTATCAAAGCCGGTTTTTATCGATAAAACGGGCCAGACCTGCGGCGGAAGCCGCACGGGGCGACGAATAAGAAAGGCGCGATAGTATAAAAAAATGTCGCGTCTTACCAATAGCATGCGTTTTTCTGAAACATGGGTACTACTGGCGTCCCGGATAGAGGGGACGCCGTTATTCTGTGTTGACGGGGCAAAAACTGGCTACGCTGAGAAGGTTGACAGCCATCTGCACTTTTTCCGAAGGCAGCATTTGTACACTGCCCAAATAGCGCTTGGCAATTAGTACCAATCCTGTAACAGTCCACGTCTGCGCGGGCGTTGCCTGATGGGACGCGCTTCACGGGCTTGAAACAAGGACCGTTTCTTTAATCCCGGACGTGAGTTATAAATCGTTGCCGATACATTACTGATCAAGGGGTGGGGGAATGGACTCAAAAGAGCATCAATTAACGGAGTTGCTCGGGCTCACCGCCCGCACACTTACCCATCTGACAGCGTCGATGACCTCGATGTCTTTCGAGTTGCTGCGCAGCGAGGACGAAGTCACGCGTACCGCGGGGCGTCGCATGATCGATCGCATGGCCACCATCAGCTCCGGCCTCGACGAGCACTGGCGCCTGATCGGCGACCTGACCGGCGTCCACCTGGCGCAGGAACAGATCGAAACCGTGGCTGAAATCCAGCAACAGCGCAAGGTCGTCACGCCTATCGGCGGTTGATTCGGCCAACTCATCCGCGCGCCTGATGCCCCTCGATTCACGGGCCGAACATCAGTGGCGCGGGGCATGAGCAGACAGCATAGTGAGTGTTCGGCAATCAACCGGATTGCCATGACACGATCTGAGGCTGTGATGACCCGGACTGAACACTACCGAGCCTGCCACCTGTGCGAGGCCATTTGCGGTCTTGTGATCGAGACCGTCGTGGAGGCGGATTCTGCGCCGCGCATTGCCTCGATCAAGGGCGACCCGCTGGACACGTTCAGCCGCGGTCATATCTGCCCCAAGGCGATTGCGTTGCAGGACATCCAGAATGACCCTGATCGTTTGCGCCAGCCGATGCTGCGCAGCGGTGATCAGTGGCAGCCAATTGCCTGGCAGCAGGCGTTCGATCTGGTGGCGGAGCGGCTTTACGCCATTCAGCAGCGCCATGGGCAGAACGCGGTAGCGGTCTATCAGGGCAACCCCAGCGTGCATAACTTCGGGTTGATGACCCACAGCAATTACTTTCTCGGCCTGCTCAAGACCCGCAATCGTTTTTCGGCGACGTCGGTCGATCAGTTGCCGCACCACCTCAGCAGTTTCCTGATGTATGGCCACGGCATGCTGTTGCCGATTCCGGATATCGATCACACCGACTTCATGCTGATTCTCGGCGGCAATCCGTTGGCGTCCAATGGCAGCATCATGACGGTTCCGGATGTTGAAAAGCGTCTGAAAGCGATCCAGCAGCGCGGCGGCAAACTGGTGGTCATCGACCCGCGCCGCAGTGAGACGGCTGCCATCGCTGACCAGCATCTGTTCGTACGTCCGGGCGGTGACGCAGCGTTGCTGTTCGGGCTGCTCAATACGCTGTTCGAGGAGGGGCTGACCCGCGAGAGCCATTTGCCTGTCGACGGCCTGGAGCAGGTTCGCCAGGCCATTGCCGGTTTCACTGCAGAGGCCATGAGCCCGCGCTGCGGTATTGCTGCCGAGCAGATCCGGCAACTGGCACGGGATTTCGCGGCCGCTGACAAGGCGGTGTGTTATGGGCGAATGGGCGTGTCGACTCAGACCTTTGGCACGCTGTGTCATTGGCTGGCACAACTGATCAATCTGGTGACGGGCAACCTGGACCGTGTGGGTGGCGCACTCTGTACGGAGCCCGCCGTCGACCTCGTCAGCTCGACATCCGGCGGTCATTTCAATCGGTGGCAAAGCAGGGTGTCCGGCCTGCCAGAGTATGGCGGCGAGTTGCCGGTTTCGGCGCTCGCCGAGGAAATGCTTGTGGACGGGGAAGGGCAGGTTCGCGCGTTGGTGACCGTTGCGGGTAACCCGGTTCTGTCGACGCCCAACGGCCGTCAGCTGGAGCAGGCGCTCGAAGGGCTTGAGTTCATGCTCAGCATCGATCTTTACATCAACGAGACCACTCGCCACGCCGACTTGATCCTGCCGTCCACCTCGGCACTGGAAAATGATCACTACGACACCACCTTCAATACCCTGGCAGTACGCAACGTCACGCGCTTCAATCGGGCCATTTTCGACAAGCCCGAAGGTGCCCTGCACGACTGGGAGATCTTCGTCGGGCTGGCCGGCGCCTTTGCTGCCAAGGCCGAGCGAGCGCTGAAACCCACGTTGCCGCCTGCGCAGATGATCGATCGCGGGCTGCGTGCAGGCCTCTATGGCGATGCATCGTCCCATAAGCTGTCACTGGAAACCCTGGACAGTCATCCGCACGGCCTCGATCTGGGGGCGTTGAAGGCCAATCTTGCACAGCGCCTGAAGACCGCCAATGGCCGCATTCAGGCCGCGCCTGAGGTGATCATGGCCGACCTGGCGCGCTTTGCAGCCGATCCTTCTCCTCAGGCAAGCGAGTTGCTGCTGATTGGCCGCAGGCATGTGCGCAGTAACAATTCATGGATGCACAACTACCATCGGCTGGTGAAGGGCAAACCCAGGCATCAACTGTTGATGCATCCTGACGATCTCGCGTGCCGTGGTCTGAGTGACGGCCAGCAGGTCCGGGTCAGCTCCCGGGTCGGGATGATCGAGGTTCAGGTGCTGGGCAGTCTGGACATGATGCGCGGGGTGGTCAGCCTGCCGCACGGTTGGGGGCATTCGCGTTCAGGGGTAAAAATGGCGATCGCGCAGAGCCTGCCCGGCGTCAGTGCCAATGACCTGACCGACGAACGGCAACTCGACGTGCTGTCCGGCAACGCGGCGTTGAACGGCGTACCGGTGCAGGTCGTGGCGTGTTAAGCCTCAAGACAGAGCGTCATGCTCGGGATTTCGTTACAATGTGTCACCGTGCCGACAACTGAGTCGGATATTTCAGCCGAGGTGCTCCATGGATATCATCGAAACGATTAAAGAGCAGATTGCCAACAACACCATTCTGCTTTACATGAAAGGCGCTCCGAACGCTCCGCAATGCGGCTTTTCGGCCAAGGCTTCCCAGGCATTGATGGCGTGTGGCGAAAAGTTTGCCTACGTCGACATTCTGCAAAACCCTGAAATCCGCGCCAACCTGCCAAAGTACGCCAACTGGCCGACTTTCCCGCAACTGTGGGTTGCCGGTGAGCTGGTCGGTGGTAGCGACATCATCACCGAGATGATGGATGACGGTTCGTTGCAGACGTTGGTCAAGGAAGCATCCGCCGCCAAGGCTGAGTAAAGCCTTGCGCAGAGCGTCGCACGATAGTCGAGATTATCGTTCCCTGCGCTCCAGCATGGTTTTACACACAAGAAAAAGCCCGCTCTCGATTGAGGCGGGCTTTTTCATTGCAGCGCGATGGGGGAATCAGTCACCCATCTGCGACTGCAGATAGTTCTCGATACCTACCTTGACGATCAGACCCAACTGAGTCTCCAGCCAGTCGATTTGCTCTTCCTTGGGCTCAAGGATGTCTTCCAGCAGCTCACGGCTGCCGAAGTCACCGACGGTCTCGAAGTGAGCGATCGCGGCTTTCAGATCGGCCAGACCTTTTTGCTCGATCTTCAGGTCGCACTCCAGCATTTCCTTGGTGTGCTCACCGATGAGGATCTTGCCCAGGTCCTGCAGGTTTGGCAGCCCTTCCAGAAACAAGGTGCGCTTGATCAGCTTGTCAGCGTACTTCATCGCATGGATGGACTCTTTATATTCGTGGCCACCCAGCTTTTTCAGACCCCAGTCTTCGTACATGCGCGCATGCAGGAAATACTGATTGATAGCGACCAGCTCGTTCCCGAGGATCTTGTTGAGATGCTGGATGACGGTAATGTCGCCTTTCATGTTCGAGGTCCTGCCGGTGGCTTGTGTATATAAGTGCCGAGTGTGAGCTGCGCTTAAACGTCTGTCAAACCTAAGTTGTTGAATAATAAGTGAAATTAAATAGGAATAAGAATGTTTGAGTTCCGCATCTTGACGCTAAGCGCTTGAATTACAGACATAAAAAAACCGGACGTGGTGTCCGGTTCTTTAAAAGAGGGGATTCAGGCAGCTGAAAATTTTGCCGGATAGGCCAGCAAGGCATGGCTGGTTTGCAGCTCGGTCAGCGTATCACGCACCACTTCCTTTGCCAGGCAGGCGCATTTTCCACATTTACTCGCAACACCCAGTGTTTCACGGACTTCACGATAACTGCAGCAGCCTTCCAGAATTGCATCCCGGATTTGACCGTCGGTGACACCTTGGCAGAGGCAAACATACATAAGCTATGGACCGTCGCTGGTTTATTGCTTGGTGCCGAGGAGCTTAATGTTAATGAGAATGCTTGTCAAAACTGTTTTGGGTTGTATTCAGGTCGAGCGATGAGCGGTTGCTTTCGCGAGAATCGCATCATTCGTCCGCCCTCTGGATTGTCCCGCTGGAGACATGAAAAAACCGGCGCAAGGCCGGTCCATTCACAGACGTAGCGACCTCAGTCGTCGAA
The DNA here is from genome assembly GCF_030208985.1 of Pseudomonas sp. MEJ108. Classification (NCBI taxonomy): domain Bacteria; kingdom Pseudomonadati; phylum Pseudomonadota; class Gammaproteobacteria; order Pseudomonadales; family Pseudomonadaceae; genus Pseudomonas; species Pseudomonas sp. MEJ108. The sequence continues at coordinate 19,760 of NZ_JARVSW010000055.1, forward strand.
ATCTTGCCAACCGCCCATTTCTTTCCAGCGATTGACGATGCCGCAGAACAGCTCGGCGGTCTTCTCGGTGTCGTAACGGGCCGAGTGCGCCTCGCGTCCGTCGAAGTCGATGCCTGCCGCCTGACAGGCCTTTGCCAGCACGGTCTGACCATAGGCCAGGCCGGCGAGGGTGGCGGTGTCGAAGCTGGAGAACGGGTGAAACGGATTGCGCTTCATGTCCATCCGTGCGACGGCGGCATTGACGAAGCCGAGGTCGAAGCTGGCGTTGTGGCCGACCAGCACCGCGCGTTTGCAGCCATTGGCCTTGAGGGCCTTGCGCACACCGCGGAAGATGTCGTTCATCGCGGTTTCTTCGCTGACCGCCATGCGCAGCGGATGATCGAGCTTGATGCCGGTGAACTCCAGCGCCGCCGCTTCGATGTTGGCACCCTCGAACGGTTCTACGCGGAAGAAATAGGTGTGTTCCGGGAACACGAAGCCTTTTTCATCCATGCCGATCGTCACCGCAGCGATTTCCAGCAAGGCATCGGTGGCTGAATTGAAGCCGCCGGTTTCTACGTCGACGACCACTGGCAGGTAGCCGCGAAAGCGCGCCGCCATCGGGTGACGGGAACCGCCGCCACCGCCGTGGCCTTCGTGTTCGTCGTCAAAATGATCTTCACTCACGCGTGTTCCTCCAGACGCCAGCGCAGTGTTTCACCTGCGCGCAGCGGGATAACGGTCAACTCGCCAAACGGCAGGCTGGCAGGGGCGGTCCACTCGTCACGCACCAGCGTGATGGTGTCCTGATTGGCGGGCAAGCCGTAGAACGCCGGACCGTGAAGGCTGGCGAAGCCTTCCAGCTTGTCCAGGGCGTTACGTTGCTCGAAAGCTTCTGCATACAGTTCGATGGCTGCGTAGGCGGTGTAGCACCCGGCGCAACCGCAAGCGTTTTCCTTGGCATGCTGGGCATGCGGCGCCGAGTCGGTGCCCAGGAAGAACTTGCCGCTGCCGCTGGTGGCCGCGTCGAGCAGGGCTGTCTGATGAGTATTGCGCTTGAGGATCGGCAGGCAATAGAAGTGCGGACGAATCCCGCCGACCAGCATGTGGTTACGGTTGTACAGCAGATGATGCGCGGTGATGGTCGCCGCGACATTGGCTGAAGCTTCATTGACGAACTGCACCGCTTCACCGGTGGTGATGTGTTCGAACACCACTTTCAGGGTCGGGAAGCGCTCGACTACACGGCGCAGGTGCTCATCGATGAAGACCTTCTCGCGATCGAACACATCGATTTCGCCACGTGTTACTTCCCCGTGCACCAGCAGCAGCATGCCGACGTCGGCCATGGCTTCGAGGGCAGGGAAGATCTTGTCGATGCTGGTGACACCGGAATCGGAGTTGGTGGTCGCGCCGGCCGGATACAGCTTGGCCGCATACACGAAGCCACTGGCCTTGGCGGTGCGGATGTCGTCGGGCGTGGTCTGGTCGGTGAGGTACAGCACCATCAATGGCTCGAAGCGGCTGGTGGCCGGACGTGCCGCCAGAATGCGCTGGCGATAGGCATCGGCTTGCTGCGCGTTGCGTACCGGAGGCACGAGGTTGGGCATGATGATTGCGCGGCCAAAAGTTCGCGCTACGTCAGCAACGGTATGAGGCAAGACAGCTCCGTCACGGAGGTGAATATGCCAGTCGTCGGGACGCAGGAGGGTCAGGCGGTCAGACATTGGGGATTCCAGGCGGGTCAAACTCGCTGGGAATGCTACCGGAAAAGACTCTCTCAGGCATCCGCTATCAAGTTTTGCATGAAGTTACCGATAGCTCCCTTGTCAGTCGGTAATTTTCTGTTTCGCGTTCATTTCCAGTGGAGCCTCCCGTGCGCCAGCGATATTTAGCCCTGCTCAGCATGTTTGCCAGCCTCCCGGCGATGGCTATCAGTTTCCAGACGCGTCTGGAGAGCATTGAGTGGAAGGTCGAAGGCGATCAGTTCGAGTGCCGCCTGACTCAACCGATCACCGACTTCGGGGCCGGTGAGTTCGTGCGTCGCGCGGGTGAGCAGGCGACGTTTCGCCTCAAGGCTTCATACAACATGCTCGGCAACGGCTCCGCGACATTGCTGGCCGCTGCGGCACCGTGGCAACCGGGGCGCGGCGATATCAACCTGGGATCAGTGCGCGTCAGCAATGGCGATATTCCCTTCAATACCTCCCAGGCCCAGGCCGGCCGCCTGATCAGTGGTCTGATGGACGGGCGCAGTCCGCTGATTCGCCATTACACCCGGGACGGCGGCCAGATGGAGGTGCGTCTGCTGCCGGTCAAGTTCAGCAAGGCATTCAGCGATTACCAGGCATGCACTGCCAAGCTGCTGCCGATGAACTTCGATCAGATCAAACAGGCTGAAGTGGGTTTCCCTGGCGGCGGTATCGAACTGGATGCCCGTGCCAAGGCGCGCCTGGATAACATGGTCGCCTACTTGAAGGCTGACCCGACCGTGAACCGTATCGAACTGGACGGTCATTCGGATAACAGCGGCAATCGCCTGACCAACCGTGACCTGTCTCGCCGTCGCGCGCTGGCGGTCATGGATTATTTCAAGGCTCAGGGCGTTCCCGAGCAGCAAATCACCCTGCGCTTTCACGGCGAACGTTACCCATTGGCGCCCAACACCAACGAAGCCAATCGTGCGCGCAACCGTCGGGTGAATGTGCACCTCGAGCGTGTTGCGCCCGATGAGCGCCCGGTGCCGGTTGCGTCTGCCAGCGCAGCGCACACCTCTTAAAGCCTGTAAAAAGCATCTGTCAGACGTCGCCTTGTCGTCACAAGCTGTCGCGCCCCTGTAAATTTGCTGGTTTGAACGGTAGAATCAGCGGTTTTCCGTACAACCCGGTGGAGTGATGGCATGGCGGACGTAAACAAGGTAGTTCTCGCGTATTCCGGTGGCCTGGATACTTCGGTAATCCTCAAGTGGCTGCAAGATACGTACAACTGCGAAGTGGTGACCTTTACCGCTGACCTGGGTCAGGGTGAAGAAGTCGAGCCGGCACGCGCCAAGGCTCAGGCCATGGGCGTGAAAGAAATCTACATCGATGACCTGCGCGAAGAGTTCGTACGCGATTTTGTCTTCCCGATGTTCCGTGCCAACACCGTCTATGAAGGCGAGTACCTGCTGGGTACCTCCATCGCCCGTCCGTTGATCGCCAAACGTCTGATCGAGATCGCCAACGAAACCGGCGCTGACGCCATTTCCCACGGCGCAACCGGCAAGGGTAACGACCAGGTACGTTTCGAGCTGGGTGCCTACGCGCTCAAGCCAGGCGTCAAGGTCATCGCTCCGTGGCGCGAATGGGATCTGCTGTCGCGTGAGAAGCTGATGGACTATGCCGAGAAGCACAACATTCCCATCGAGCGTCACGGCAAGAAGAAATCTCCGTACTCCATGGATGCCAACCTGCTGCACATCTCTTATGAAGGCGGCGTGCTGGAAGACACCTGGACCGAGCACGAAGAAGACATGTGGCGCTGGACCAAGTCCCCTGAGGACGCGCCAAACGTTGCGACCTACCTTGAGCTGACCTATCGCAATGGCGACATCGTTGCCCTGGATGGCGTCGAAATGACCCCGGCCACTGTGCTGGCGACCCTGAACCGTATCGGTGGCGAAAACGGTATCGGCCGTCTGGATATCGTTGAAAACCGTTATGTGGGCATGAAGTCCCGTGGCTGCTACGAGACGCCTGGTGGCACCATCATGCTGCGTGCTCACCGTGCCATCGAGTCGATCACCCTGGACCGCGAAGTCGCCCACCTCAAGGACGAACTCATGGCCAAGTATGCCAGCCTGATCTACACAGGTTACTGGTGGAGCCCTGAGCGTCTGATGTTGCAGCAGATGATCGACGCGTCCCAGGTTCACGTGAACGGCGTTGTGCGTCTGAAGTTGTACAAGGGCAATGTGATCGTCACCGGTCGCAAGTCGGATGATTCGCTGTTCGACGCCAACATTGCCACGTTCGAAGACGACGCAGGTGCCTACGATCAGGCCGATGCAGCGGGCTTCATCAAGCTCAACGCATTGCGCATGCGGATTGCCGCCAACAAGGGCCGCAAGCTGTTCTGATACAGCAGGTTGTTCGACAAGTGCAGCCCGTTCAGGGCTGCACTGCAAATAATATCGACAGGGTTATTCCTTCCGGGCGTCATGTAAAAAGACGCTAAGTCAGTGTCGTCATAATGGTTGATAGGCAGGGTATATGTGCGATGCAAGGTAGCCTTATGCCTGTAGGGTTATGCCTGTTTTACCCTGCATTCTCAGCGTGCAGCGATCGCCAGGCGCATCAAGTATTGAATCTTTGAAGTCCTTCTTACGATTAGCGTCGAAAAGTGCGTATTTGTTTTAGTCTTTTCCTACAACAGCTGTGGAAGTTCAGGGCAGGGAATAACAGGGTTTTCCATCGGCTCCCTGATACGTATCGCAGTCTGCTTCTTTTTTTGCGTCGTTATTCAGAGCTTGTCGCTCTCCCGTCGTTGGCTGAACTCAAATCGATACGCCTTGCCAATACCGAGTACCTGGCGAAGGCTCAGGTCGAGTATTCGGGCTATCTCGGACGCGGTGTAGCCCAATGCCGAGTAATGCATGGCATGACCTGCAACGACGTCATCGATATCCGTAACGTCATCGAGGGCCTTCCTGCGTGGGGTAAGCAGGGGCTGGCTGAGGTTGATGGTCACGCTATTTTCTGTGGCCAGCCGGCGCACATCCCTTTTACTCATTCGCAGTGAATACTGTAGCGCGGTAAAACCGGCGCCCTTGGCCGCCAGGTACCTCAGTTGCTGCACCTTACCCGCGAGTTCAAGCCCCTGTTCCTGCGCAGGTTTTGTACGAGGTGATGACGGGGCGGCCAATTCAGCGGTCTCTCCTTCGGGAATGACTGCAACAACACCACCGCTGGCAATAAAGGCTTCTACTGCGGTGGCGAGATCAGACGCGGTGGGCGTTGATGACCGCGTACGAGTGTATTTAGTGTTCATGGTACATCCCTTTTTGAACATGGTTATACACAGGGGCCATTCAAAAAGTTGCCAGGCGCCCCGGGAGTTTGCAGAGAGCAGCGATGCCGGATCGGCTATATACCCAGTGCCCGAACTCATTCGGACGTGCACTACATGAAGCCTGCTTAAATGCATCGCTGATGAAGTACACAAGTACAGTGCGCAGCGACGGTGTTTCATATAGCTGCGCGTGTTCAAGGGCAGTAAATAATGAAGTTGCTGTTAAAAAAGTAACGACTGGTAATAAAATTTGCAAGGGAAAAATAGCGGGTTACAAGAATTGATTGGGCGGTTTTTATAATGTCTTACGGGTTGTAATGTTGCGTCCGCTAATCGTGTAGTCCGTTTCCTATTCGAAAGAATGCGTCTGGCTTTGAAATGAAAAATGGTATTTGCTACTTGTCGAAAGACCTACTGATGGTCTTGAATGATGTAGGCTAATGCTAGTGTGTATGTAAGATTTTGCGACAGTGAGACTGTGGGCTTGTTGAGCATAGACATGTCAATGAGCGGTTCGTAGCGGTGTGGCACGTTGCTGCCGTGCGTTTTGTTTGTAGGATTTTTCTTGCTGTTCTGTGAGGTCTTTCCTTAAATAAATATTTGTACGAAAATCTGTAAATAATGTGTAATTTTTAAACCTTGTTTACGTATTTAGCGTGTGGGATGCATCCAGTAGTCTTCGATCATATGTCTGCAGGCTAGGGCATCCGCATGCAGAAGCTTTTCAGTCGCCCTGCTACAGGGGCGTTATGTGCAGGTGTCGCTTTCCACTCCGCAGACCGGTTACAAGGGGCTGTGACAGCAGCTGTGCTCTATCGGGCACAGGGAACGACCTGTTTTCTTAATGATTCAGCTAAAGGGAATTGGTTTTACATTGCTGGCGATAAGCCATGTATTGGTCGGTTTGTGACACTGATGCAGGAATGTTCCGGCAATACTTTTAACCGGTGTGGCAGGGTCACCTTTGAATGTAAGCGTTCGGTGGGCGCCTGTTGCACGCATTTATCTACTGATGTTGCGATGCTTGTGCCGCGGCTATCAGCAACACATTCACCAGGTTCCCAAAAGGAAGGCTTTGTGAGAATTAATAAAAAATGTACGTTCCTGCCAAGTATTGTAGGAAGTTTCTGCTGTAATTGTAGGAACGGTCTTTGGCTGTCAGTCCACAAGGGTGAGCGCCATGCAAAGCAGTAAACGACTAAGTTATTGTGCTGGCTCTGAAAATTCGAATAGCGAAAAATGGACTGCCCATGAATAAAGTGCTGATCGTGGATGATCATCCCGTCATTCGCCTTGCTGTACGCATGCTGATGGAGCGTCATGGCTATGAGGTCATCGCGGAGACTGACAACGGTGTGGATGCGCTGCAACTGGCGCGTGAGCACCTCCCGGATATCGTCATTCTTGATATCGGTATCCCCAAGCTCGACGGGCTGGAGGTGATTGCCCGTCTGTCAGCCATGACGCTGCCATTCAAGGTGCTGATCCTGACCTCCCAGGCGCCAGGCCATTTCTCCATGCGCTGCATGCAGGCCGGGGCCGCCGGCTATGTCTGCAAACAGCAGGATCTGACCGAACTTCTCAGTGCCATCAAGGCGGTACTGTCAGGGTACAGCTACTTTCCCAACCAGGCATTGCACACCGTTCGCTCCAGTATGGGCAACGCGAGTGAGTCGGACATGGTCGACCGACTTTCCGGCAGGGAGATGATGGTTCTGCAGCAGTTGGCTCGAGGCAAGACCAACAAGGAAATTGCAGACGGCATGTTTCTGAGCAACAAGACCGTCAGCACCTATAAAACGCGTTTGTTGCTCAAGCTCAACGCGCATTCGCTGGTCGATCTGATCGAGCTCGCCCAGCGTAACGGGCTTGTCTGAGTAGGGATTGTCGAAAAGGGTTGTGGCTGATGCCTGGCCATGCAGGTCAGCCATTCAGTATTCATTTCCTGTATTGATCACGTATTGAAGCCTCTTCTGCGAGAGGCTTCAAATGTCTTGATCGAGCAGGGAGTCAATGCGGGATTTCAGGCCTGCCTAGAAATCGAAGTCGTAATCAGCCAACTGCTTCTGCAAACGCCGCTCTTCAAGCAGGTTGTCGATGGTGCGTCGTTTGCTCAGGTTGGTCTTCGCTGGCTCGACAGTCGCGGGTTCTGTGTCGTCCGTGTCGATGGAGACAAGGTCGTCGTCTACATCCAGTTGTTCGTTGTCATTGCTCATGAAGTCGACTCCAGGGCTTGGGCTCTCTGGCGCTTCTTATATCGACAATCCACAGGTCGGTAAAAAAGATTTTTTCAATCGCCAGGACAGCAATGAGCTGTCTGGCTCAATCGTCGGACGTTTTTGCCTTGTAATCGCACAGGTCTTCTATACGGCAACTGCCACATCGCGGTTTACGGGCCTGGCAAACGTAGCGCCCGTGCAGAATCAGCCAGTGATGAGCGTCGAGCAGGTAGTTTTTCGGCACAAATTTCATCAGTTGCCTTTCCACTTCCACCACATTTTTCCCTGGCGCGATGCCTGTGCGGTTGCTGACGCGGAAGATATGCGTGTCCACCGCCATCGCGATCTGGCGGAAAGCGGTGTTGAGCACAACGTTAGCGGTTTTGCGCCCGACGCCCGGCAACGCCTCGAGTGCTTCTCGGGTTTGCGGTACTTCACCGTTGTGCAGTTCCACCAGCATGCGGCAGGTTTCGATCACGTTTTTGGCTTTGCTGTTGTAGAGGCCGATGGTCTTGATGTACTCGGAAAGCCCCTCTACACCCAGTTCATAGATGGCCTGTGGGGTGTTGGCTATCGGGTAGAGCCTGGCAGTCGCCTTATTGACGCTTACGTCGGTGGCCTGGGCGGAAAGGATGACGGCTATCAACAGTTCGAAAGGCGTGGTGTAGGCCAATTCGGTTTTTGGGTCCGGATTGTCCTCATGCAGCCTGCGAAAGATTTCCTGGCGTTTTGCGGCATTCATGGGCGGAGCTTTTCCTCGGAATGAGCCTGTGCGGGGAGCGGTAGAAGCGCTGCAAGTGCCTGCTCGGCAGCTTCGTATTCGCGCTGCAATTCCACAAGCCTGGCGGCCTGCTCCGCAATGGGAGGGTGCCCAAATGCCTTGAGTGACTTGTTGAGCTGCGCGCGGCTCATGGCCAGGGCAATCCGGGCTTTTTTCACTGCTTCATCCGGACCGGCAGGCTTGTCGTTCCGGGCGAGGGCGGCGGCGGATCGAGGCAGCACGTCACGAGCGGATTCAACGCGCTGCGACCGCGCAAGGCGCTCTGCCAGCCGCGTTTGCTGCTCGCGGTGCAAGCGTGCATTTCGGGCTTCGAAACGCATCCGCGCATGGCTACGCTTGCGCTGCCGCGCCTCCTGCAGCTCGGGAGTAGGGGCCAGACCACCCACGACGGGCGTGACCGTTGCCAGTGGCAGCGGGTGCATTTCAATGCAATCCACCGGGCATGGAGCAATGCACAGATCACAGCCTGTGCATTCATCGATAATCACGGTGTGCATCAGCCTGGCTGCGCCGAGAATGGCGTCCACGGGGCAGGCCTGAATGCATTTGGTACAACCGATGCACTCTGCTTCGCGAATGAAGGCAACCTGCGCAGGTGCAGTGCCGCGTTGCAGGTCCAGTGTCAGGACCGGAACAGACAGCAGTTCGGCCAGCTGGACTATCGTTTCGTCGCCGCCCGGTGGGCATTTGTTGATGGCTTCACCGCCAGCGATACCTTCGGCGTAAGGCTTGCAGCCGGGATGGCCGCACTTGCCGCACTGAGTCTGCGGCAGGAGGGCGTCGATACTGCGGATGAGGTCCACGTCGGGAAGCAGGCGAATCAATTCAGTCATGGTCTTGCCAGGTGACCAACAGGTGTTCTGTCTATCGAGAGAGCAGCATTATCGGACAGATCAGGGAGCTTGCGAATGCGCAAAGGCCCGGTATCCGCCTGATGGCAGGATACCGGGCCTCGCGTCGTTTACTTGATGCGCTGGCCTGGCTTGGCGCCGCTGTCCGGGCTGAGCAGATAGATCTCCTCACCGCCGGGGCCTGCAGCCATCACCATGCCCTGCGAAATACCGAAACGCATTTTTCGCGGCTTGAGGTTGGCGATCATCATGGTCAGACGGCCTTCGAGTTCGGACGGGTTCGGGTAGGCGCTCTTGATGCCGGAAAAGACATTGCGCTGCTCGTCGCCGATGTCCAGGGTCAGGCGCAGCAGTTTGTCGGCACCCTCTACATGTTCGGCCTTGAGAATCAGCGCGACGCGCAGGTCGATGGCGGCAAAGGCGTCAAAGTCGATTTCCGCCGACAGCGGGTCCTTGGCAAGTTCGCCATTACCGGCAGGCGCGGTGTCCGCCGACGAGTCGGTAGCGGTCAGGTCTTCCTTGGAGGCAGTGGCCATGGCCTCGACCTTGACCGGATCAATACGGGTCATCAGTGCCGAGAACGGGTTGAGCTGATGATTGGCCAGCAGGGTCTTGTGGTCTTCCCAGGTCAGTGGTTCGACGTTGAGGAATTTTTCTGCATCGGCGGCCAGATTCGGCAGGACCGGCTTGAGGAAAATCACCAGCTGGCGGAACAGGTTGATGCCCAGCGCGCATACGGCCTGGACCTCATCCTGCTTGCCTTCCTGTTTGGCCAGCGCCCATGGCGCTTTCTCCGCGATGTAGGCATTGGCACGGTCCGCCAGGGCCATGGTCTCGCGCATGGCGCGGGCGAAGTCGCGGGCTTCGTAGGCGTCGGCGATGCTGGGTGCAGCCGTCAGAAACGCGTCGGTCAGTTCGGGCGCCGCATTGGCTTCGACCATCACACCGGCGTTGCCCTTGTGAATGAACCCGGCGCAACGGCTGGCGATGTTGACGACCTTGCCGATCAGGTCGGAGTTGACCTTTTGCACGAAGTCTTCGAGGTTCAGGTCCAGGTCGTCGACGCCACGGCCCAGCTTCGACGCGTAGTAATAGCGCAGGTACTCGGGCGGCAGGTGGTCGAGGTAGGTGCGCGCCTTGATAAAGGTGCCACGCGACTTCGACATCTTCTGACCATTGACGGTCAGGTAGCCGTGGACGTTGATGCCGGTCGGTGTGCGCAACTCAGCACCTTCCAGCATGGCTGGCCAGAACAGCGCATGGAAGTTGACGATGTCCTTGCCGATGAAGTGATAGAGCTCGGTGGTCGCGCCCTTTCCCCAGTAAGCATCGAAGTCCAGGTCCGGACGACGCGCGCACAGGTTCTTGAAGCTGGCCATGTAGCCGATCGGCGCATCGAGCCACACGTAAAAGTATTTGCCGGGCTCGTCGGGAATTTCAAAGCCGAAATAGGGCGCATCGCGGGAGATGTCCCACTGCTGCAGGCCGCTGTCCAGCCATTCGGCGATCTTGTTGGCAACGGCGTCCTGCAGGGTGCCACTGCGTGTCCAGCTCTTGAGCATGGCGTCGAATGCAGGAAGGTCGAAGAAGAAGTGCTTCGAGTCCTTGAGCACCGGCGTGGCCCCGGAAATCGCCGACTTGGGGTCTTTGAGGTCCGTCGGGGCATAGGTGGCGCCGCACTTTTCACAGTTGTCGCCGTACTGGTCCTCGGTCGCGCATTTCGGGCAGGTGCCCTTGATGAAACGGTCGGCCAGGAACATTTTCTTTTCCGGGTCGAAGTACTGGGTGACCGAGCGCGTCGCGATATGACCGGCATCGCGCAGACGCTTGTAGATCATGCTCGACAGCTCGCGGTTCTCGTCCGAGTGCGTCGAGTGGAAATTATCGAATTCCACCAGGAAGTCGGCAAAGTCGGCGCTGTGCTCGGCCTTGACGTTGGCGATCAGTTGCTCTGGCGTAATGCCTTCCTTTTCGGCGCGCAGCATGATTGCCGAGCCATGGGCGTCGTCCGCGCAGACATAAATGCATTGATTGCCGCGGTGCTTCTGAAAACGCACCCACATGTCGGTCTGGATGTACTCGAGCATGTGGCCAAGGTGAATGGAACCATTGGCATAGGGCAGGGCGCTGGTAACGAGAATCTTGCGTGGCTCGGACATGGGGCTCGGCTACTTGAAGTGAAACGGAGACCGGCCACTATAAAGGTCTGAACGATTTTTTTCACCCGTGCGGTTGTGGGAATGCTCCTGAAAGGTTGGGCGCAGTTCAGTGAAATCATGTGGGCTGCTGGCAGAACAGGTACGATAGTCGGCTGTTCCAGTCAGTCTTTTTACGGAGTAAGCCCATGAGCGCAGTCAATCGCGCAGCGGTGGAGACGATTCTTCGCCAGTACACCGACCCCTATCTGAATCAGGATCCGGTCACTGCCGGTTGCGTGCGGTCCATCGATATTCAGGGGGCGCAGGTCAGCGTGCAACTCGAATTGGGCTATGCCGCCGACCTGTTCAGGAACGGTTGGGCGCACGTGTTGAAAACTGCCATCGAGAATCTGGACGGTGTCAGTTCGGCCACGGTCGCCATCAGCAGCGTGATCAGCGCGCACAAGGCGCAGAGCCAGATTCCGGGGCTTGCCAATGTGAAAAACATTGTCGCCGTCGCGTCCGGCAAGGGCGGTGTCGGCAAGTCCACTACCGCCGCCAATCTGGCCTTGGCGCTGTCTCGCGAGGGCGCTCGCGTCGGAATCCTCGATGCCGATATCTACGGACCGAGCCAAGGGGTGATGTTCGGTATTCCCGAAGGTACGCGACCGAAGATCAAGGATCAGAAGTGGTTCGTGCCGGTCGAGGCGCATGGCATCGAGGTGATGTCGATGGCTTTTCTGACCGACGACAATACGCCGATGGTCTGGCGCGGGCCGATGGTTTCAGGGGCGTTGCTGCAACTGGTCACGCAGACTGCCTGGAATGATCTGGATTATCTGGTCATCGACATGCCGCCCGGCACCGGTGATATCCAGTTGACGCTCGCGCAGAAAGTCCCGGTCGCCGGTGCCGTAATTGTCACCACACCACAGGATCTGGCTTTGCTGGATGCGAAAAAAGGTGTCGAGATGTTCCGCAAGGTCAACATTCCGGTGCTGGGCGTAGTGGAAAACATGGCGGTGCACATTTGCTCCAACTGCGGCCATGCCGAGCATCTGTTCGGTGAGGGTGGCGGCGCGAAGCTGGCGACGCAGTACGATGTCGAACTGCTGGCGTCACTGCCGCTGTCGATGCTGATTCGCGAGCAGGCAGATGGCGGCAAGCCTACGGCGATTGCCGAGCCGGAGAGTCAGATTGCGATGGTGTATCAGGAACTGGCACGCCACGTCGGTGCACGGATCGTGTTGCAGGAAGCTGCAAGTCCGGCCATGCCGACCATTTCGGTAAGCGACGACTGATTGCATGGCGGTGATCGGGCGGGGGAGGTGCTTCTCTCGTTCCGGTCAGCTGTGCAGGAGGTGCTCAAGCCGCGAGAGGTCAAAAGACGGACAATAAAAAACCCCGCTTTTAAGGGCGGGGTTTTTAAGCGAATCAGTACAAGTTAGATAACTTGAACTTCTTCAGCTTGCATGCCTTTCTGACCGCGGGTAGCGATGAAAGAAACCTGTTGGCCTTCTTTCAGGCTTTTGAAGCCGTCGGATTGGATAGCTTTGAAGTGCACGAACAGGTCGTCACCGGATTGTGGAGTGATGAAGCCGAAGCCTTTTTCATCGTTGAACCACTTAACGGTACCAGTTTGGCGATTGGACATAGTAAATCTCCTTGGACAAAGTTAACTGCGGCGTAGGAAGAGCCCTGGCCGAGACTGAGTGCAAAGAGCTGGAAAATTCATGGAGATGGTTGGATCGAAATTCAACATCGTGTAGAGATTCTCAGTGACACAAGCAACACAGTGACGCCACCTTAACCCTTTTTTCCGAACGTGCCAATGGTCTGTTGATGATTATTTCCATTCGCGGCGAAACAGCCCGGCCGGTCACGCAAACTCGCGATCTGTTGCCTTTGAACCGTCGGCCTCAGCCCGGTAAGATGCCGGATATCTTTTTCACCTCGCTATTCAGGACACCGCCATGAGCATCAAATCGGACAAGTGGATTCGCCGCATGGCGCAGGAACACGGGATGATCGAGCCCTTCGTAGAGCGCCAGGTACGTGGCGAAGGTGCTGATCGGGTGATCTCTTTCGGGGTGTCCAGTTACGGCTACGACGTGCGTTGCGCCGACGAATTCAAGGTGTTCACCAACATCAATTCGGCCACGGTCGATCCGAAAAACTTCGATGAAAAAAGCTTCGTCGATATCAAGAGCGACGTATGCATCATCCCTCCCAACTCGTTCGCACTGGCGCGCACCGTCGAATATTTCCGCATTCCGCGTAACGTTCTGACCATCTGCCTGGGCAAGAGCACCTACGCGCGCTGCGGCATCATCGTCAATGTCACGCCGCTCGAGCCTGAGTGGGAAGGCCATGTGACGCTGGAGTTTTCCAACACCACGACACTGCCGGCCAAGATCTACGCCAACGAGGGTGTGGCGCAGATGCTGTTCCTGGAGTCCGATGAGGAGTGTGAAGTCTCCTACAAGGATCGGGGTGGCAAGTACCAGGGCCAGCGTGGCGTCACCCTGCCGCGTACCTGATTTGCGGTCCAGGTGACTAGTGGAATTGAATTAATACTCTATTTCGCACTCTATCTGCTCACATGCTTTCGCATAATTCATTACGTGCGACGGCCTTTGATCTGGAGTGCCCTATGAAGACTACTTTCAAAATCTCTGAACAGGTTCAATCTCCGCTTAACGAGATCGGGTTACTCGCCTGGTCATTGATGGCTCATTCCGATCTCAGCCCGGAGCTGAACATGGTCGGCGGCGGGATCCCGGGTGATCCAGGCCCCGACACGCCGTTCCCGGAGCCTACCGAGCCAGGCGGTCCTACTGTTCCTGACGAGCCGCCACCCGCACCTGTGGCCTGATCATCACAAAACTGCCTGCTGCGCTCGCGAGCGGCAGGCAGTTTTGTATGTGGCGACCGTTGCCGCTATGCCACTCGCCACACTGCATCACCGCCGGTCACATAGATCGTGCTGTCCGGTGCCGGGCGAATCTGAAAACCGCCGGTAAATTCACCGAAGGCCGGCAGCAGGCTGACGCGCTGGCCCAGGTAGAAGCACGCCAGCCGCAAGCTTTGCCGACCGCGACCGTTTAGCCGATACACCGGATGAACATGCCCGGCCAGTACATGCAGGTCAGGGTGCGCATCGGGCTCGTGCTGCAGGGCAAAGGGCCCAAGCGCCAAGGGCTCGGGAACCACATCGATGCCCAGGTAGGCAGGCGGGTCGCCGGCCCGCTTGTCGTGGTTGCCGCGGATGAGTGTGATGCGCAGTGTCGAGCGCTCTGCCCGCCATTGTTCCAGCGCTGCCAAGGTGCCGACTGCGTGAGACTCCGGCGCGTGCAGGAAATCGCCCAGAAAGATCAGATGATCGCAGGGATAGGCATTCAGAAGGCTGTCCAGGCGGCGCAGATTCGCCTGTGTAGTGCCGTGCGGCACCGGTTGGCCGAGCTTGCGATAGGCGGCCGCCTTGCCAAAGTGCGCGTCGGCAATCAGCAAGGATCGTTCGGCAGGGTAGTAGATGGCCTTGTCGGCCAGCAACCACAGTTCTTCTCCTGCCAGCGTGACAGCAAGATACGGCGTCATCGTTCAGGCTCCGGGCCAGCGGCTTTCTCCAGATCGCGAACCATGCGCGCGATGCGGTCGGCAAGTTTCTCCGAACTGAGGCTTTCGCGAAAGCGTTCGACCAGCAGTGGAAAGGCCAGCGGGGTCGCGCGTTTTATAGCGTGCAGGTCCAGCGTGCGGCTGTTGATCTGGCGCAACGTCAGCTCCAGGCGCTGCAGGTCCAGTTCCTGACGCAGGACTTCCTGTTCGGCCTGAGTCAGCAGCATGTTGTCAGCGTCGTATTGCTTGAACACCTCGAAAAACAGTCCGCTGGATGCCTGAAGCTGACGATTGCTCTTGGCCGCGCCAGGGTAGCCGGAAAACACCAACCCGGAGATACGCGCGATTTCCCGAAAGCGCCGCAGGGCCAGCTCGCCAGCGTTCAGGCTGGCGATGATATCGGGTAAAAGATCCGTTTCGCTGAACAGCTCGGCCTGCAACGTCTGCGTCCAGTCGATCTCGCTGGCGCTGAGCAGCTCGAGCCCGTAGTCGTTGACGGCGATGGAAAAAGTCAGCGGCCGATGCCGGCTCAGGCGCCAGGCCAGCAGGCTGCCCAGCCCCAGGTGCACATGACGGCCGGCGAACGGGTAGAGGAATAGATGCCAGCCTTCGCGGGATTTGAGTGTCTCGGCCAGCAACGTGTCGCGTCTCGGCAGCCCTGACCAGTGCTGCTGCACTTCCAGCAGGGGTTTGATGGCGCGCATTTCCGGGCTGTTGAATTGGCCCCGCGCAGCGGCATCGAACTTCTCCACCACTGCATCTGCCAGTTCGCTGGACAGCGGCATCCGACCGCCATTCCAGCGTGGCACGGCGGCTTTCTTGCCGGTCGCGCGCTTGACGTAGGCCGTCATGTTTTCTACTCGAACCAATTCCAGTAAGCGTCCGCCGAACAGAAAGCCGTCACCGGGTTTGAGTCTGGCGATAAAGCCTTCCTCGACGCTGCCCAGCGAGCCACCACCGCCGCCTTTTTTCCAGTATTTCAGGTTGACGGTGGCCTCACTGACGATGGTCCCCACGCTCATGCGGTGGCGTCTGGCAAGACGCGCATCAGGGACCCGCCAGACGCCGTCCTCGTCGGGTTCGGCGCGGCGGTAATCGGGGTAGGCGGTCAGTGAGTGGCCGCCGTTGCGGACAAACGCCAGCGCCCATTGCCATTGCTCGTCGCTGAGGTTGCGGTAAGCCCAGGCGCTGCGTACTTCGCCCAGCAGTTCATCGGGCAGAAAACCACCGCCCAGGGCGATGCTGACCAGGTGCTGGACCAGCACGTCCAGCGGCTGATGTGGTGACTCACGGGGCTCGATCATCCGAGCTTCGACGGCGTCATGTGCAGCAGCGGCTTCGACCAGTTCCAGGCTGTGGGTCGGCACCAGCGTCACGCGCGAAGGGCGACCCGGCGCGTGGCCCGAACGACCGGCGCGCTGCATCAGGCGCGCGACACCTTTGGGCGAGCCGATTTGCAACACGCGCTCGACCGGCAGAAAGTCCACGCCCAGGTCCAGGCTGGAGGTGCATACCACGGCCTTGAGTGCGCCTTCTTTCAACGCGCGTTCGACCCAGTCGCGGACCTCTCGGGCCAGCGATCCATGGTGCAGGGCAATCAGCCCGGCCCAGTCGGGGCGGGCTTCCAGTAGCGCCTGATACCATATTTCCGACTGCGCCCGGGTGTTGGTGAACACCAGACAGCTCGCGCTGCTTTCCACCTCGGCGACGACCTGCGGCAACATGCGCAAGCCCATGTGCCCGGCCCACGGGAAGCGTTCGATGGAAGACGGCAACAGCGTATCGACCTGCAAGTCCTTGACGATCTTGCCTTGCACGGTCACGCCGCCGTCGCCGATCAGTACCTGCTGCGCGTGTTGCTGATTACCCAGCGTCGCGGAAATGCCCCACACGATCAGCTTTGGATTCCAGCGCCTCAGGCGGGCAAGGGCCAGTTGCAACTGCACGCCGCGCTTGTTGCCGATCAGCTCGTGCCATTCGTCCACCACCACCATCTTCAGCGTCGACAAGGCGACCTGAGCGTCGGCACGGGTCAGCAGCAGCGTCAGGCTTTCAGGGGTGGTGATCAAGGCCGAGGGCAGCCGCCGGCTCTGCCGGGCGCGTTCACTGCCGCTGGTATCGCCGGTGCGCAAGCCGACCGACCAAGGGATATCCAGTTCGGCCAGTGGCGCCTCAAGGGCCCGGGCGGTATCGGCGGCCAGGGCGCGCATGGGCGTTATCCACAGGACACTCAGCGGTTCAGCAGGCGGTTTGCGTTTGCGGGGTTTGTTGTCAGCGGTGAGCGTATTGGCTTTGGCGAAGCGGTTGAGCGCGGCGAACCACACGGCGTAGGTCTTGCCCGAGCCGGTGCTGGCATGCAGCAAACCGGACTCGCCATTCTTCACCGCTGCCCAGACCTCTTTCTGAAACGCAAAGGGCTTCCAGCCCCGGGCGAGAAACCATCGTCGAGCGAAATCGGTGGGTCTGCTCATCCGTCTGAGTGTGCTCTGAGTGGCGTTAAGTCAGAGACAGCAGAGAAAGGGTAATAGTTTAAATGGTTATGTGGCTGATCGTTCCTGGATTGCCTATCGTGCCGATGCTCCGCGGCGGCATGCCGTTCCGGACGCTCTGCGTCCTCTTGATGACGCGGAGCGTCATGAAATGCGTTCCCACGCTGGAGCTTGAGGAACGATAGTCGTCAGGGGTAACACCATGACTATCGTGCCGATGCTCCGCGTCGGCATGCCGTTCCGGACGCTCTGCGTCCTCTTGATGACGCGGAGCGTCATGAAATGCGTTCCCACGCTGGAGCTTGAGGAACGATAGTCGTCAGGGGTAACACCATGACTATCGTGCCGATGCTCCGCGTCGGCATGCCGTTCCGGACGCTCCGCGTCCTCTTGATGACGCGGAGCGTCACGAAGTGCATTCCCACGCTGGAGCGTGAGGAACGATAGTCGTCAGGGATAACACCATCGTGCCGATGCTCTGCGTCGGCATGCCGTTCTGGACGCTCTGCGTCCTCTTGATGACGCAGAGCGTCATGAAATGCGTTCCCACGCTGGAGCGTGAGGAACGATAGTCGTCAGGGATAACACCATCGTGCCGATGCGTTGGCATGCCGTTCTGGACGCTCTGCGTCCTCTTGATGACGCGGAGCGTCATGAAATGCATTCCCATGCTGGAGCGTGAGGAACGAGATTGAATCCAACTGACTATCGTGCCGATGCTCCGCGTCGGCATGCCGTTCTGGACGCTCCGCGTCCTCTTGATGACGCGGAGCGTCACGAAGTGCGTTCCCACGCTGGAGCGTGAGGAACGATAGTCGTCGGGGATAACACCATCGTGCCGATGCTCCGCGTCGGTATGCCGTTCCGGACGCTTTGCGTCCTCTTGATGACGCGGAACGTCATGAAGTGCATTCCCACGGGAGCGTGTGAACGAGATTTGAGGGGGGATCCAGACGTGTGTACGCAGCAATCAGTGCTACTTCAGATTGCCGCTCAAGAACTGCTGCAAACGCTCGCTTTTCGGGTTGTTGAGGACTTCGTCCGGATGACCGGATTCTTCGATCTGGCCCTGGTGCAGGAATACCACCTGGCTCGCCACCTTGCGGGCAAAGCCCATTTCGTGAGTCACCAGAATCATCGTCCGGCCTTCTTCAGCCAGGCCTTGAATGACCTTCAGCACTTCACCGACCAGCTCCGGGTCCAGCGCGGATGTAGGCTCGTCGAAGAGCATGATTTCCGGCTCCATCGCCAGCGCACGGGCGATGGCCACGCGCTGCTGTTGACCGCCGGAGAGAAACGCGGGGTACTGATCGGCGACACGCTCCGGCAGACCGACCTTTTCCAGGTATTTGCGCGCGCGAGCCTCGGCTTCGGCCTTGGGCACGCCCAGCACCCGGCGCGGCGCCATGGTGATGTTTTCCAGCACGGTCATGTGCGCCCACAGGTTGAAGTGCTGAAACACCATCGCCAGCCGCGTGCGGATACGCTGCAGCTCATCCGGGTCGGCAACGCGCATACCGTCCTTGTCGCTGACCATGCGCACTTGCTTGCCATCCAGGCTCATCGCCCCGTCACTGGGTTGTTCGAGAAAATTGATGCAGCGCAAAAAGGTACTCTTGCCGGAGCCACTGGCGCCGATCAGACAGATGACGTCACCGCTGCTGGCCTTGAGCGATACGCCTTTGAGCACGTGGTTGTCGCCATAGCTTTTGTGCAGGCCATCGATGGTCAGTTTGTACATGACAGGTCCTCAAGGAGAAAGTAGATAGCCGCTGCGATAGGCGTGGGTACCGGCGATATGCGCAATGACCATGCCGGCAGTCGCCATGCGGCGCAGGGAACGCGCATACAGCAGGCCTGCGTTGAGGGCATGGATGCAGGTCACGGTGTCGCTGATCGGGTCGATGACCTCGGCAATCAGCTGGCCGGCTTCGACGTGTTCGCCGGGCATCGCGCAGAACACCAGCAGGCCGCCGACCGGCGTAGCCACCGGTTCGACCGCTGCCAGTGGCGTAGCGGGGTAGAGCAGTTCGGGCAGCGGCTGCAGATCGCCGTCAATGATGCCGGCATCGATCAGGTAATGAATGATCGCCTGACAGTCGCGGCTGGCCAGCGCATGGTTGACATCGCCTTGCCCGCGCAGCTCCAGGGTCACTGAAAAGCTGCCCATGGGAATCGGAAAGCGCTCGCCAAAGCGTTGCTGCAATTGCCACCAGACCAGGGTGAAGCACTCATCGAACGACTGCCCGCCTGAGTCGGTCGCCAGCAGGCTGGCTTGCGCGCCCAGGTAGCGTGATAACGGTTCGACTTTCGGCCAGGCCTCGGGCGTGGTGTACAGGTGCTCGACCGACTCGAAATCACAGTGCAGGTCCAGCACCATGTCGGCATCGCAGGCCAGGCGCTGCAGGGTGAGGCGCAACGAATGCAGCTGTGTGGTCGCCGGTACGGCATTCAGCGCCGCCAGCAGGCTGTCCCTTACCAGCGCGCGGTTGTGCTCTGCGTCGTTAGTCAGTCGGGTTTCGATGTCATCACCGACCTGAGTGCCGAGGTCGCTGAACCCGCGATTGAAGTTCTGCCCGCTTTCCAGCTCGTAGCGGCCCAGCGGGGTGTCCATCAGCACCTGTTCCAGACCGATCGGATTGGCGACGGGCACCACAACGATTTCGCCCAACAGACGACCGGCGTTTTCCAGTTCGGCCAGACGCTGCTTCAGGTACCAGGCCACCAGCATGCCCGGTAGCTCGTCGGCATGCAGCGATGCCTGGATATAGACTTTGCCGGCGCCGTTTTGCGGCCCGTAATGGAAGCTGTGGATTTGCCGGCCAGTGCCGGGCACTGGCGACAGCAAGTCATGGGTGTGATGGCGCATGTTCAGTCCTGATTAATGGGCCGGGCCGAGAAAGGCCAGCCAGCGGCGTTCGGCAAGGCGGAACAGCCCGACCAGAATGAACGTCACGGTCAGGTACATGACGGCGGCGATACCGAAGGACTGGAAGGTCATGAAGGTGGCGGAGTTGGCATCCCGCGCCACTTTCAGGATGTCCGGCACCGTGGCGGTAAAGGCCACGGTGGTCGAGTGCAGCATCAGGATCACTTCGTTGCTGTAATAAGGCAGAGAGCGGCGCAGCACTGACGGCATGATCACGTAAGCATAAAGCTTCCAGCCGGTCAGGCCGTAGGCCTTGGCCGCTTCGACTTCGCCGTGGGCCATGCTGCGGATCGCCCCGGCAAAGATCTCCGTGGTGTAGGCGCAGGTGTTCAGCGTGAAGGCCAGGATCGTGCAGTTCATCGCATCGCGAAAGAACGCATCGAGCATCGGCTGTTCACGCACCGCGGCAAGGCTGTAAATGCCGGTGTAGCAGATCAGCAGCTGTATATAGAGGGGCGTGCCGCGAAACAGGTAGGTGTAGAACTGCACCGGCCAGCGCACCCAGCGGTTTCTCGACACCCGCGCAATCGACAGCGGGATCGACACGCAGAAGCCGATAGCGATGGAGGCGCTGAGCAGCCACATGGTCATCGCCAGGCCGGTGACGTTGACGCCATCTGTATAAAGGAAGGGTTTCCAGTATTCCTGCAGCAATTCGATCATCGCTGTGCCTCCCGGCTGCCTGCGGCGTAATACCGCTCAGCCCAACGCAGGGCGAAGTTCGAGGCGCTGGTGATCAGCAGGTAGATCAATGCTGCCAGCACCAGAAAGTAGAACAGCTGATAGGTGCTCTTGCCCGCATCCTGTGACGCCTTGACCAGGTCAGCCAGGCCGATGATCGATACCAGCGCAGTCGCCTTGAGCAGCACCTGCCAGTTGTTGCCGATCCCCGGCAGCGCGTAACGCATCATCTGCGGGAACACGACGTAACGAAAGCGCTGGCCGCGTTTCAATCCATAGGCGGTCGCTGCCTCCACCTGACCGCGAGGCACGGACAGAATCGCGCCGCGAAAGGTCTCGGTGAAGTACGCACCATAGATGAAGCCCAGCGTGATGACGCCTGCGCCGAACGGGTTGATCTCGATGTATTCCCATTCCATCGCGTCGGTCAGCATGGTGAGCCAGGTTTGCAGGCTGTAGAAAATCAGCAGCATCAACACCAGGTCCGGAACACCGCGGATCAGTGTCGTGTAAATTTGCGCCGGCACGCGCAGCAGCGCAGAGCTCGACAGTTTGGCGCTGGCCCCGATCAGTCCGAGCAAAATGCTCAGCGCAAGCGACAGCACAGCCAGTTTGACGGTCATCCAGGTGCCTTCCAGCAACAGCGGGCCAAAGCCCTTCAGGCTGAATGCCGAGAGTCCCAGGTTTTGCATGAGTGCATCGAGCATGGATAGGCCTTGTTACCAACAAAAACGCCCACCGATCGGGCGACGAATGATCGCCGAAATCGATGGGCGTCGGGGTGTTATTTACCGCTGTAGAGGTTCAGGTCGCCAAAGTGTTTTTTCTGGATTTCAGCGTAGGTGCCGTCTTTGTGCATCGCCTCGATGCCTTTGTCCAGCAACGCCTTGAGTTCCTTGTTGCCCTGAGCAATGCCAATAGCGGTTTTGGCTGGCAGCAGTTCGCTGTCGATAGGCTTGCTGACTTCGTAGTCAGCACCGGCTGGCGATTTCAGGAAGCCCAGTTCGGCCTGCAGCATGTCCTGGATCGAGGCGTCGAGACGGCCCGAGGTCAGGTCGGAGTAAACCTGATCCTGGTTGGCATAGGCCTTGGTGGAGATACCGGCCTTGTCCAGTACCGCCTTGGCGTAGGCTTCCTGGATGGTGCCTTGCTCATAGCCCACGGTCTTGCCTTTCAGGCTGGCCGGGTCGGCAGTAAAGCCTGCACCTTTCTTGAACACCAGCGAGGTCGGGCCGGAGAACAGCTCGTTGGAGAAGTCGATGACTTTTTCGCGAGCAGGGGTCACGGTCATCGAGGAGATAACGCCGTCGAATTTGCGTGCCTTGAGGCCGGGGATCATGCCGTCGAAGTCGCTTTCGACCCATTTGCATTTGACTTTCAGCTCTTTGCAGATTGCGTTGCCCAGATCGATATCGAAGCCGACCAGGCTGCCGTCGGCTGCTTTGGATTCGAACGGTGCATAAGATGGATCGACGCCGAAGCGCAGTTCCTTGTATTCCTTGGCCATGGTGTTACCGGCGGCGATGCACAGAGCCAGTGCAGAAAGAGTCAGCCATGCTTTTTTCATTGTTCAGTCCTTAAAACCTTAAATGGGGCGTTGGGAATACGCGAAGCGTGCTACCGGCAAGTGCCAGATAGGCATTGGTTAGCAATTTCCGAACCAGAGGAACGAACGTGCGTTTGAAATGTAAGGGGTTGTCGCTATTTCATATAAACGGCTGGCAGTTGGCCGCCCATGCGCGCTTACAGGGTTGGTGTTCATCGCCCGGTCCTACGCAAGGTGCGGTGTCAGGTGATACAGAGCGGAAGATTGGTAACGAATCAGGAAGTTTCCTGCAGGGAGGCGGGATGATTCGTTCTTCGATGTTTCAAAAAGGTGCACGCTATTTGGCGTGCGCCTTTTTGGTGCTCTAGTTCAGCAGGTCCTGCAGCGTCGCCAGACTGTCGGCTTCGGCGACGGGCTTGTCCTGGCGCCAGCGCAGCATGCGCGGGAAACGCACTGCGATGCCGCTCTTGTGGCGCTTCGACAGGGCGATGCCTTCAAAGCCCAGCTCGAACACCAGCGTCGGCGTTACGCTGCTGACCGGCCCGAATTTCTCCACCGTCGTCTTGCGAACGATGGCGTCGACCTTGCGCATTTCTTCATCGGTCAGCCCCGAGTAGGCCTTGGCGAACGGCACCAGCGTGCGTTCACTGGTTTCGGGCGGGCCATCCCACACCGCAAAGGTGTAGTCGCTGTACAGGCTGGCGCGTCGTCCGTGACCGCGTTGCGCGTAAATCAGCACGGCATCGACACTGAACGGGTCGATTTTCCATTTCCACCACACTCCCATGTCCTTGGTGCGACCGACGCCATACAGCGAGTCGCGAGCCTTGAGCATCATGCCCTCGACGCCCAGGCTGCGGGAGGCTTCGCGCTGGGTGGCCAGGTCGAGCCAATCCTTGCCGCTGAGCACCGGGGAGGGCATCAGCACCTCGCTCTGGCAGGTTTCGATCAAGGCTTCCAGTTGCGAGCGGCGTTCATGTTGCGGGCGGCTGCGCCAGTCATCGCCTTGCCACTCCAGCAGGTCATAGGCGAGCACCACGACCGGAACGTCGGCAAGAATCTTTTTCCCCAGCGTCTTTCGGCCTATGCGCTGTTGCAGCAGGGCGAACGGTTGGACCGAAGGCGCAGCCGCAGGAGCATCGTTGTTCAAGGCAAACTCCGCATCCGCATCGGCATCGGGGTTCGCATCGGGAGCTTTCCAGACCACGATTTCGCCGTCGATCACCGTACCGTCCGGCAGGCACTGCACCAGGCTGTGCAGCTCCGGAAAACGGTCGGTCACCAGTTCTTCGCCGCGTGACCAGATCCACAAGCGCCCGTCGCGTTTGACCAGTTGCGCGCGAATGCCGTCCCACTTCCATTCCACCTGCCAGTTCTGTGCCGGACCGAGCAACGCCTCGAACTGATCGGCGGGCTGTTGCAGGGAGTGGGCGAGAAAAAACGGGTAGGGCTGACCACCGCGTTGGGCGTGCTCATCTTCGGATTCCGGCGCGATCAGCTTCAAATAGCGTTCGGCGCTGGGCCGGTGCGATAGATCGGTGTAGCCCACCAGCCGTTGTGCGACGCGTTTGCTGTCGATGTCTGCCAGCGCCGCCAGCGCACGGGTGACCAGCAGCTTGGATACGCCGACGCGGAAGCTGCCGGTGATCAGCTTGATGCAGACCATCAGGCTGCTGCGGTCCAACTGCGACCAGAACATCGGCAGCCGCTCGGCGAGTTCTTCAGGCGGTAGGCCGCGCAACGGCAACAGCTTGTCTTCCATCCACGTGGCCAGACCTTCGTCATTACTGTGGTCGGCCTGGGGCAGTAACAGCGACAGGGTTTCCGCCAGGTCGCCGACCGCCTGATAGCTCTCTTCGAACAGCCATTCCGGCAGACTTGCCAGGGTCATGGCCTGTTCGCGCAGCACCCGGGTCGGCACCAGTTGCCGTGGGCGGCCGCCTGACAGAAAGTACACCGCCCAAGCGGCGTCCTCTGCTGCCGCCTTTTCGAAGTAGTCGCGCATTGCGGCGAGTTTGGCGTTGCTTGAAGTGGTCGCGTCCAGCTGTGCGTAGAGTTCAGCAAAGGCTTTCATGACTGAGCCTCACCCGTGCCTGCCGCCTCGGGTTCGCCGGCTGCCGGGTTGCTGTCTTCTTCATCGCCGTATTCGGTGCTGAAGCCCTGTGCGTCGAGACCCAGTTCACGCAGGTAACGCACCAGTATGCCGACCGAGCCGTGGGTCACCATGACGCGTTCGGCGCCGGTCTGTTCCACAGCCCACAGCAGGCCCGGCCAGTCGGCGTGATCGGACAGCACAAAACCGCGGTCCACACCGCGCCGGCGTCGTGTGCCGCGCAGCATCATCCAGCCGCTGGCAAACGCATCGCTGTATTCGCCAAAGCGCTTCATCCAGCTGCTGCCGCCCGCTGAAGGCGGGGCGAGGATCAACGCCTGGCGCAGCGCGGGATCGGTCTTTTTGAAATCGCCGGCGTATTGGGTTTCCGGGATGTAGATGCCGCCCTCGCGATACACGCGGTTCAGCGGCTCGACGGCACCGTGGACCAGAATCGGTCCGATCTGCGCGTCGATGCCGTGCAGAATGCGCTGGGCCTTGCCGAACGAGTAAGCGAACAACACACTGGCCTTGCCCTGGGCTGCATTGGCACGCCACCACTGGTTGATGCCTTCGAAGATCTGCGCCTGCGGCGCCCAGCGATAGATCGGCAGGCCGAAGGTCGATTCGGTGATAAAGGTATGGCAGCGCACCGGTTCGAAGGCCGCACAGGTGCCGTCCGGCTCGACTTTGTAATCGCCGGAAGCAACCCAGACCTCGCCTTGGTACTCCAGTCGCACTTGCGCCGACCCCAATACATGCCCGGCCGGATGCAGGCTCAGTTTCACCCCGTGATGGGTGATGGTTTCGCCGTACTCCAGAGTCTGCAGATTAATGTCCTGCCCAAGGCGCGAACGCAGAATACCCTCGCCACTGGCGGCTGACAGGTAATGCTCGTTGCCCGTGCGGGCATGATCGCCATGCGCATGGGTGATGACGGCGCGTTCGACAGGACGCCATGGATCGATATAGAAATCACCGGGTGGGCAGTACAAACCTTCGGGGCGCGCAACGACAAGATCCATGGGGCAACCGTATGGATGGGCTTGTTAGCTATGAGCCGGGAAGGATCTGGAAGTTCGGGGAGTTTGCGTGAGCGCTGCGGAGTGTGAGGCGCGATAAATGTCCAGAAGAACACTATCGTGCATAAAAGCGCTTTTTTGTCGCGATGGCACAGACGACGCAGAGTGCGACGTAAGTGACGGCTGAGTCCTGGCGC
>NZ_JARVSW010000071.1:0-35400 GCF_030208985.1 Pseudomonas sp. MEJ108
CGGCATACCCACGCGGAGCATGGGTACGATGGTGTTCTTCAGGGCGCGTTACGCTCGCGATCCCCCGGACACCTATCGTTCCTCACGCTCCAGCGTGGGAACGCCCTTCGTGACGCTCCGCGTCATGGATGTGCGCTGCGCCGCTTGAGCAAGAGTGGACGCTGAGCATCGGACACGATGGTGTGTCCTCCATCAGCGCTCAACGCACCACGCTGCTGCGGTACTGTTCCGGTGTCAGCCCGGTCCAGCGTTTGAAGGCGCGGCTCAGGCAGTCGGTGTCGGAAAAACCCAGCAGGTAGGCGATTTCGCTCAGCGAGCTTTGTTGATCGTTCATGTGCAGCAGCGCCAGGTTCTGGCGGCATTGGTTGAGCAGCAGGTCATAGCAGCAGCCCTCGTCGGCCAGATGGCGCTGCAGGTTGCGCGGGCTCAGGTGCAGGGCTTCGGCAATGCTTCTGACGGTGGGCTCGCCGTCCGGTAGCAGGGTTTCGATGGCCGAGCGTACGCGCTGCTCCCAGATCAGGGACGGTAACGGATCCCCTTGGGATTCCTGGCCGTTCAGCTGTACCGGGCCGTCATCCAGGTGGCTGTCGAATTGATCACCGTCAAACTCCAGCAAGTTCTCCTGCGCCGCAAACATGACCGGTGAGCGAAACAGGTCGTGCCAGGGCCGCGGGTCGTCGGGTGCCGGACGCTGCAGGTGCACGGCAAGCGGCGCGTAGCCCCGGCCGAGCCGATTGCGGCAGGTGCGCACGTAAATGGCGGCAAATGCATCCAGCAGCTCATGCACCGGTGACTGACAGGAGGGCGGCGTGCCGAAGCGAAATTCATAACGCTCGCCGACTGTCCTGAAGTCCAGCTCCAGAGAGTCCTCGGCCATCGAGCGGTAACGTACGATGCGCTCGAAAACTTCGCGTAGCGAACCGCTGGCGACCAGCGTGTAGCCCAGCGCATGAAACGCTGTCGGGCTGACAAAGCGTGAAACACGCAAACCCAGCGCCGGATCAAGGCTGGCTTGCACTGCCCGTTGCCAAAGCGCAGCGGTGACATCCGGCGAGAATTGCGCACCGGGTTCACTGAGCAAATTCAGGTCTATACCCGCGCTCTGGCACAACGCATCGCTGTCCATACCCAGGGCAGTAAGCTGCTTGCGCAGCGCGGGGGTCCAGCTGGCGAGACTGCTTGGCTCGGGCATGCGCACGCCTCTTCCTGACATGAGGTGACTTCAGCGTCGGGCCCATGCCGATAAGGTCTCACCGGGCAACTCCCTTGCCTGACGCCGCCTTCAAGAATGAAAGCATTTGTGACAGTTGTGCAAGTGTCATGACGCGTTTCTTGCCGTCATGCAGAAAATATCTGTGCTGTAACCACTGAGTGATGCCCAATAGGCGCAAACGAGCTGCGTGCAGACGCTGATTGCACAGTCGTCGTATGACGCGAAAATGTATCTCCCACTCTCAATGCTTCCCTGACCCATTGCTGAAGCAGGTCATAGCGTTTCTGTCATTTGACACCGGAATGGCAAATGACTATAAGTTCACTATGTTGTACGACAACATAAGACTCGAAAAAAATTACAACCACAAAAATAATTCAAAGAGTAACAACCTCATGACCAGTCTGAATTCTCAGGCCATAAAAGCGTGCTTCTCGCACGAAAAATCTGTTTTTACGCATGATCGTCGGCAGAAAGCGCCTAAAAGTCTTCTGCAGAAACCGTAATCTGAAGTTACATAAAACCAGCCGCCTCACGGCCTTGGCCGCGGGACGCTCATCGCCAATCTAAAAATAAACAGGGTGAAGAGATGAAGATAAAAGGCATTCGTTGGTGGATGGTGGGGCTGGTCACGGCCGGCCTGGTGGTCAACTACCTGGCACGCAACACACTGTCCGTCGCAGCTCCGACGCTCATGAGCGAGCTGAGCATTTCCACCGAGCAGTACGCGCACATCGTGGTCGCCTGGCAACTGTGCTACGCCATCATGCAACCTGTGGCGGGCTACATCATCGATTTGATCGGCACCAAGATGGGCTTTGCGATTTTCGCCATCGCCTGGTCTGCCGCCTGCGCTGCTGCCGCCTTCGCAACCGGCTGGCAGAGTCTGGCGATCTTCCGCGGCATGCTCGGCCTGACCGAAGCCGCGGGGCTGCCGGCCGGCGTCAAGGCGACCACTGAATGGTTTCCGGCCAAGGAGCGCTCGGTCGCCATCGGCTGGTTCAACATCGGTTCGTCGTTCGGCGCATTGCTTGCGCCGCCGCTGGTGGTCTGGGCCATTCTGCAGAGTGGCTGGGAGCTGGCGTTTCTGATTGTCGGCGGTCTGGGCATTGTGTGGAGCGGCCTGTGGCTGCTGCTGTACAAACACCCGCGCGATCAGAAGCGTCTGGGCGATGCCGAACGTGACTACATCCTCAGCGGCCAGGAAGCGCGTCTGAAGGACGCACCTGCCCAGAAAGGCAGCTGGAAGCGACTGTTCAAAAACCGTAATTTCTACGCAATTGCCTCGGCGCGAATACTCTCCGAGCCTGCCTGGCAGACCTTCAATGCGTGGATTCCGCTGTACCTGATGACCGAGCGCCACATGAACATCAAGGAAGTCGCGATGTTCGCCTGGCTGCCGTTTCTGGCGGCTGACATCGGCTGCGTACTGGGCGGCTACCTCAGCCCGTTGTTCCACAAGTACTGCAAGGTGTCGCTGTTCACCTCGCGCAAGATGGTCATGCTGTTCGGCTGCTCCTGCATGATCGGGCCAGCGTGCATCGGGCTGGTCGAAAGTCCCTACACCGCCATTGCCTTGTTGTGCATCGGTGGTTTTGCTCACCAGACCCTGTCGGGCGCGCTGTATTCGATCACCTCGGATTCATTCGGCAAAAACGAGGTGGCCACGGCGACCGGGATGGGCGGAATGTTCGGCTTTTTCGGGGCGGCGGCATTCACCATGGTGTTCGGCGTGCTGGTCACCAAAATCGGCTACAGCCCGCTGTTCGTGGTGCTGGCGATTTTCGACATCGTCGCTGCGATTGTGGTGTGGAACGTTGCCCGTGAAGTCCCGCAGCATGACGAGACAGTGCCGTTGACTGCGGGCGAGCAGGGTCCGCGTACTGTGCCTGCAACCTGAGGCCGTCGTAATCCTGTAACGAAGTGCGGATAATCTTTGCCCTGAAAGTGATTTTTATTAGAGGCCGTTCCTCGAAGGCAGGGAGTGGCCTCTTTTTTTGTCTGTCAGCCGATATTCGTTTTGGGAATTAATAAATAGCTTCTTATTCCTTAGCGAATATAACTTCCATCCCTATACTCGTTTCATGAACGCATACATGCAGGAGGCGAATCCATGCATAACGAGTCGATCCGGTATCTGATCGTGCCAGGCTGGCAAGGGTCTCCTGACGATCATTGGCAGACCCACTGGCAGAACAGCCTGCCCAACAGCACGCGCGTGGAGCAGGCCGACTGGCTCAAGCCACGTCGTGAAGACTGGGTGGGTGAGTTGCAACGCACGATTGCCGCGCATGACACGCCAGTGATCCTGATCGCGCACAGCCTGGGTTGCGTCACGGTCGCGCACTGGGCTCGACTCGCGCCGCTGGAAACCTTGCGTCAGGTGCAGGGCGCACTGCTGGTGGCACCGGCCGACGTCGAGCGTCCGAATTGCCCGCCTGCATTGCGTAATTTCGCGCCGATCCCTACTGATCTATTGCCGTTTCCGACGCAGATCGTCAGCTCTGACAACGACCCTGCGGTCAGCTCCCAGCGTGCCATGGAGATGGCGCGTCATTGGGGCGCCGAGCTAGGCTTTCTGAGTCAGGCCGGGCATATCAACGTCAAGTCCGGCCATCAACGCTGGGAGCAGGGCTTCGCTTACCTGTACCGCCTGCAAAACCGTCTGGAGCAACACGCGCGTCGTCGCGCATGACCGGGCAGCTTGTTTATCGGACTCACCGGGTCCCGTCTTTTTAAACGCTTGAGCCATCGCAAGGGCTCAGGCGGGAGTGTGTCATGAGCCTTCACGAAAACTTCGGCCAGCCGCTGCTGACCTTTCCCGATGCGGAAAAAAGCCCACTGAGCATTCGCGCCAAGGCGCTGGTGTTCATCGATCCACGCTCGCGCCGGTTGCGTGAAGAAATGGAGCAACTGGCTCCCCGTTCTCTTCCGGTACTGATCCGTGGCGAGTCCGGGACCGGCAAGGAATTGCTGGCCCGGCACATTCATCGCGGCAGTGATCGCTCGGGTTTGTTCGTTTCAGTGAACTGCGGTGCCATCAGCCCTACATACGCCGATGCCGAATTGTTCGGCTATGCCGCCGGAGCCCACAGTGGGACGGTCAGCAGCCGCGCGGGATGGTTCGGTTCGGCCAATGGCGGCACCTTGTACCTGGACGAGATCGGCGACCTGCCGTTGCCGATCCAGGTCAAGCTGCTGGCGGCCCTTGAGAATCACGAAGTCACGCGAGTGGGCGCGCAGCAGCCGAGCCCGGTCGATGTGCGTCTGGTCGCCGCCACCAGTATCGATCTGGCGCAGGCCGTGGCTGCCGGGAAATTCCACGAGCGTCTTTATCATTACCTGAGCGAGGGCCGCCTCGATCTGCCTGCATTGCGCGAGCAGCCGGGCAACATCCTGCCGTTGGCCGAATATTTTGTGGGGATCTACAGCCAGCGTCTGAACCTGCCGGTGCAACTGATCAGCGAGGAGGCGCAGCGGACGCTGGAGGCCCACAGCTGGCCCGGCAATACCCGTGAACTGGAGAACGTCATTCACTTCGCCCTGCTGGTCAGCAGCGGTGATGAAATTCGCGCACAGGATATCAATCTGCCGGACATCGCCGAACCGTTGACGCTGATCGAGCGCCAGACGCAGCTACTGCTCAACGGTGGTGATCGCAGGCAGCTTTCCGCGCTCAGGCAATTGCTTGAAACAGTCACCTCGGAGCTGGCGCGGCGACCTGCTTGAGCGCGTCCCGGCGCGGTCTTGATGAGGTACAGTAGCTTCTGGTGCAAAAAAGCATAAGCACTCGATTAAAAAGTATTTTATCGGAATATAAAACACCGGTAATGTCAGCATGATGTCGCAGGGTTCGGATAGCTGTGGCAAATCATTGAATAATAAGGTGTCATTTTCTGGATGACGCTCTCGGATTTCGTTAAGGACATTGCATGAAAAAGACGTTTTTGCTGACCGCTCTGGCGGCTGTGTTCTCCATTGGCCTGGCTCACGCAGGTGAAAAGCTGGTCGTCGGCGCAACGCCCGTACCGCATGCGGAAATCCTCAAACTGATCCAGCCGACGCTGGCCAAGGAAGGTGTGGACCTGGAAATCAAGGTCTTCACTGACTACGTACAGCCCAACGTCCAGTTGAGCGAGAAGCGTCTGGACGCCAACTACTTCCAGACCAAGCCTTACCTGGATGGCTTCAACAAGGGTAAAGGCACCAACCTGGTAACCGGCGTTGGCGTACACGTCGAACCGTTCGGCGGCTACTCGAAAAAGTACAAGAGCGTGAAAGATCTGCCTGAAGGCGCAACCATTGCCATTCCGAACGAAGGCAGCAACGCCGGGCGTGCGCTGATCCTGTTGGACAAGAACGGCCTGATCACCCTGAAGGATCCGAAAAACGCACTGTCCACGCCGAAAGACATCGCCAGCAACCCGAAGAATTTCAAGTTCCGCGAACTGGAGTCGGCTGTACTGCCACGCGCCTTGAGCCAGGTTGACCTCGCGCTGATCAATACCAACTACGCGCTGGAAGCCAAGCTCAATCCGAAGAAAGACGCGCTGATCATCGAGGGTTCGGATTCGCCGTACGTGAACTTCCTCGTGACCCGCGAAGACAACGCCCACACCGACGCCATCGAGAAACTGTCGAAAGCGCTGACCAGCCAGGAAGTGAAAGACTTCATCAACAAGAAGTACGACGGCGCGGTACTGCCTGCGTTCTGACCCACTGACTCTCGTTCCTCCAACTATCATGCGACGCTCCGCGTCGCATGCCGTTCTGAACGCTCCGCGTCCGATCGTGAATGTGCGACGCAGCGCAGATCTGTGACGCAGAGCGTCACGAAAGGCGTTCCGACGCTGGAGCGTGAGGAACGATAACCTCAACTATCGTGCGACGCTCTTCGTCTCCCCACAATTCCCCGTCATAAGCTCCCCCGAAAATGCTTTCTCGACAAAACGTGTCGAGTCCGGCAGTGAGCCATTCACTGCGCCGGAGTGATCCAGTTGCGGGTAGTAATGCCATTCGATGCGGTCGCCTGCCCTGCACGCGTCCTTGACCAGCGCGATCTGGCTGCGAACAGGTGAGATGACATCCTTGCCCCCGGTACCGATAAATACCGGAATGTCCGACTTTACCGTCGGGTAGTCCGAATGGCGATTGACCTGATCCAGTGCTTTCTCGGGTGAACGTTTGAAACTGTTGTTGAACGTCAGTCCATCCGCGACCACCTTGCGCTCGATGGCTTGCAGGCATTCACGCTGGCTGGTTTCAAACGCGGGCTTCGCGCGGTCGCTCAGGTAATCGGCGGGATGCAGCAACGGGTTGATCAGCGCGGCGGTACTCAATCGCAACAGGTTGTAGGCCAGCGACGGCGAGACCTGATCGCGGAAGTTATCCGATCCCGTATGTTTCTCATGCAATTGAGCCATCGGATAAGGCGTCCCGGTCGCGACCACACCTACAATGTTCAATTCGGGCGCGTAAGTCTTCTGATACACGGCCGTAGCGAAAGCGGCACGACCGCCCTGCGACTGACCAAACACAACAACCCGCGAAGACAGATTGAAATCCGCCCTCTGAACTGCACGAATGCTGTCCAGAACGCCGTAAGCCAGCGGGCTGCTCAGCCCGAACGGATGCAGCCCCGGCGTCCCCAGCCCCTCATAGTCAGTGGCCACAATCGCGTAACCGCGCCCGAGCCATTCATTCAGATAGCGCGTGTCGCGACCACTGCGCCCGGCAAAAGAAGGCGCGCAGACATCCGCACTACCAACCGTGCCATGCGCCCACGCCATCAACGGCCATCCACCCTTCGGCGGCGTGCCCTTGGGAGTAAACAGTGCGCCGGAGACTACGACTGGCTGGTTGTTGAGCCCATCGGTGGAGGTATACAAAATACGGACATTCTGGCCAGCATTATCAAGGCTCTGAATGGGCGTCAGTGGCTCGGCGCGCAGCATCCGTCCGCGCGTTGACGGCACTTTATCTGTCCATGCGTAAAACGCGGGAACACCGCCTTCGCCTGGCTGGGTAGCGCCGACAGTTTTCGCGCTAGTGCCTGGTGCTCCGCTACAGCCTGTGAGCAGAGCTATCAGCAAGGCGACCAGAGCGGTCGAGGATCCTGGCGACGAGTACATGAATATTTCTCCGCGCGTTCACAGGAGAGGGCGTATCAGTGTCTTCGATAGTAAGCCGATTGAAGTACCCGCGTCACTGAGTGCAGCAGGTTCAGTGCATGAATCGAGCGATGTGAGCAAGCCCGCTATTCTATTCGTACTTTTGAACTAAGACCCTCATATGGATGAATCCTGTCATTCGTCGTTGACAAAATACCGGATCCAATACCTTGATTTTTCTTGACAGGAAATGGGGTTGGGTGTAAATATTTTGCCCGCTGCAATCCGTTTATTAGGCTGTTAAAAATGGATGCGACACGACTCATAATAAAATGGATTTTAAATGATGCCCTATTGTCTCGATCGCCATCTTCTATTCGCTACAGCGCTTCAAAGTCCATAATCTCATTGCTGGTATTTACAGGTCGCGCCGGTAGCGCGAAACAATGTGTTGTACATTGACCTCTAAAATAGGCAGGGAGTTACTATGAGAGTAGTGGACAGTTCCGTTCTGAAAAAGTGGTACGACAGCGAGTACAGTGCGTGCAGTAGTGGTACTTTGTTTGGCGAGTTAAGGGAGGAGTTAAAACGGTTTTTATCAAACTTGCCTGATGGTCCTGGTGACGTGCTGGAGCTTGGCTGCGGAGACGGTCGCAACCTCGCGGCTTTGGCGATTAAAGGCTACAGCCTTAGCGGCGTGGACATGGTTGACAGCACGGTACATAGCCGCCAGCTCAATCCATGGCTAAAGGACATGAATTTTCAGCAAGCGAATATCCTGAACTACACACCCGCACCTGAAGGTTACGACGTACTGGTGTGTTCTGAAGTGCTCCACTTTTTCACTAAAGATGAGCTTCAACAGGTCATGCCGAAAATAATCGGTGCAGTGAAACCCGGCGGGTATATCGTTCTGGACTTGTTGTCCGACTTGACTCGTTTCTTTCAAGCCACGGGAGAGCCGTTTATCTGGGATAAAGAAGCCGGGCTGTCCATCCAGGACAGCGAAGGCTTTTTTGATCGATGGCTTAGTGGCTTCGATATTGTTGATTTCAGTCACTTTTTTGATAATCAAAGTTGGCCACTTACCGACTCCGTCAGCCTGCCAATAGAGCCTTATACATGGCAAGGTACTTATGTGTCGGTGTGTGCTAAAAAACGTAAGTAATGCCAGGGATGTTTCGCTTAAAAGGAAGTTAAACGATGCAGTTGTTTCATCAGGTTATCGCAGATAACGCCCGTAGATATCCGACCAAGCCGGCCATTATTCTAGACGGGCAGGCGACTTCTTATCGGGAATTGCAACAGCGGGTAGATGACATCGCGTCGTTGCTTGCAACGCTCGGTATCCTCCCTGGCGACCGTGTAGGTCTCTACGCGCCGATCTCCATTGACCTGATCGCAAGCTATCTGGGTATGCTGCAAGCCGGAGTGATCACCGCTGCGACTCATCACACCCTCAGCCGTACCAAGCTGATTCATCAACTCAAGCATTCCGGTGCCCGGGTGCTGATCACCGACTGCACTGATGATTTGCCTGACTTGATCAATGAGGCCGGTCTCGAGCTTGTTTTGCTCACTGTCCCGATTCCAACAGCAATACCTGGGGTTATTCAACTTGCCGAGGCTGTCTCGGGGTACCGCGATGAAGTGAGCGCCGTAGCCTCATTATTGACCGATGACCCTGAACGCCCCACATCGATATTTTATACCTCGGGGTCGACCTTCAATCCGAAAGGCGTACTCGTCAATCACCGCATCATGTTGGCGGCCAGCAGTCGGGTCACTGCTTACCTGGGTAACGAAGCCGATGACCGAATCCTCAGCTACTCAACACTGG
Source organism: Pseudomonas sp. MEJ108 (assembly GCF_030208985.1). Taxonomy (NCBI): domain Bacteria; kingdom Pseudomonadati; phylum Pseudomonadota; class Gammaproteobacteria; order Pseudomonadales; family Pseudomonadaceae; genus Pseudomonas; species Pseudomonas sp. MEJ108. Next base: position 9,164 of record NZ_JARVSW010000071.1, read on the forward strand.
CATCGGACTACGGCGTCTATAACGTAATGATGCCGTTGTACGCAGGGGCTACCAGTGTCATTGAGAGCCGGCCTGCAGGTAGCGCAGAAGAAGTACTCGCGGTCGTCGAACGCGAGGCGGTGACCGCAATGCATGTCTTTCCTCCGGTATTTTGCCTGCTGGCCAATGCCGGACCCGAGTGGCAGGCACGGGTACCTGGCTTGCGTTATATCTCCAGCAGCGGACAGGCCCTTCATAGCCGTCACATTCAGCGCATTCGCCAGGCGCTGCCTCAGGTGCAGATTTTCTCCAACTACGGACTCACTGAATGCAAGCGCGTGAGCTACCTGCCCCCCGAGGAAATTGATCGCCGGCCAACGTCTGTAGGCAAACCTCTGCCCGGTGTCAGTCTGTACTTGCTGGACGAGCATGACCGGGTGATCGACCAGCCTGGGCAGGTTGGCGAGTTGCTGGTGACAAGCGACTACCTGATGCTTGAGTACTGGGACATGCCTGAAGCGAACGCCAGAGCCTTTGTTCACAATGCTTTCGGTCACTCGCGGCTGTACCGCACGGGCGATCTGTTCAAGCAGGACGCAGAGGGCTATCTCTACTATGTTGCCCGCAAGGACGACGTATTTGCGCGCAATATCTGGAACGTGAACCCACGGGAGATCGAGCAGTGTCTGGCTTCGCACCCGGCGGTTGCCGAGGTGCTGGTGGTGCCGGTCGCTGACGAGTCGGCCGGGCATGTGCCCAAGGCGTGCATCGTGCTTGATAGCGACCACCGTCAGACCAGCGGACAAACGCTGATCGACTATTGCAAGGCGCATCTGGATTGGCACATGGTCCCGACTCAGTGCGTGTTTCTTGAGGCTCTGCCAAAAACCGATTCGGGCAAGTTTTCCGCCAAAGGACTGATCTGATAGAAGGAGCTATGCCATGAAGACGTTACTCCAGCCAAATGTCGACACGCCCCTCGACCGTGACCTGCAACAGAGTGCGATGCTGAAACTTGCAGGACACTTCCACAGTCTGGCAACAGGTGCCACTCAAGTGCCCTTGCAGTCCCTGGACAGTCATCTACGATGCGATATCCAGGACCCGCAGGTCCTTGATTACCACGATCGACTCATCTCGGGTGCCGGGCCATTATTTTCCCACTTTCTGGCCAGCGTGCCCTACATCCTTGAGGAACTGGCCAGAGTCGGCGTTGCGCTGGCCCGTTTTGCTCAGCTAAATAGCAGGGAAACAGGCCAAACCTTCAGCCTGTTTGAAGTGGACGCCTTTGACGGAAGTAACGGCCGCGCACTCGCGGGTCATTCGCATGGCTTGATTCAAAGCTTTACGTCCTCTCCGAACGCGGCCAATCAGATTACCTTCAATCGGCATGCCGACCCGGCGTTGTCGTTGTTCTTTGCGCAGTCGGTGTTCAAGGTAACAGGCGCTCTGTTGGCGACCCCCGAATACGATCGCTTCAGGGGGGGATTCGACTTCATCTATGAGATGGCCGCATTCCAGTTCTATACCCGTGACCGCGTTGGCCAGATTTCCCACATCAAGCAATTTCTGAAGCCGGGCGGCCTGGTATTTTTTCTGGAGAAGCTCGATCACCCCGATCCGGAAGAATACCTTTTGCGGGAGCGGATCAAGGATGAGCAGTTCAAGACCCGCTACTTCAGTGAAGAAGAGATACGCTGGAAGCGCCAGCAGATGCTCGAATACATGCAAAACGGTCAAGTCACGCTGGAAGCGCTGGTGAGCGCTCTTTGCGCTCGCTTCAAATGTGTGCACCTGCTATGGAGCAGCAGCAACTTCTGTGAGTTCGTTGCCTCGGACGACCCGCAACAGTTAGAACAGTTTCTGGATCTACTGGGCCCGACAGTCCAGCCAGCGGATTTTTGCTTTGAACGTTCGCGTCTTGGCGCCATAGCTCCTTCGCAAAAAGGTGTTGTGGAGTTTGGCGATGCTTGAGCCTGCCGAGCAAGCGTTCCAGCGCAACGTAGTGTCCTTGATGTGTCAGCGGGCGGTCGCGTATCTGCCTTTGTGGCGAGAGCGGGCTGCTGTGGCCGAAACAAATCGCCGGCTGAGCAGTAGCACATTCGACGAACTGTTTACCGAAGGCTGGCTGGATCTGGTGTCGCCACGCGCGCCTGTCACACGTACGGGTCACTGGCCCACTCTGGTAGAAAGCGCACGGATTGCGGCTCGGGCGTGTGCCTCCACAGGCTGGATGCTGGCGTTGGTGGGTGGTCACGGCTCAATCGCCCGGCGACTGCCCCCCGCCTGTGTAGACCAGCTTTACAGCCATGGCCCACGACAGTTGTTCGCTTCAGCATCTACCAGTACCGATAGCCTGCTGTCCTTTGAACCAGAAGGTGTTCGGGTTGACGGGCGCTGGCGCTTCAGTTCGGGCATTGAGGATGCTACCTGGTTAATGCTCAACGCCCCCTGCGCTGACCACCCTGAAGCCGCTTGCACCCCGCGCTTTCTGGTGCTGGTCGCCGCCAACGAAGTGGAGAGGCTTCACAATTGGGACAGCTGCGGTATGGCGGCAACCGGTTCTCACGACGTGCTGCTCCGGCGGTTGTTGGTGCCGCATGACCGCGTCTTCGCGCTGCATGAAGTGTTTGCGCAGGACCCGCTTGCATTGGCGTGCGACTACATCGACAGGTTGCCCCTCGTGCCCTATCTGACCACCTCGATCATTGGCCCGCTACTGGGCTGTGCAGAGGGTGCTCTTGCCGCGTTTGTAGCGGCCTTCAACAGTTCATCGGCGGTAAGTGATCCCCGGATCGCCGAACAGGCTGCACACTCGGCCGCACAGCTCTACAGCGTCGAGCTGTTGTATGACTCGTTGATCTCCCGGCTGCACGAGGCGGGACTCAGTGACCGGGTTCTGGACGCAGCGCAATTGTTGCAGCTCAAGCGCGACCGCGCCTATCTGGCGCAACAATGCGTGCAGGCCGTGCACCGGTTAGTGGAAAGGCTCGGTGCGTCTTCCTTGGTTGCCAGTAACCCGCTTCAGCGTCACTGGCGTGATATCCAGGCGATGGCCGCGCACCGAGACGTGACCTGGAACGAAACGATGCAGGCCTGTGGCGACGCGATTCTGCGGCCTGCCACTGACAACGCTCAAAAGAATTGAGTTTTTTCCCGTCGGCCACCTCAGAGAGGTTTCACATGTTTGTTCGCAACAAAACCGATGTCGAGAACACCCCTTATTTCGTCGAATGGGGCGCCGGAACCAGTCACCGTCTGCTCACTGAACGTGATGCTATGGGCTTTACGCTGTGCCACACCATTGTCCGCGCGGGCACAGAGTCGCTCTTGCATTACCGCAATCACCTTGAGGCGTGCTATTGCATTGGAGGTGAAGGCGAAGTCGAGGACATGCAAGGCAACGTATTTCCGATCCGGCCTGGGGATGTGTATGTGCTTGACCAGCACGATCGGCACTTTCTGCGCGGAGGCAAGGAGCAGGACCTGATACTGGTCAGCGTCTTCAATCCGCCTTTGCGTGGGGACGAGCGACATAACCTCAATGACGGTACGGGATCCGCCTACTAATGTTTCTTCTGGCCGCTATGCCACACCGCTTACTGACAGGAGTTCTCCATGCGTAAGGATTACCTCGCTTTTTTTATCTCGCTTTTTCTATCGAGACTGGCGGACCAGATCCTGTTGTTTATCGTGCCGCTGGTGGTATTCCAGACCACCAACAGCGCTTCATGGGCCGGGCTGGCGTTTTTCGTCGAATCGCTGCCGAGGTTTCTCGCGTTTCCGTTGTGCGGTGCCCTCTGCGACAAATACCCGCCAGTCAAAATTCTGCATATCAGCCAGATCTACCGGGCATCGCTGTGCGTGCTGGCGATGGTGCTCTACGCCATCTTTGGCGGTATCGGATGGCTGGTGGTGTTGTCGGCACTGTGCGGGGTGCTGACCACGCAAGGCATCATGGCGCGCGAAGTGCTCATGCCGTATATCTTTCAGCACTACAGCTACACCAGAACGCTGTCCTATTCCCAGATCGCCGACCAGTCAGGGCTGGTTCTCGGGCCCCTGGTCGCGGCACTGATGCTTGAAGTATGGGCCTGGCACTGGGTGGTGCTGTTGACCGCCGGCCTGTTCCTGCTGGCAGACCTGAGCATGCTCGCGTGGCAACGTCTCAGCCGTATCACGCTTGAGGTGTTCGAGCAGCATCAGGACATCTGGCTGCAGCCATTGCGGATTGCCTTCGGGCACATCCGCAGCCTCGCGGAATTGAAAAAGATCATCACGCTGGCGGTAGGCGTCAACCTGATCGTCGGTGTCACGCTGGCGACATCGGCAGCCATGGTGATCGGTGAGTACAGCGCCGGCAAAGACAGCTATGCCGGGCTGCAGGCGGCGGGCGCGGTGACGACCATCGTGATCCTGTTCTTCCTGGCCCGCGTGGCTCTGCCTATGCGCGTGCTGGGTGGCGTCGGCTTTTCGATGATCGCGACCGGGGCATTCATCAGCGCCCTGAGCCCGAACCTGATTGGCTATGCGTTGGGGTTCCTGTTGATCGTCGGTTTCGACAAGATGTTCAACGTCTACATGCGCACCCTCCGGCAGCGGGTGATACCGCCTCAGGACTTCGGCAAGACGGTGGGCGTGATCACGTTGCTCAACAACCTGTCGCAGCCTCTGGCGGGTTTGCTGGTGGCCCTGCTCGCAGCGCCCCTGGGCATTCGCCAGGTCATCCTGATGCTGGCCGTGCTGACGAGCGTTATCGGGGCGGGTGCCCTGTGGTGGTTTGCAAAGGCACGCAGCCCATTCCCGACCTCGATTGTTGAGGCTGATCGGGAGGCCGGGAAATGAAAACGAGAGAGCTGGAGTTGGATGGAATCGAGGGTCAATGCAAGAGCGCTCAGACCCCCTGATAACTTCGGCAGGCTGCTCTTCGCCCCTACAGAGAGCCGCCGCTTCAGCCTTAAAACGCCAATGTCACCCGGGCATTCAGCGACTGATCCGACGCGTCGTTGCTCACCTGTCCGTCGTAGCTCAGGCCTACGCTCAAGGTATCGCTCAACCCCAGGTCGACACCTGCGCCGAGCACCGCTGCGCTGCGGGCGATGGGGGCGCCGGAAAGTTCGAAGGTGTCACCGCCGCTGAAGGCCGAGCGGCTTTCCGGGGTGACGTCGCCGTAGGCGCGACGCCAGCCCAGTGTGGCGTTGGGTTTGATCACGACGTTGCCAGCGCTCAAGTGAGTCGCTGCACGCAGGCCCAGGGTGCTGAAGGTGATGTGGTTGTCCTGGGATTTGTTCTGCAGGCTGATGGCGTTGCTGTTCTCGTCGAAGGCGTCGGTGTCCAGGCGCACATGCGCCAGGTTGGCGAAGGGTTCGAGCTGTGCGTTGCCCATTTCCAGGGTGTAGCCCAGTTCGCCGAAGACCTGATTGGTCGCTGCCTTGTAGTCTTCCTTGAAGTGCTCGGACGAGCCCGGCAGGTCCAGCGTGCGCTTGGCGGTCAGCTCATGCCAGGTGCGTACCGCGCCGAGGCGCAGGCCCAGTTGGCCCCATTTCGCGCCGCCGTAGACACCCAAGTGGTAGTTGTCGCTGTCGGTCGAGCCGGACGCGTGGCGCAGGTCGAAGCTGCTGTTGCTGAAGCCGGCCAATGCACCCACACGCCAGGTGTCGTCGAGCGGTACGTCGGCGCCGAACAGCAGGCCGCTGGTGCGGGTTTCGAGGCCCGAGGCGTCGCGGCTGCTGTCGGTCTGGCCGGTCGCGCCGATGGCCTGGGTCCACACCACACCGCGCGAGGCGTCACCGGCGAGGGTTTGCGTGGTGCTGCCGAATGCCTGTGCGGATTGCGCTTGTTGCATGCGAGCATTCATGGCATTGCGCACGAGTCGGCTGTCTTCGATCAATGCAGATTGGGTCGATGCATGCAGCTCGTTGGACAGCGCGCTGAACGTGGCCTGCGCCGTCGAGGCGTCGTCCTGCACCACCTGACGCCACAGCGCATTGCCTGCCCCCGCGCTGTCCAGACCCTGTGCGACCGCCTTGGCATTGCGCGTGGTCGCCAGGCTGGCGAAGGTTTGTGCGTTGCGATCCAGTGTCAGGCCGACATCGGTGGCGGTGTAGTTCAGCGTCGGGGTAAGGAACGCGAAGTTGGTTTGTACGGCGGCAAATGCACCGCTCACGCCACCGGCTGCGGAGAGGATCGAGTAACGGCTCGCGGCCAGCCAGTTACCGCCTTCAACCAGTGACAGCGTGCTGTTATTGATCGTCGCACGACCGCTGGCGACGATGCGGTCGGCTTTGCCACTGGCGTCCGACTCGACCTGATAGACCGAACCCTGAGCCAGGTTGACGTCACCGTTGACGTTCAGTTGCCCGACCGAATTACCCGGCGCGACCACGCCGCCCTGAGCGACGTTGATGCCGCCGACGGTGCCGTTGCCACCCAGCGTCGCGCCTTGCTGCACGCTGACGATGGAGTTACCGAGGTTGCCATTCACTGCCAGGCGACCGGCCTGCACGGTCGTCGCGCCGGACAGGCTGCTGTTGCCGGTCAGGTTCAGTGAACCGACGCCGCGCTTGATCAGCGCGCCGGTGCCCGTGAGGGTGTTGGCGAGGGTGTCGTTGGTGGACTGATCGAGCACCAGCGTTGCGTTGTCGGTGATCGTGCCGCTGCCGAAGGCCTGGGCATGGCCGGTCAGGGTGCCGCCGTTGATCAGCGTGCCGCCCGAGTAGGTGTTGTTGCCGGTCAGGATCAGGTTGCCCGTACCGTTCTTGATCAGCGCACCGCTGCCGCTGATGTCGTTGCGCCAGGCGTCGATGGCGTTATAGCCGCCCAGGCTGGCGTTCATGTTGACGGTGACGTTGGAATTGAACGCGCCGTAGCCATCGCCTGCGGCATACAGGTTCAGGCGACCGTAGCCACCTGACTGATCGATCACTGCATAGCCCGATGACAGTTGAGTGGTCGCCAGAATCTCGCGACGCTGGCTGGCGTCGAGGTACGGGAAGCGTGTTTCCAGCAGCACTTCCGCGTTGGTCGGCACGACCGGGGCCAGGTTGGTCGGGCCGACCGGGTCGAAGCCGTAGGTCATGCGCGCGGTGTACAGCGCCTTGTCCTGCGCGTGCTGGGACGTGCGGTCGGTGGCCGGGTCGATGGCCGTCATGCAATTGTTGACGTTGCCGCCGCACTGAGCGGTGAAGTAGGCCAGCGCCTGTGCGCGAGCATCGGCGCGCAATTGCGTGTTGGCGGAATTGGACAGGTTGTCGATGGCGAAATAGGTCGCCGTAATACGCCCGCCCATCACGTCGAAGGGCGAGTGCATGCCCGCTTCGATGCGGTTGTCGCCGATCTCCGAAGCACGCAGCATCAACTCGCTGAACCGCTCGGGGATCGCGTAGGCCAATGCGTAGGCTGACAGGTAGGCGGCGTTGGTGTGACCGCTGGGGAAACCCGAGTCACTGGCCGGCGTGGTGCTTTCGGCCGGGCGCAGGGAGGGCGCGACAACGAATGCCAGGCTCTGTCCGTCGAGGCTCTGCCGCCATGGTCGTGGATACAGATAGTGGGACTTGGCCGGAGTCGTGGAGGCATCGTTGCGCACCGCGCCGACCAGATCGACCACCTTGCCCAGCGCCGAAGACGAACTGCCTGCACCATTGCCCTTGTCGTCGTACCTGACGGTTTTGTTGCTGTCGTCGAATTGCGTGATCGTTGTGAACGCGCCCGCGCCGGCTTTATAAGCATCGCTCAGCGAGCCCAGGCCGCTGATGGCGCTGTAGCTCTGGTCGCGGCGGTCATCGAAGTAGGCAGCGGTTTCCTGCGCCAGCGTGCGCGAGTTGGCGCGGTCGACCACGATCTGCAGGTTGCGCCGAAGCAGGCTCTGACCCAGGGCGGTGGGCGTGCCGGTGTCCCACGTTGCACCGGTTGTCCACAGGGTGTTGAACCCGGAGAGCAGGTCCACACCGTTTATACGATTGTCATTGGCACGGCTCGCTGCCTGAACCGAGACGGCAAGCAGCGACAGTATCAATGACGACACCATTACATGGGCAACCGGTTTATTGGATCGCATAGCGGGCGCTTCACTCAGGTCGAATAAGGCGCCGACCCTAGCAAGGCGGTCTTACACTTGGATGTATCTGCTGTGACACATTTATGCTGGCTGACGTTACACAGCGAGGCAGTGAAAACTTCAGCACTATCGATATTCTTTAACGGTATTTAAATTCTCTTTCTTATATCTATAGAGTTTCGTCTTTCAGTCACACAGTCCTGGAGTCGGAGTTCTCATGCCAGCAGCCTCCCTCGCTTCATCGTCCGCTCAACCGGCTTCGCAAGCGTTCGAAGTGCGTCCATTCACCGAAAAGGTGGGCGCGGAAATTGTTGGGCTGGATCTGTCCAGGCCGTTGAACGATGCCGACTTCGCTCGTGTGCATCAGGCACATCTGGATCACCATGTGGTGGTGTTTCGCGATCAGCAGATCACGCCGCAACAGCAGATCGATTTCAGCCGGCGCTTCGGGGTGCTGCAGATCCATGTGCTCAAGCAGTTTCTGTTGGCCAACCACCCGGAAATCCTGATCGTCTCCAACATTGTCGAGAACGATAAGCCTGTGGGCCTGGGCGATGCCGGTAAATACTGGCATTCGGACCTGTCATACAAAGAGTTGCCGAGCCTGGGCTCGATGCTTTACGCCCAGGAGTTGCCGAGTGAAGGCGGCGATACGCTGTTTGCAGACATGCACCTGGCATGGGAAACGTTGCCGCAACACCTGCGCGATGCCGTCGAGGGGCGTTCAGCGGTGCACAGTTACACCGCACGCTACGCCGAGGGCCATAACGCCGCCAACTGGCGTCCGACCCTGACCGCCGAGCAACTGGCGCAGGTAGTTGAAGTCAGCCATCCGATCGTTCGCACTCACCCTGAAAACGGGCGCAAGGCACTGTTTGTCAGCGAGGGTTTCACTACACGCATCCTCGGTCTGCCGGAAGACGAGAGCCGTCAGATTCTCAACGAGATTTATGCTCACAGCGTGAAGCCCGAGCACATTTATCGGCACCAGTGGCGGGCCAACGACATGGTGTTCTGGGACAACCGTTCCCTGATCCACCTGGCTGCCGGCTGCCCGGCGCATCTGCGTCGCAAACTGCATCGCACGACCATTCAAGGCACCGCGCCATTTTGATCCAGGAGAGCCGTTCATGAATGCTGTCGCGCAAGGCCACACGGCCAGCACCCAAGCGCAGTCGGCTGCACAGCCCACTGCTGAAGCCTTGTTGCAAGTCCGCGGCGTCAGCCTCGAATACCGCACGCCAGAACGCGTTGTGCGGGCGACGCATCAGGTCAGTTTCGAAGTCGATCCGGCCGATCGTTTCGTGCTGCTCGGCCCATCCGGTTGCGGCAAGTCGACCCTGCTCAAGGCGGTGGCCGGTTTCATCGAGCCCAGTGAGGGCGAGATTCGTCTGGCGGGGCATCAGGTCACCGAGCCTGGCCCGGACCGCATCGTGGTGTTTCAGGAATTCGACCAGCTGCCGCCGTGGAAAACCGTGATCGAGAACGTCATGTTTCCGCTGCTGGCATCACGCACATTGAAGCGCCCCGAAGCGCTGGAGCGCGCACGTTACTACCTGGAAAAGGTCGGCCTCAGTGCGTTTGCCGATGCCTACCCGCACACCTTGTCCGGTGGCATGAAAGCCCGCGTGGCGATTGCCCGGGCTCTGGCCATGCAGCCGAAAATCCTGCTGATGGACGAACCCTTTGCCGCGCTGGATGCACTGACCCGACGCAAGATGCAGGAAGAGCTGCTGGAGCTGTGGGATGAAGTGCGCTTTACGCTGCTGTTCGTCACGCACTCCATCGAAGAAGCACTGGTGGTCGGCAACCGCATCCTGCTGCTGTCCCCGCATCCGGGCCGTGTAAGGGCGGAAATCAACAGCCATCAATACGACCTGAAAAGCCTCGGCGGCGTCGGTTTTCAGCAAACCGCGCAGCGTATTCATCGGTTGTTGTTCGATGAAGGCGAGGCCGGGCCGGTGGAGCAGGATCTGAATTTTCAGGACATCCGGATCGCTTATTGACTGGCCGCACTGGTACAGGTTTTTGATTCTGGCCGAAGGCCGTAGGAGCGAACTCGTTCGCGAAGACGGTAGTTCAGACAATGCATCTTCTGAGAATGTAACGGCCCATTCGCGAACAAACTCGCTCCACGCCCTGCGAGCAGAATCAAAGGCTAAATAATGAATGCTGTGCGTATTAACGCTTCCCATAGCGTTCTGCATACGCTTTTTACGACTACCGGGAAACCCGAATCATGAGCCTCGCACCTCCCGCTCGCGAAGAATATGAAATCACGCTGGAGCCTTTCACTCAGGAAGATCTGGCCCGCGGCCTGCCCCTGGCACAGCGCATCTGGCAACTGGGCTGGGTGCGCAAATGCGTCATCATGATCGCCCTGGCGGTGATCTGGGAACTGGCCGCACGTCTGCAGAACAACGACCTGCTGTTGCCGAGCTTTCTGCAAACGGCGGCCGCCTTTTATGACGGGCTGATTTCCGGTGAGTTGCCGGGCAAGGTCTGGATCTCCCTGACCGTGCTGATTCAGGGCTACCTGATCGGCATCGTGCTGGCGTTCGCCCTGACCACCCTGGCAGTGTCCACCCAACTGGGCCGCGACCTGCTCAGCACGCTGACTGCGATGTTCAACCCGCTACCGGCCATTGCCCTGCTACCGCTGGCGCTGCTTTGGTTCGGGCTGGGTCAGAACAGCCTGATCTTTGTGCTGGTGCATTCGGTGCTGTGGGCACTGGCGCTCAATACTTACGCGGGCTTTCTGGGTGTCTCGGAAACCCAGCGCATGGCCGGGCGCAACTATGGTCTCAAAGGCCTGCGCTTTGTCTGGCACATCCTGATTCCTGCTGCGCTGCCATCGATTCTCGCCGGTCTGAAAATCGGCTGGGCCTTTGCCTGGCGCACGCTGATCGCCGCCGAGCTGGTGTTTGGCGCGTCCTCCGGCAAGGGCGGTCTGGGCTGGTACATCTTCCAGAACCGTAACGAGCTGTATACCGACAAGGTCTTCGCAGGCCTGGCAGCAGTGATCCTCATCGGCCTGCTGGTCGAGAACCTGCTGTTCGCCAACATCGAACGCCTGACCGTCAAGCGCTGGGGCATGCAGCGTTGAAACGCCGTCTTTTTTTGAATAATCAGGGTGAGAACCACATGAAAACTGCATTTCAACGCCCGGCACTGAGTGTGTTGGCGGCGACGCTTGGCTTGTTTGGCGCGCTGCTCAGCGGCGGTGCCCAGGCTGAAGGCAAGATCAGCATCGCTCAGCAATTCGGCATTGGCTACCTGATCCTCGACGTGGTGCGCGATCAGAAACTGATCGAAAAATATGGCAAGGAGCAGGGCCTCGACATCAAGGTCGACTGGAACAGCATCTCCGGTGCCACCGCGATGAACGAAGCGTTGCTGGCTGGCGCACTGGATGTGGTGTCGGCAGGCGTGCCGCCGATGCTGACCGTCTGGGACCGCACCAAGGGCAAGCAGAACGTCAAGGCGATTGCCTCGCTGGGTTCGATGCCCAACTACCTGCTGACCAACAACCCCAACGTCAAGACCCTCAAGGACTTCACCGACAAGGACCTCATCGCCGTACCGGCTGCGGGCGTGGGCTTCCAGTCGCGCACGTTGCAGATCGAGACCGCCAAGCTGTTCGGTAACGACAACTACAAGAAATTCGACAACATCTCGGTCAGCCTCGCGCACCCGGATGCGACTTCCGCGCTGATTGCCGGTGGCTCGGAAATCAACTCGCACTTCTCCAGCCCGCCGTTCCAGTACCAGGAACTGGAGAGCGCCAACGTGCATAAGGTGCTCAGTTCCTATGACGTGCTGGGCGGCCAGGCGACGTTCAACGTGCTCTACACCACCGAGAAATTTCACGACGAAAACCCCAAGACCTACAAGGCGTTCTACGATGCGCTGGCCGAAGCCGAGAAGATCATCAAGGCCGACAAGCCCGCTGCCGCGCAGACCTACATCCGCGTCGAGCAATCGAAGCTGCCGTTGCCACTGGTAGAGAAAATCGTCGCCGACCCGGAAATCGACTTCACCGTCACGCCGCAGCGCACCTTCATCTACGCCGAGAAACTGCATGAGCTGGGTGTGTTGAAAAACAAGGCGGCGAGCTGGAAGGATTTCTTCTTCGAAGAAGCGCACGGCACCGAGGGCAGTTGATCGGCGCGGTTTGCGGATGACGCGGAGCGTCACGAACGGCATTCCCACGCAGAGCGTGAGGAACGATAAGTGATCTCGGGAACGCCATCGTACCCATGCTCCGCGTGGGTATGGATTTCCGGACGCTCTGCGTCCTCTTCTCGAAGAATCAGGTTACTTCCGCTCACGAAAAACCTGTCCTGCAGGACCTTTCTTTCAGTCTTTTCTCTTTCCTGCGTATGACCTTTCCTAGAAAATCCCGGGCCCTTGCGCCTGCCAAGTCTGCACTCTAGGCTGCGTCGGTCGCTGATTTTCAGCGATCGGGTTTAGCAGCCTGTTTGTGGATGACAAGTGGCGCAAGTGCCGTTTATGGCGGCTTTGCGTGGGGCACCTTCGGGTGCGCCGGTTGCTTGCGCTTGTTCCACACCGGTCTGCTAACCCGCGTCAAAGTCGCCACCCTTGTTTGTTTAGCAGCAGGCATCTGGTGGTCTTGTCAGCTAAAGGAATAAGCGATGATCAACTCAACCCCGTCCCCGCCGCTCCCCAACTCTCTGGAAGACTCTCTGATGCAGGTCAGCGACATACTGCGCTGTGCCTCTGCCACCGCGTATGAAACCGGTGACAACCTCGATGGCCTGAAACGCGATCTGGCATTCTCGGTGGTGCATCTGATCAATATGGCCAAGGCCGAGCTGGAGCGCTCGCTGGAATGTGTTCAGAACCCTGACAGCCCTGATGAAACCTAGCAGTTCTACGAGTAGCCGCTAAGGTTCAGTTAACGCATTGTGTGCTTGAAGAGGCCTGCCTCGCTGAAAGACCACTCCGGTTACTCGTCATGCGCCAGCAAACCACTCCATGCCGCTACCGCTACGACGCGCTGGACCGGCTCGCGACTCGCACGTCTGTGGGAGGGTCCATTGCCCGTTCGTTCTATCAGTCCGACACGCTGGCCAGCGAGATTCAGGGTGCAGAACACCTTCGCTTCCTGCATCACGATCGCCAGTTGCTCGCCACGCAGTCAGCGCTCGCCACGTTGTTGATCGGCTCGGACCAACAGCACAGCGTGCTCCACACCGTATCTGCCGGCTTGCCTGCCGCTATCGCCTACACCCCCTATGGGCATCGGCAAGCGCTGAACCCGCTGCCAGGTTTCAACGGTGAGCGACCTGACCCGTTGACCGGTCATTATCTGTTGGGCAATGGTTATCGCGCCTACAACCCCGTTCTGATGCGCTTCAACAGCCCTGACAGCCTGAGTCCGTTTGGCAACGGGGGAGTCAATGCGTATGGCTATTGTGCGGGTGACCCGGTCAATCGATCCGATCCTACGGGACATGGACTCATTGATGATGTGCAGACGTACATCTACCTTGGCACAGCCCTTGTTACCGGCGTTTTTGGCCTTCTGACGGCTCGTTCGTCTATAAAGGCTGTGATAAAGGGAGTGAAGCTGGATCCCGAAGCAAACGCTGTCGATAATGTCCTCTCCCAGACTTCCGCGCTCAGAAGACCGGCGACCACGGTGGAAAAAGTCTCGGCAGCCATTGGTGTCGGAGCGCTGATTGCCAGTGCGACATGGACCGCCTCTTATATTGCAGGTAAGTTCGAGCGTGATTCACTGGCAGCTCGTACGCTGAGAAGCGTTGCTATAGTTGTTGTTGTCCCTGTCGTCGGGCTTCGTGGCTGGACGTATTATCGTTCCAGACTTCCAGCGCGAGTTGCAAAAAAAGCTTCGATGTCGAAGCGGAGCTCCTTAACTGGGTCTGATCGCATTGGATCCTCACGTTCAAGTATTCGAAGTGGCAGTCCAGAGATTGAAGACACTCCTCTTTGAACATCCTTTTTGCGCTCTGCATAAACCCGGTCGCTGACATTTCTACCAGTAGACCTGCATCCCGACTCGGGTCACGCTGAAGCTCTGACTTCGTCATCATCAAGGAACGATAATGGCCATCCTCTGCAGGTACACCTACGACCCGCTGGACCGTGTGTCCACATTGACGCCGTTGGCTCAGGCCGTCTTCAACCGGTTCTACAACGGCGAACAACTGATGACCGAGTTGCAGGGCGGCAGGCAAAGAACCTGTGTCCGCGCAGGCGGCCAGCTGCTGGCGCAGCAGCTTCGGGAGGGCGATGAGGTCGTGACGACGATGATCGCCGGCGACCGTAACAATAGCGTTCTGCACGCGAGCGGTGCCATGCAGCAAGCAGATATTGCCTATTCGCCTTACGGCCATCGTGATGCTGTCCGGCCTGTCGCGGAGCTACCCGGTTTCAACGGCGAGCAGCCTGACCCGCTGACCGGCCATTACCTGCTCGGCAATGGCTATCGCGCCTACAACCCGGTTTTGATGCGCTTCAACAGTCCGGACAGCATGAGCCCGTTTGGCAAGGGCGGGTTGAATGCGTATGCGTATTGTGTGGGTGATCCGGTTAATCGCACAGACCCTACAGGGCATGAGTCCTGGGAATTTTATGCAAGCTTGGCCATGGCTGTGGTGGGTGTTGCATTAGGCATTTATGCCTTTCCTAGAGGACGGAACGTTAAAGTGGTTGGGCCGACTATGCTTGCCGGATTTGGTGCTTCTTCCGCGACTGCAGCATCTGTGCTTATGAATTATTACGATGTAGAGGGTGGCTCGGAACTGGGTTGGGCGGCTGTTGGTCTGGGTGCCTTGTCATTGGCCGGTGGTGCAATGTCCGCAAAATCCGCATTGACTCGTGGCCGGGCTCGCGGCCCGACAAATAGCTCCGCGAGATTGCCTCCAGATCACCGCTCTGCGCCATCCGCTGCATCCACCGACAGGCCCCCAGCTTACGCCCAAGTGATGGAGCCTCCCAACGCGCCACCGCCCGCCAATGTCGAAGCGCCACCGCCCAACTATTTCGAGGCGATAGAGCTAGCTGCATTTTCTTCTCGGCCTGGTAATTCCTCGGTGCGGAGCAATTCAGCCTCACCTGCATTACCCGGTATTTCAACTGGTGTTGCGCGTATCCGTGGGAGTGCCGGGCCGATGCGCGAAACGGCAGTTTAATCTAAACCAGATTCCATTTCGTCAGGGACCTTCAGGGTAGATGTGTCTTCTGGAATTTTATCGCGCCTACAAACCCCTTTTGATGCGGTTCAACGGCGCCGAAAGCCTGAGTCCGTTTGGCCTGAAATCAGCATTGCGTCTCTCCACACTCTACATGAACCTGGTCGCTGACATTTCTGCCAGTAGACCTGCATCCCGACTCGGGTCACGCTGAAGCTCTGACTTCGTCATCATCAGGGAACGATAATGGCCATCCTCTGCAAGTACACCTACGACCCGCTGGACCGTGTGTCCACATTGACCCCGTTGGCTCAGGCCGTCGCCAACCGGTTCTATAACGGCGAACAACTGATGACCGAGTTGCAGGGCGGCAGGCAAAGAACCTGTGTCCGCGCAGGCGGCCAGCTGCTGGCGCAACAGCTTCGGAAGGGCGATGAGGTCGTGACGACGATGATCGCCGGCGACCGTAACAATAGCGTTCTGCACGCGAGCGAAGCCGGGCAACAATCTGAAGTCGTCTATACGCCATTCGGGCATCATCAAGCCGTGCAGGCTAGTGCAGAGCTACCCGGTTTCAACGGCGAGCAGCCTGACCCGCTGACCGGCCATTACCTGCTCGGCAATGGCTATCGCGCCTACAACCCGGTTTTGATGCGCTTCAACAGTCCGGACAGCATGAGCCCGTTTGGCAAGGGCGGGTTGAATGCGTATGCGTATTGTGTGGGTGATCCGGTCAATCGGGTTGATCCGACGGGGCATATTTCGATCGGTCTGGCTTTTCTATCGGGGGTTTTGTTCAGTGCCGTGGGGGCGGGAGCGATAGGTGCGTCTGCTGGGCTCAAAGGATCAGACATTGAGCTCCGCATCATAATCGCTGCCGTTGGGGCTACCTTTTTGCTGGCTGGCGGAATGGGGTTTTCAAGCACGATACGACAATGGCGAGCAGCAAAATCAAATCTCAGAAAATTGGAAGCAAATCAAAATAAGGCGTTGCTCCAAGAGCTATTCTCCCCTAAGCGCGCAGCAAGATCGTTATCTCCTAAGCGCGCAGCAAGATCGCCCGCTGCTGATAATCAGCTTGCGCTGCCAAGGGGACGTGGTCGTATTAATCAAGAGTCAAACGGCGCACAAGGTTTGCTTTCTGATATGGAAAGCGCTGATGTGCTGCGGATGAATGACACTGTTTTTTTTCGTGACAGGTATATGGCGCTTTCTAAGCAGAATGAGTTATTCGGCTTATTCGAGAGTGAAGGCCGGACAGTCGCCACGCTCAGACAGACTGATCCAGTTGGACTGGAGGCTACAAATATTCGCCAAGGTCAGACACTTTCTCGAAATAAATATAAAGTCAGAAGTTCACAGCGTGGTGCCTGAAAGTCGACAAAATGTGTATGCGTACAACTGATAGGGTGCTGGGGAATTGCGGGCTGCTGGCTTATAAAATTAAGTCGTCTCTCAAACAGGATGCCAACGATACCTGAACAGCTCTCGCATTCAATCCGTGGGGGGCATGAATCGGTGGTTTGATATATACACTGTGTTCAAGTTCGGCAGAGACACTCAAGACAGTGTCTCTGCAGGAGTTTGAACTGACCACATTCAAAAGAAAGCTGCTGCGGGCCTCTCCCGCGCAACCACTTTCTGCCCCGTTAATGAACCCTCCCTCTCGCACACAGTCGCATACTCACGCTATTCTCTCGCCCTGATCACGTCCGCATCCGGCAGTCGCACAAGGAGTCTGCATGCCCGTTCGTATTTCAAGACTGGTTACGTTCGGTCTGGCCGCTGCCTTGGCGGCGCTGGCGGGCTGTGGCGAGGAAAAACCGGCGGCGCCCGAACTGCCCAGGGTTTACGTGCAGACGGTAAAAAGTGCCGACTTCGCCGCCAGTGTCGCCCTGACCGGTGATGTTCAGGCGCGGGTGCAGACCCGCCTGTCTTTCCGGGTCAATGGCAAGATCATTCAGCGTAACGTCGATGTGGGCGACCGGGTCACTGCCCGGCAGGTGCTGGCGCGGCTCGATCCGAAGGATCTGCAGACCAATGTCGATTCGGCCGCTGCTGCTGTGGCGGCCGAACAGGCCCGCGTGAGCCAGTCCCGCGCTGCGTTTGTCCGTCAGCAAAAGCTGCTGCCCAAGGGTTATACCAGTCGCAGCGAATATGACTCGGCCCAGGCCGCCGTGCGTGGCAGCGAGAGTTCGTTGAAAGCGGCGCAGGCGCAACTGGCCAATGCTCGCGAGCAACTGGGTTATACCGCTCTGGTCGCTGACGCGCCGGGTGTGATCACCGCGCGTCAGGCTGAAGTCGGGCAAGTGGTGCAGGCCACCATGCCGATTTTCGATCTGGCGCGCGACGGCGATCGCGATGCGGTGTTCAATGTCTACGAGTCGCTGTTCGTTCAGCCGCCGACCAATCAGGCCGTGCAGGTCACGTTGCTCGATAACCCGAACATCAAGGTCAGCGGCAAAGTGCGCGAAGTGACCCCGGCGGTGTCGGCGCAGACCGGTACCTTGCAGATCAAGATTGCCCTGGACCCGCTGCCTGAAGGCATGGACCTGGGCTCGGTGGTCAGCGTGGCGCTGAGCGCACCGGCCAACGCCAGTGTCGAGTTGCCATGGGCGGCGCTGACCAAGGACCTCGGCGAACAGTTGGGCAAGCCTGCCGTATGGGTGGTGGACGAGCAGGGCAAGGTCAATCTGCGCAAGGTCACCGTTACCCGTTACCTGACGTCCAAAGTCATCATTGGCGACGGGCTCAAGAGTGGAGAGAAAGTTGTGGTGGCAGGCGGACAGTTGTTACACCCGGATATGCAGGTCGACATTGCCGAACAGCCCAAACCACAGAATGCACAGGTGCAGCCATGAAGCGTCGGTCATGTCTGTTGCTGGGCAGCCTGCTGTTGAGCGGCGTTTTATTGAGTGGCTGTGGCAAGGATGAAGCACCTCCCGAGCCGGTGCGTCCCGTCGTGTTTGTCGAAGTCCGGCCTGAGTCGAATCAGGATTTCGGGCGTTTCGCCGGCAATATCCAGGCGCGTTATCAAAGTGTGCTGGGCTTTCGTGTCGCGGGGCGCATTGCCCGGCGCGATGTTGACGTAGGCGCTGAAGTCAAGAAAGGCGACTTGCTGGCAACCCTCGATCCGACCGATCAGCAGAACACGGTGCGTGCCCGGCAGGGCGACCTGGCCAATGTTCAGGCGCAGTTGATCAACGCCCAGGCCAATGCTCGGCGCCAGCAGGAGCTGTTCGATCGCGGCGTCGGTGCCCAGGCGCAACTGGACATCGCCCTGACCGACCTGAAGACCGCCAGCTCGTCGCAGGAACAGGCCAAAGCCGCGGCTCAACAGGCCCGCGACCAATTAAGCTACAGCGAGCTGCGCAGTGATCACGATGCGGTGGTTACCGAGTGGAAGGTCGAAGCCGGACAGGTGGTGACAGCCGGTCAGGAAGTCGTGACCCTGGCGCGGCCGGACATCAAGGAAGCGGTGATCGACCTGCCCGATACATTGGCCGACCAGTTACCGTCCGACGTGGTATTCACCGTCGCCAGTCAGCTCAATCCGGAAGTGAACACCACTGCCACCATTCGCGAAATCGAACCCCAGGCCGACCGCACCACACGTACGCGCCGTGCGCGTCTGTCGCTGGCGCAAACGCCAGCGGCGTTCCGGCTGGGCACGGCCATCAGCGTGACGCTCAGCTCGACCATCACGCCGCGCATGCGTCTGCCGATCAATGCCCTGCAGGAAGTCGATGGCAAACGCCAGGTCTGGATCGTCGACTCGCAGAGCCAGACGGTGAACCCCAGAGCGGTGACGATTGCCAGCCGTGACAGCGACTCCTTCGTGCTGACCGATGGCGTCAAAGCCGGTGAAAAAGTGGTGAGCGCGGGCGTTAACAGCCTCAAGCCGGGCCAGAAAGTCAAAGTCGATGAGGAAAGCCCGCGATGAAAGGGAATTTCAATCTGTCCGAGTGGGCCATCAAGCATCAGTCGTTCGTCTGGTACCTGATGTTCGTCGCGCTGTTGATGGGCGTGTTTTCCTACATGAAGCTGGGCCGCGAGGAAGACCCATCCTTCACCATCAAGACCATGATTATCCAGACCCGCTGGCCGGGCGCGACGGTGGACGAGACCCTCGAGCAGGTCACCGACCGCATCGAGAAGAAGCTCGAAGAGCTGGACTCGCTGGACTACGTGAAGAGCTATACCCGACCGGGCGAGTCCACGGTTTTCGTGTACTTGCGTGATACGACCAATGCCAAGGCGATACCGGAAATCTGGTATCAGGTGCGCAAGAAAGTCGATGACATCCGTGGCCAGTTCCCGCAGGGGCTGCAAGGCCCGTCGTTCAACGACGAGTTCGGCGATGTGTACGGCTCGATCTATGCGTTTACCGCCGACGGTTTCTCGATGCGTCAGTTGCGTGACTACGTCGAGAAGGTTCGCGCCGACATCCGCGACGTGCCCGGCCTGGGCAAGGTCGAGATGATCGGTCAGCAGGACGAAGTGCTGTACCTGAACTTCTCGACACGCAAACTCGCGGCATTGGGCATCGATCAGAGCCAGGTGGTGCAAAGCCTGCAATCGCAGAACGCGGTGACGCCTGCCGGGGTGATCGAAGCCGGGCCGGAGCGGATCTCGGTACGCACCTCCGGGCAGTTCGCTTCCGAGAAGGATCTGGCTGCAGTCAATCTGCGCATCAATGACCGTTTTTACCGTCTGAGCGACATTGCTGACATCACCCGTGGCTACACCGATCCGCCCAAGCCGCTGTTCCGCTTCGATGGCAAACCGGCGATCGGCCTGGCCATCGCGATGCAGAAGGGCGGCAATATCCAGTCGTTCGGCAAGGCGCTGCATGAACGTATGGACGCTACGACTGCGGAGCTGCCAGTCGGCATTGGCGTGCACAAGGTGTCGGATCAGGCCGAAGTGGTGAACAAGGCCGTGGGCGGCTTCACCAGCGCGTTGTTCGAGGCGGTGATTATCGTACTGTTGGTCAGCTTCGTCAGCCTCGGGTTTCGCGCGGGGTTGGTGGTCGCGTGCTCGATTCCGCTGGTACTGGCGATGGTGTTTGTGTTCATGGAATACAGCGGCATCACCATGCAACGGATTTCCCTCGGCGCGCTGATCATCGCCCTCGGCCTGCTGGTGGATGACGCCATGATTACCGTGGAAATGATGGTCACACGGCTGGAAATGGGGGAATCCAAGGAGCAGGCCGCGACGTACGCCTACACCTCGACCGCGTTCCCGATGCTCACCGGTACGCTGGTGACCGTGGCCGGCTTTGTGCCGATCGGTCTGAACAACAGCTCGGCGGGGGAATACACCTTCACGCTGTTTGCCGTGATTGCCGTGGCGATGCTGGTGTCGTGGGTGGTTGCCGTGTTGTTTGCGCCGGTGATCGGCGTGCACATTCTGAGCGCCAACATCAAACCCAAATCCGAAGAACCGGGGCGCATAGGCCGGGCATTCAACGGCAGCATGCTCTGGGCCATGCGTCATCGCTGGCTGGCGATTGCCATCACGGTAGGGTTGTTCGCCGCTTCGCTGTTCTCCATGCAGTTCGTGCAGAACCAGTTCTTCCCGTCTTCGGACCGCCCGGAAATTCTGGTCGACCTGAACCTGCCACAGAACGCCTCGATCAACGAAACGCGCAAGGTGGTCGATCGTTTTGAAGCGAGCCTCAAGGACGATCCGGACATCGAGCGCTGGAGCACCTACATCGGCCAGGGTGCGTTGCGTTTCTACCTGCCGCTCGATCAGCAACTGGAAAATCCGTTTTACGCCCAGCTGGTCATTGTCAGCAAAGGCCTGGAAGAGCGCGGCGCGTTGACTGCCCGTCTGCAAAAGCGCCTGCGTGATGACTTCGTCGGCATCGGGTCGTATGTGCAGGCGCTGGAAATGGGCCCGCCGGTGGGTCGTCCGTTGCAGTATCGCGTCAGCGGCGAGAACATCGACAAGGTGCGTCAGCACGCCATCGAGCTGGCCACGCTGCTTGATCACAACCCACATGTGGGCGAAGTGATCTACGACTGGAACGAGCCGGGCAAGGTGCTGCGCATCGACATCAACCAGGACAAGGCCCGGCAGCTGGGTCTGTCGTCCGAGGACGTCGCCAAGCTGATGAACAGCGTGGTCAGCGGCTCTACCGTGACTCAGGTGCGTGATGACATCTACCTGATCAACGTGGTCGGACGTGCTGAAGACGCCGAGCGGGGTACGCCGGAAACCCTGCAGAACCTGCAAATCGTGACACCGACCGGCACGTCGATCCCGCTGCTGGCGTTTGCCACGGTCGGTTACGAGCTGGAGCAGCCATTGGTCTGGCGCCGCGATCGCAAGCCGACCATCACTGTGAAAGGCGCCGTCCGCGACGCGATTCAGCCGACTGATCTGGTCAAGCAGTTGCAACCGGAAATCGACAAGTTTGCCGCGGGTCTGCCGGTCGGCTACAAGGTTGCAACCGGCGGTACGGTCGAAGAAAGCAGCAAGGCACAGGGGCCGATTGCCAGCGTTGCGCCGCTGATGCTGTTCCTCATGGCGACGTTCCTGATGATTCAGTTGCACAGCATTCAGAAGATGTTCCTGGTGGCCAGTGTCGCGCCCCTCGGCCTGATAGGCGTGGTGCTTGCGCTGATCCCGACGGGGACGCCGCTGGGGTTCGTGGCGATTCTCGGGGTGCTGGCGCTGATCGGCATCATCATCCGCAACTCGGTGATTCTGGTGACCCAGATCGATGCCTATGAGAAAAGTGGTTATCTGCCGTGGGACGCCGTGGTCGAAGCCACCGAGCATCGTCGTCGTCCGATCCTGCTGACCGCGGCCGCGGCCAGCCTGGGCATGATTCCAATCGCCCGTGAGGTGTTCTGGGGGCCGATGGCCTACGCCATGATCGGCGGCATCATCATCGCCACGCTGCTGACCCTGCTGTTCCTGCCCGCGTTGTACGTGGCCTGGTACCGCATCAAGGAGCCGACCGACGAACAGCGTCGCGAAGCGGCTGACAAGGATGAAGGCGAGCACGCGCAGCCGGCGCATTGAGTCTGGCGTGCCCTGCCGCCTGTGACAGGGGGCAGGGCTGCTGACGCGGTAATCAGTCGTTCCCGTCGGCGTCTTCGGCGTCGATCGTGGACAGGCTGAGGTTGGCGAACCGTACAGGGCCGTACGGTGAGGCCAGTCTTGAGTTTGAAAACGCGAGGATAAAAGCTTCTGACGGAGCCGATATGTTCAGGAAGAAGTCATCAAGCAATTCTCCGAACTTGATATCGCCGGAAATGTGTTCCCATTGCTGGGTTGCGAGGCCGATGACCGGGGATAGATTCATCGCGCCTTCCTGATTGTAGCCACCCACGGCTATAACAAAAAGCACCTCATCCAGGCGCAGGTCTGCGCTCATCACATCGAATTCGATATGCAGGGTCTTCGCCCGCAGATCGACGATGGACTGGCTGATTGCCACTCCAATGTTCAGTTTAATGCTTTGACCTGCGCCTTCCCCCATCGGCTTGAAGTCTGGCTCAAAGTCCTCCGGTGTTGCCCAGTGGGCAAGGCCGTCGCTGAAGTCGCCGTTCTGCACATATTCATTCGCCATGATCAGTTCCTTTGATCGGTTGATGTCAGGTCCATTGTCAGCCGTATGCAAGTACTGCTGTGCAACGATGCTAAAGCTTGCGTGGCCAGGGCGATACTGTCAGAAGTGACAGTACACCGGCTTCACAACGCCGGACATCACTGACGCCGCCAGACACTTGCCAGCCATGGTTGCTGCTCCCTCGGCAGCCCGGCGGGACGGTAGTAGTGCTCCAGTTCGACAAAGCCGGCTTCGGTCAGCAATTTTCGCCATGATTCCAGGTCGTGATAAGCGCCGTAACGTTCGCCGTTCCAGCCTTCCTGATTCTCACCGCGCGGATTGGAGCTGAACAGCACGCCGCCCGGTTTGAGCGTGGCATGCAACTGACGCAGGACGCGCGGCAGCTCCTGTTTGGGGATGTGGAATAACACTGCATTGGCGAAGAGGCCATCGAAGCGGCCTTGCGGCAGGTCGAGTTCGAGGAAGTTTTGCTGCAACACTTCGCAGCCGGTCTCGGCGCGGGCCATCTCGGCGAAACGTTCGGAGCCGTCGAGCCCGACCGCCACATGGCCCATCGCGGTAAACGCCTTCAGATCACGCCCCGGCCCGCAGCCGAAGTCGAGAATCTGCCAGGGCGTCGGTCCTTCGATATGGCGCAGCAGCGCGTCGATATTCTGGCTGACGTCGTGGTCGCGGGTGCCTGCGCGGAAGTCGTCGGCCACACTGTTGTAGTTGCCGAGGGTCGCGGCGGTGATCTGCGCAAGGGTCTGTGGGTCGAGTTTCATCAAGGGCGGTCCGGTAAGGGAAGACTGCCAATATACCCTCGCTGCGTGGCGGCTGCTCAGCGCCTGTCGAAGCTGCGTGCCAATCGGTCGCCGCCCAGTTGCACCAGCGCGACGACCGCAACCAGCAAGACGATCACGGTCAGCATCACCTGCGTGTCGAAGCGCTGATAGCCATAGCGATAGGCAATATCGCCCAACCCGCCTGCGCCGATGGCACCGGCCATGGCCGATGAATTGATCATCGTCACCAGCGTGATGGTAAAGCCGCCGACGATGCCGGGCCGCGCTTCCGGCAGCAGCACATGCCAGATGATGTGCCAGCGCCGACAGCCCATCGCCTGCGCCGCCTCGACCAAACCATGATCGACCTCGCGCAGGCTGACTTCGGCGATCCGCGCAAAGAATGGCGTGGCGGCAATGGTCAGCGGCACGACCGCTGCCCAGACCCCATAGGTGGTGCCGACAATCATCCGGGTGAACGGAATCAGTGCGACCATCAGGATCAGGAACGGAATCGAGCGAAACAGGTTCACGAAGCCGCCCAGCACGCGGTTGATCCCCGGTGCTGCGTAGATGCCGCCTTTGGAACTGGTCACCAGAATCACCGCCAGCGGGATGCCCAGCAGCAGTGCGATCAATGACGACACACCGACCATCAGGAAGGTGTCGAGGGTGCCTTGCAGCAAGCGATCAACCCACATAACCCAATACCTCCGCGCGTGGCGCCAGTGTGCGGGCGCGCGCCAGTAGCTCGTCCCGACTGTGTGGCGAGCCGGCAACCGACAGAATGAGATGCCCGATGGCCCGGTCCTGAATGCGCTCGACGCCGCCTTGCAGCAACTCCACCTTGCCGCCCAGTGCCGTGAACAGCGCCGCCAGATCCGGCCCTTCAGCGCTGACGCCGGTGAAATGCACGTCCAGCAGCAGCGCCGCATCGGGTCGTTGCGGCTGATCGCTCAGGCGCTCGGCCCACTCTTTCGGCAGTCCGGTTTGCAGCGGTGCCAGCAGGGTTTTGCTGACGTCGTGCTGTGGGTCGCCAAACACCTGCCATACCGGCCCCTGCTCGACGATTCGCCCCTGTTCCAGCACCACGACGCGGTGACAGATATCACGGATAACCGCCATTTCATGGGTGATCAGCACGATGGTCAGGCCCAGGCGCTGGTTGATCTCGCGCAGCAGACCGAGGATCGACTGGGTGGTTTCCGGGTCCAGTGCCGAAGTGGCTTCGTCGCACAACAGAATCGCCGGGTCGTGCACCAGCGCGCGGGCGATGCCGACACGCTGTTTCTGCCCGCCGGACAGTTGCGCGGGATACGCCTTGTGCTTGTCCTGCAACCCCACCAGCTCCAGCAACTGCGCGACCTTGCGCGCGCGTTGCTCCCTGGGCACGCCGGCGACCTTGAGCGGCAGCTCGACGTTCTGCCAGACGTTCTTGGCCGACATCAGGTTGAAGTGCTGGAAGATCATGCCGATGCGTCGGCGCAGCTCCACCAGCTTGTCTTCGTCGAACTCACCGATGTCCACCTGATCGATCAATACGCGACCGTTGCTCGGTTGCTCCAGGCGATTGATGGTGCGGATCAACGAGGATTTGCCTGCGCCGCTGCGGCCGATGATGCCGAAGATCTCGCCGTGCTGGACGGCCAGATCGATATTGCCCAGCGCCTCCACCGGGCCTTGCTTGCCGTGATAGGTCTTGCCCAGGTTGATGAAGCGCACATGCGCGCGATTCAGCTCCGGATGCAGCTCGGCCTGTTGCGCCCGTTGACCTGCGCCCGTTGTGTCGAGTGGCCGTTGGCGTTGTGCGGTTGCGGTCATTCTTTCCACCCGGCCTGGTAAAGCTTGCCGTTGACCTTGTCCAGTGAGGCGCGGACGACCGGCGAGTGCTGATAAATGTCGACGAATTTCGCCAGACGCGGATCATCCTTGTGGTCAGGCTTGATCACGAACTGAATCACGTATTCCGGGTGATCCAGACCGTCGAACAGGATCGCCGAGTCGGCGGGAAAGGTCTTGGCCAGACGGATGTAGGCGGGGTAGCCCTGCACCAGATCGGCATCGTCGTAGGCTCGCACCAGTTGCACGGCTTCGACCTGAATGAGCTTGAGTTTTTTCGGGTTGGCGGTGATGTCTTCCTCGGTGGCCTTGTAACCAACACCTTCCTTGAGCGTGACCAGCCCGGCCTTGGCCAACAGTTGCAGGCCGCGTCCGCTGTTGATCGGGTCATTGGCGATGGCCACTGTAGCGCCGGTCGGCAGTTCGTCGAAGCGCTTGTACTTCTTCGAGTACAGACCCACGTTGTTGATGATTCCCGGGGCGTAGGGCACCAGGCCGAACCCGGCGGCTTCGTTGGCATTGGTCAGAAACGGGATGTGCTGAAAGTAGTTCACGTCGATATCGCCAGCAGCGAGGCTGACGTTGGGCGCGATCCAGTCGGTGAACTCTACCAGCTCGACCTTCAGGCCCTGCCTGGCGGCTTCTTCGACAGCGGCTTCCAGCGGTATGGCGAAAGCTGCCGTGGTGCCGACCTTCAGGGGTTTGTCGTCGGCGTAAGCGGTCAGGGTCAACAGGCCGAGGGCCAGTGCAGCGAGTGTTTTGCTCATGATGCGGTCCTTTTAAAAATCCCTAAGTCTCGTCCCCACGCCTTGTGCTTATCGCTCCCACAA
>NZ_JARVSW010000070.1:0-30788 GCF_030208985.1 Pseudomonas sp. MEJ108
CAGCGCCAGGACTCAGCCGTCACTTACGTCGCACTCTGCGTCGTCAGTGCCATCGCGATAAAAAAGCGCATTTACGATAGCCGTGAGCGCTGGACCGTTTGGAACCTGTAACTCTCGTGCCTGTGCCGTTACTGCTCGTCCAGCGCAAACTCGGTCAGGCAGAACGTCGGGATCTTCAGGTCGTTAAGACGCTTGGAGCCGCCCAGTTCCGGCAGGTCGATAATCGCAGCGGCCTCGTACACTTCGGCACCCATACGGCGGATCAGGTTGGCGGCGGCAATCAGCGTGCCTCCCGTCGCGATGAGGTCATCGAACATGACGACCGAGTCGCCTTCGCACAGACTGTCGGCATGCACTTCCAGATACGCTTCGCCGTATTCGGTCTGATACGCCTCGGACAGTACATCGGCGGGCAGCTTGCCTTGTTTGCGAAACAGCACCAGCGGCTTGTTCAGCTGATACGCGACCACCGAACCGATCAGAAAACCCCGCGCGTCCATCACGCCGATGTGGCTGAATTCGGCATCGATGTAGCGCTGCACGAAGCTGTCAATCACCTGACGGGTGGCCTTGGGCGACTGGAAGAGCGGCGTGATATCACGGAAGACCACACCCGGCTTGGGGAAGTCCACGACCGGGCGGATGAGGGATTTGAAGTTCGATTGATCGAAAGTCATCAGGGGGTTCCATGGCAGTTTTGGCCGACAGTTTAAGCCGACCCGCCAAAGATCGCACGTTTCAGCTTTGCATCGACCCGCCAGCCAGCGCACACAGCTCGATGGGGTCGAGGATGTGTATCTCTTTGCCCTCGGCAGAAATCAGCTGATTTTGCTGGAATCGGGTAAATACACGGGACACCGTCTCGACTGCCAGACCCAGGTGATTACCGATTTCATTGCGCGACATGCTCAGGCGGAACTGATTGGCCGAAAAGCCTCTGGCGCGAAAGCGTGCAGACAGATTGATCAGAAACGTGGCGATACGCTCATCGGCGGTCTTTTTCGACAGCAGCAACATCATTTGCTGATCGTCACGGATCTCACGGCTCATGACGCGCATCAACTGCCGACGCAGTTGCGGCAGTCTTACGGACAGCTCGTCCAGGCGCTCGAAAGGGATTTCGCAGACCGATGTGGTTTCCAGTGCCTGCGCCGAGACCGGGTAAGCCTCGGCGTCCATGCCGGACATGCCTACCAGTTCGCTGGGCAGGTGAAAGCCGGTGAGCTGTTCTTCACCGCTGTCACTGATATTGAAGGTTTTCAACGCCCCGGAACGCACCGCGTAGACCGACTCGAAGGTGTCACCCTGGCGAAACAGAAACTCGCCTTTCTTCAGTGGCCGGCCGCGTTTGACGATCTGGTCAAGGCAGTCCATGTCTTCGGTATTTAACGAAAGGGGCAGGCACAACGGCGCGAGACTGCAATCCTTGCAGTGAGCCTGGGTTTGAGCGCGCAACTTGACTGGCTCGGACATCACTTAATTCCTTGTGGGAAATCACACATAAGCCGTAAGGGTAACTCACCCAGGCTTGTCGGGGCCAGCCTGCAAACCTGTCGGCGTCGTCAAGGTTTCAGGTTGCCTGCCGATAACCCCGTATTCCTTCAGCCAAGCCAGGATGCCTCGTCATGTCAACGACACTCCCGTTGATCAACAGCATTACGATCCGCACTGCGACCTCGCAGACCACCTACAGTAGCGCCGGGCAAAGCACTGCCGAGACGTCGGCGAGCGAGACAAAGGGCGTACAGGTCAATTTGTCGGCAGAAGGCAAGGCGGCTGCGTCATCGTCTTCCAGAAACGCTGATATCGAGCAGAGCGGCCTGCCGGCTTCCGTGCAGAAGATCCTCAAGGCGATTCGCGAACTTCAGCGCAGGATCGAGGAGACCATGGAGCAGATCCAGAAGGCCCTGAATGACCCCAGCCTGAGCCCCGAGGAGCGCAGGACCAAGGCGGCGGCGCTACAGACCGTGCTCAGCACGTTGCAGGCGCAGGTGAGCAATTCCACGGCCGATCTGTCGTCGCTCATGAACAGCCTGGGCTCCAGTGACGGCGACAAGACCAAGGCGGGCATGCTGGTTCTGGCCAAAATGTAGCACTTGGCAACGGGTCATATCACCCGAGAGAACTGCTGTCTGTTCTGCCGGGTCAGGTAGGCATCGAAGACCATGCACACAGCGCGCACCAGCAGTCGGCCCGCCGGTCTGACTTCAATGCCCGTCTCGCTCAGCGTAATCAGCCCGTCGCTGGCCATGCCAAGCAGTTGCGGCCACGCATCGCGGAAATAGTCCCTGAAATCGATGCGGAAAGTCTTTTCGATCTCGCCGAACTCCAGTGTGAAGTGGCAGATCAACTGCTGAATGATCGCGCGCCTGATGCGGTCGTCATCGTTGCAGAGCAGGCCGCGTTTGGTTGCGGGCTGATCGCTGTCCAGCAGCCTTGAATATTCGCTCAGGTCGCTGCTGTTCTGGCTGTACAGCTCGCCGACCTGGCTGATGGCCGAAACCCCCAGCCCGATCAGATCGCAGTGGCCATGCGTGGTATAGCCCTGAAAGTTGCGCTGCAGGGTCAGGTCTTCCTGGGCGGTGGCCAGCTCGTCGTCGGGCAGGGCGAAATGGTCCATGCCGATGTAGCGATAGCCGGCGTTGCCCAATTGTTCGACGGTGCGCTGCAGCATCAGCAGTTTGCTCGCTGCATCCGGCAGATCCGCCGCGTCGATGCGCCGCTGCGGCATGAAGCGCTCGGGCAGATGCGCATAGTTGAACACCGACAGCCGATCAGGCTGCAGATCGATGACCTTGTCCACGGTGTGGCTGAAGGTCTGCGGGTTTTGCGCGGGCAGACCGTAGATCAGATCAATATTCACCGAACGAAATTGCAGCGTGCGCGCTGCTTCAACAATCGCGCGGGTCTCTTCCAGGCTCTGCATGCGGTTGATCGCCCGCTGCACCGTCGGGTCGAGGTCCTGAACGCCCAGGCTGACCCGGTTGAAACCCAGCTCGCGCAGCAGCCCCATCGTCGACCAGTCCGCTTCGCGAGGATCGATCTCGATGCCATAGTCGCCGGAGTCGTCTTCCAGCAGATTGAAATGCAAGCGCAACTGCGCCATCAAGCGGCGCAGTTCAGCATGGCTGAGAAAGGTCGGCGTACCGCCGCCCAGGTGCAGTTGCTCCACCACCTGACCGGGCGCCAGGTGACAGGCGAGCATTTGTATCTCGTGCTCGAGCCGTTGCAGGTAGGCCTGAGCGCGTCCGCGATCCTTGGTGACGACTTTGTTGCAGGCGCAGTAGTAGCAAATATTCGCGCAGAAGGGCAGATGCACGTAGAGCGACAACGGACGTGACGCCTTGCGGCTTTCGCGTAGCGCGTGCAGCAGCTCGAAGGCACCCACTTGGGTATGAAACTGCACCGCTGTCGGATAGGACGTGTAGCGCGGTCCTGCCACATCGTAGCGATGGATCAGGTCTGAATCCCAACGAATGGCGTCAAGCATGCGCGCGTTTCCCGGTCCGGCTGGCGATGTCGCGAGCATACGCAGGAGGCCGAGGGGCGGCGTTGATGTGGATCAAATGGCAAGAGTTACCGGCCTCAATGCCCCATCAGCCAATGTTGATGCGGGCCTGGCAAGGTCCAGATACCGAAGACTATCACCAGCAGCCCTCCCGCCATGCGCACACCACGTTTGCGCAGCAAGGCCGTGGTGCGTTCGGCAGCCAGGCCGGTGGCCAGCAGCACGGGCCAGGTGCCCAGCCCGAAGGCCAGCATCAGCAGCGCGCTGTCGAGAGGATTGCCCTGGCTGGCGGCCCACAGCAGGGCGCTGTAGACCAGCCCGCAGGGCAGCCAGCCCCACAGGGCGCCGAGCAACAAGGCGCGCGGCACACTGGACACCGGCAACAGGCGACTGGCCAGGGGTTGCAAATAACGCCACAGGCCTCGGCCAAGGCGTTCTATATAGGTCAGTCCGCTCCACCAGCCGGCCAGGTACAACCCCATCATGATCAGCAACACGGCGGCGACGATGCGCAGGCCTGTCGCCAGCGGACTTTGCGCGACCGCCCAGCCGACCAGTCCGGAACACACGCCGGCAACGCCGTAGCTGAGAATGCGCCCCAGGTTGTAGGCCAGCAGCAGACGAAACCGGCGGCTGCGCTGTTCTTTGGGGATGGCCAGCGTCAGGGCACCCATCAGGCCGCCACACATACCCAGGCAGTGACCACCGCCCAGCAGCCCGAGAATGAATGCCGAGAACAGCATCGAAGCAAGTTCAAACATCGCGTTTCTCGTCCGCGCCCGACTGGGGAGGCTCAGGCGGGACATGTTCCACAGGCGGCGTGTCATCGAACAATATGCTGTGTGCCGGACCTTCCATGTCGTCGTACTGGCCGCTGTCCACTGCCCAGAAGAACACGTAGATCGCCACGCCCACCAGCAGCAGAGCGGCAGGGATCATGATGTAAAGCGCGGGCATGAAACCTCCGGGGCAGATGGGGAGACAGGCGCACGACGCGACAGGCGGGTCAGGCGCAAGGCGTTGAGCACCACAGTCAGCGAACTGAGCGACATGCCGATCGCCGCCCACACCGGAGTGATCCAGCCCAGCGCCGCGAAGGGCAGCATGAGGCCATTGTACAGACCGGCCCAGAGCAGGTTTTCGATAATGACGCTACGCGTGCGGCGGGCCAGATTCAGGGCGTCGATCAGCACCGGCAAGCGGTTGCACAGCAGCACGGCGTCAGCGCTGGTTTTGGCGAGGTCGGTGGCCGAGCCCATCGCCACGCTGATGTCGGCTGCTGCCATGACCGGTACGTCGTTCACCCCGTCACCGATCATCAGCACTTTGCGCCCCTGAGCCTGAAGCTGGCGCAGCACCTCCAGCTTATCGTCCGGGCGCATGCCGCCACGCGCATCGTCGATGCCCAGCGCCTGCCCGATACTGCCAACCATCGGCGAGCTGTCACCGGACAACAGCAGCGTTTTCCAGCCTCGCGCCCGGCATGCGTGTAACAGGATGGCTGCATCCTCGCGCAGCCGGTCGTCCAGCACCAGCCATGCGAGTGGGCCCTGCGCATCGCCCAGCAACAGCCATTGGCCGGATCTTTCAGCTGGCAAGGGCGTTTCAGCGCCGCTCAGCGCACAGACGAAAGCCGCCTCGCCGATGCGCAGCAGATGCCCGTCAACACGACCTTGCAGACCCAGCCCCGGTGTGCTGAGCACCTCCTCGGCAGCTCTCGGCGCTCGACCGAAAGCGCGGGCGATGGGGTGCTCGGAGCGGTTTTCCAGGGCGGCCGCCAGCTCCAGGCAGCGATTGGCGTCCAGCTCGCGCAATGGGTGAATGCTGCGCAGCGTCAGGCGTCCTTCGGTCAGGGTGCCGGTCTTGTCGAAGATGACCGTGTCGATCTGGTTGAGGCCTTCGAGCACGTGACCTCGGGTCAGCAGCAGGCCGAGTCTGTGCAGAGTGCCGGTCGCCGCAGTCAAGGCGGTCGGCGTCGCCAGCGACAGTGCGCAAGGGCAGGTGGCGACGAGCATGGCCAGCACGATCCAGACCGCGCGCGATGCGTCCAGCTGCCACCAGATCACCCCGATCAGCGCAGCTGCGATCAGCGATAACAGCAGAAAGGTCTGTGCCGCCCGGTCGGCGATCTGCGCGAGTCGGGGTTTTTCTGCCTGAGCACGTTCGAGCAGTCGGACAATGGCCGAAAGGCGGGTTTCGTGACCCAGCGCCGTCACGCCGATGGTCAGCGGGCTTTCGACATTCAACGTTCCTGCGGTGACCGCATCGCCTACACTGCGCATTTGTGGCAGGTATTCGCCGGTCAACAGCGACTCGTCGACACTGGAGCGGCCTTCGAGGATTTTGCCATCAGCCGGTATCACTGCACCGGGCTGCACCAGCACCCGGTCAGCCAGGTGCAGCTCGCTGAGCATGATGCGCTGGCTCTGGCCGTCATCGCTGAGGCGCAGGCATGAGGCGGGCAGCACGTTGACCAGTTGGGCGGTGGCCGCCGCCGTGCGCTCGCGGGCCCGGCGCTCCAGGTAGCGGCCGGCCAGCAGGAACAGTGCAAACATGCCGACGGCATCGACATACAGTTCGCCAGCGCCGGTGACAGCGGTCCAGATCCCTGCGGCGTAGGCCGCGCCTATTGCCAGCGACACCGACACATCCATTGTCAGGTGGCGGCTGCGCAGGTCGCGCAAGGCACCGCGAAAGAACGGTGCGCAACTGTAGAAGACGATCGGCGTGGTCAGAAACAGCGCCACCCAGCGCAGGATGGTGTGCATCTGCGGGCTGAGGTCGATATTGAACTCCGGCCAGGTGGCCATGGTTGCCATCATGGCCTGAAACCACAGCAGGCCGGCGACCCCCAGTTGTCGCAACGCCAGGCGATTATCACTCGCCAGGCGTTCGGCAGCGCGATCGGCCTGCCATGGATGGGCGACATAGCCAATCGCGTGCAGTTCGTTGAGCAATTGGCTGAGGGCAAGCTGGTCGGCGTTCCAGCGCACCAACAGGCGATGAGTGGACAGGTTCATACGCGCTTCGGCCACCGCAGGCAGCCGCCCCAGGCGTTGCTCGATCAGCCAGCCGCAGGCCGCGCAACTGATGCCTTCGACAAGCAGCGTGGCCTCTGAGAGGTCGCCGTCGTGGCGCACGAATGGCGCCTGTACGTCGGGGCGGTCGTAGAGCGCCAGTTCATCAAGCAATTGGCTGGGCAGGCTTTCCGGGTTGGCCGAGGTTTCACTGCGATGGCGGTAATAGTTGTCCAGACCGCTCGCAACGATGGCTTCGGTCACTGCCTGACAACCGGGGCAGCACAGCCGTCGGGATGCACCGAGCACTACAGCGTTGAAA
This sequence comes from Pseudomonas sp. MEJ108, assembly GCF_030208985.1. Classification (NCBI taxonomy): domain Bacteria; kingdom Pseudomonadati; phylum Pseudomonadota; class Gammaproteobacteria; order Pseudomonadales; family Pseudomonadaceae; genus Pseudomonas; species Pseudomonas sp. MEJ108. The sequence continues at coordinate 6,848 of NZ_JARVSW010000070.1, forward strand.
TGGCTGCCCGCCGGGACCGGCAAACCGCAGTGGTAGCAGTGCAGCGGCGCGGGAGAGGAGGGCCTGGCCACGTTCAGTCTTTCCGGCGTTGCGCGGCTTGCAGTGGTTCGTCACCGAGGGTCACGTCGTCAGTGCCAATCTGTTCTTCCTCGAACAGGCGCCAGGTCTGCTCGCCTTCGACACCCAGCAGTTCCACAAAACGCCGACCATTGACCTTGTCCTGCAACTGACCGATGTAACGGCCCGGTTCGGAGGGGCTGCGGCTCAGGAACACCCGGCGATCACTGTCAGGGCGGGTGGGCGAAATGAGGTTGAGTTCCAGACGCTCCGGGTTGCTGTTGCCGCTCAGGCGCAGCCCGACTTCACCGGTCAGCTCATCCATGTGCAGACGCGCATGCAGTTTGAGGGTCTGGGCGAGCACTTCGCGATTCAACGAGCGATTGATGCCTTTGCCGGCCTCGTAATAGTTGTCGGTAACCAGCGGGTCCGGGTGGGTCACGGCGATGAACACCATCGACAGGCTCAAGGTCACCGAGCCGGTGAGGATGGCGATGATGATCCATGGCCAGAGGTGCCGGTACCAGGGGCTTGCAGCAGTCGCAGCGGGCATGACGGGGCTCTTAACGAATAGGTGGGCCAAGGAAGCGGCTTTGGGTCTCGACCTGTGCATCGCTGTCGATATCCTTGAGGGTAAAGGTGACCTCGTTGCTGTGCGACGGCAGTTTTTCCGGCGCACTGGACAGCTCCACCGGCAGGCTGACGATTTCACCCGCCGGTACGCTGATTTTCCGACGGCCCTGCAGTTTCAGGTCGGGCAGGCCGCTGGCCTGCAACACATAGGCGTGGTCCACCTGATCCTTGTTCATCACTTTCAGGCTGTAGACGTTCTCGATCCGGCCTTCGGCGTTTTCCCGGAACAGCATGCGGTCCTTGCTGACCTCCAGACCCACCAGCGTGCGCATGCAGAACGCCGCGGTCAACAGCGCAATCATCAGCAGCAGGACCAGCGCATAACCGATCAGACGCGGGCGCAGGGTGCGGGTGCGTTGCCCGGACAGGTTGTGTTCGGTGGTGTAGCGAATCAGGCCGCGAGGGTAATCCATCTTGTCCATGACCGTATCGCAGGCATCGACGCACGCCGCGCAGCTGATGCACTCCACCTGCAGGCCGTCACGAATGTCGATGCCGGTCGGGCAGACCTGCACGCACATCGTGCAGTCGATGCAGTCACCCAGCCCCAGTGCCTGAGGATCGGCCTCCTTCTTGCGCGGACCTCGGGCTTCGCCACGATTCTGGTCGTAGGAGATGATCAGCGTGTCCTTGTCGAACATCACGCTCTGGAACCGCGCATAGGGGCACATGTAGATGCATACCTGCTCGCGCAGCCAGCCCGCATTCAGGTAAGTGGCCAAGGTAAAGAAACCGACCCAGAAATAGGCCCAGCCATCCGCCTGGCCCGTGAACAGATCCACGCACAGCGCGCGGATGGGCGAAAAATAACCCACGAAGGTCATGCCGGTGGCAAACCCGATCAGCAGCCACAGGCTGTGTTTGGCGAACTTGCGCAGCAGTTTGCCGGCACTCATCGAGGCGTGGTCGAGCCTGATGCGCTGGTTGCGGTCGCCTTCAGTCACTTTCTCGCACCACATGAAGATCCAGGTCCAGGCACTCTGCGGGCAGGTATAGCCACACCAGACCCGTCCGGCGTAGACGGTGATGAAGAACAGCCCGAACGCTGCAACGATCAGAATGCCGGACAAGAGGATGAAATCCTGCGGCCAGAACGTTGCACCGAAGATGTAGAACTTGCGTTCCGGCAGGTTCCACCAGACCGCCTGATGCCCGCTGCGATTCAGCCAGACCGTGCCGAAAAAGATGAGCAGCAACAGGGCGCCGCCGAGCATCCGCACGTTTCGAAACAGGCCTTTGAACGCGCGGGTCTGGATCTTCTCGCGCGAAGCATAGAGGTCGGTGAATTCGCCGCCTGTTTCGGATGCCGGGGTGATGTCGTGTACTGGAATCTGCTTGGTCATCGATGAGTCCAGTGGCGGTAGCCTGACCCCGGCCGATACCGGTCAGGCAGGTTCACATCCGCGTTCAACGTGCTGCACGTGAATAAACGGCCGCTTCTTCATTCAACTGGCTGACCCAGGGATTGAGCAGCGCGACCCCGCACGACTGAAAGTCCATTGTGTTGCGTGTGACCACGGTCATGCCATGCACCAGCGCAGTGGCAGCGATCAACGCATCGCATTCGCTGCGCGAGTCGGGAACGTGCAGTTGAGCGCAGCGCCTAGCGACCTGAGTGTCGACGGTCAGGATACGCCCGGCGAACGCCTTCAATACATGCTGGTCGAGCCACATTCGCAATACTGCGCCTTGTGTCGGGTCGCGGCGTTCGATGCGCAGGATACCTGTTTCGAGTTCAAGAATCGTGATGGACGAGATGAACAGGCTGGAGGCCATTTGTGTTCGCGACCAGCGCAGCACATTGGCGTCTGCAGTGCGCTTTCTGAGCTCTGAAACCACGTTGGTGTCGAGCAGGAACATCAGGACAGATCAACCTGTCGGGGCGTGATCACGGCGCGCTGAGGCTCGAACTCGATATCGATGTCAGTGGGCATTATCAGCATGTCGGCGATGCTTGCCGCACTGCCGGTCAGCTTCAGGTAATCCTCGATGCAAAGCAGCACATGGGCCGGACGTCCTCGGTCGGTAATGAACACCGGGCCTTCATTAGCCGCCTTCTTGGCCCCGCTGGTGTCCTGATTGAATTCACGGCTGGAGAGGGTAGTGGGCATGTGCGCGACTTCCGGAATGAGTAGACAGCGTATTGTGGTCGTGAACGAGTCTAGTCATGTAGAGATGTAACTACAACGAATTTGTTGTTTCAGACTGCAACAACCATGGACTGAGCGGAGCCCTGTCATCTGGATTCAGCAGGCTGCTCTTGGCGGGACAGGCTGTAAACATAGGCAGCCAGAATGTGAACCCGGTCATTGCCTTGCAGTGCTTGCTGAGCAGGCATCTGGCCCTGGCGGCCATCACGTATGGTCTGCTGCAACTGAGCGTAGCTGGAACCGTAGATAAACGCGTTGGGGTGGGTCAGATCCGGTGCGCCGAGAATCGGCATTCCCTTGCCCTCTGGACCATGACAGGCCACGCACAGGCTGGTGAAGGTCTTCTGTCCGGCCACCGGGTCAGCCTTGGCATCCTCCGGTAGTGCGCGCGCGTCCAGCTGCGTCAGCACGTAGGCCGCCACATCGCGAACACCCTGTTCGCCGAGCACGCCGCCCAGGGCTGGCATCACGCCCATACGGCCTGCAAGAATGGAGGTCTTGATCGACTGGGCATCGCCGCCCCAGCGCCAGTCGGCATCGGTCAGGTTGGGAAAGCCATAGGCGCCTTTCGCGTCAGAGCCGTGGCAGACCGAGCAGTTGGACGCGAACAGACGTGCACCGATTTTCAACGCCTGCGGGTCTTTGGCCACTTCCTCGACGGGCATGGCCGCGTACCTGGCAAACAGCGGCCCATAACGGGCCTCGGCGTTTGCGACTTCCCGCTCCCATTCATGGACACTGGTCCAGCCTTGCTGGCCGTCGGAGAATTGCGTCTTGCTGTCCTGGTCCCGGTATTCATAACCGGGCAGCAACCCCTGCCAGTTGCCCAGCCCCGGGTACAGGAGCAGATAGCCCAGTGCAAAGACGATGGTCGCCAGGAACAGATAGAACCACCATCTGGGCAGCGGGTTGTCGTATTCCTCGATACCGTCGAACGTATGGCCGACGGTTTCATCTGTCGGTTCGTCGGGCTGACCTTTGCGTGTGGACAGCAGCAGCCAGAGCATGGCGATGATGGTGCCCAGGGTCAGGACCGCGATGTACAGGCTCCAGAACGTACTCATGACCGGCCTTCCCGTTCAGCCCTGGCAGTTTCGACCTTGCCGATGGCCTCGGGGTCATCCGCGAAAGGCAGCAGGGTCGCGTCGTCGAAGTCTGCCTTGCGGGCAGGGCTGAACACCCACAGCATCAGGCCGATGAACGCCACCATCACGACCAGTGTGCCAAGGCCTCGAATCATTCCGATGTCCATCATGATCACCGTTTGCTCTTGATGAGCGTGCCAAGGCCTTGCAGATAGGCCACCAGCGCGTCCATTTCGGTCTTGCCCTGCACCGCAGCCGCTGCACCGGTGATATCCGCGTCGGTGTACGGGGTGCCGAGGGTGCGCAGCACCTGCAGCTTTTTCGCAGTCTGCGTGCTGTCGATGGTCTTCTCGGCCAGAAACGGGTAGGCCGGCATGATCGAGGTCGGGACCAGGTCGCGCGGGTTGTTCAGGTGTACCAGGTGCCACTCGTCCGAGTAGCGACCGCCGATCCTTGCCAGGTCCGGCCCGGTGCGTTTGGAGCCCCACAGGAAGGGGTGGTCCCAGACACTTTCGCCTGCCACCGAGTAATGCCCGTAGCGCTCGGTTTCGGCGCGCAACGGGCGGATCATCTGCGAGTGGCAACCGACGCAGCCGTTGGCGATGAACACATCACGGCCTTCCACCTCAAGCGCGCTGCGCGGCTTCATGCCCTCGACAGGCTGGTTGGTGACGTCCTGAAAGAACAGCGGGACGATCTGCGTCAGCCCGCCGATGCTCACGGCAATCACCATGAAGAAGGCCAGCAGGCCGATGTTTTTTTCCAGCGCATCATGCTTCATCAATGCGCTCCCGCGACGGCGATACGGGTGGCTGATTCGGCTGCCTGCGGGTCCGAGGCACGTATCGTACGCACCACGTTGTAGGCCATCAGCAACATGCCGCTGGTGAAAATCGCGCCGCCGATGGCCCGCACGATATAGCCCAGGTGGCTGGCCTGCATGGTTTCGATGAAGGAGTAGGTCAGCGTGCCGTCGTCGTTCACTGCGCGCCACATCAGGCCCTGGGTGATGCCATTGACCCACATCGAGGTGATGTACAGCACGGTGCCGACGGTCGCGAGCCAGAAGTGCGTGTTGATCAGGCTGACGCTATACATATGCGGGCGGGCATAGAGTTTCGGAATCATGTGGTAGACCGACCCGATGGTAATCATCGCGACCCAGCCCAGTGCCCCGGCGTGGACATGGCCGATGGTCCAGTCCGTGTAGTGCGAAAGCGAGTTGACGGTCTTGATTGCCATCATCGGACCTTCGAAGGTCGACATGCCATAGAACGCCAGCGAGACCACCAGAAAGCGCAGTACCGAATCGGTCCGCAACTTATGCCACGCGCCTGACAGCGTCATCATGCCGTTGATCATCCCGCCCCAGCTGGGCACCAGCAGAATGATCGACATCACCATGCCCAGCGACTGCGCCCAGTCTGGCAGGGCGGTGTAGTGCAGATGGTGCGGACCGGCCCAGATATACAGGGTGATCAATGCCCAGAAGTGCACGATGGACAAACGATAGGAGTAGACCGGGCGCTCGGCCTGCTTGGGCACGAAGTAATACATCATGCCGAGAAAACCGGTGGTCAGGAAAAAACCGACGGCATTGTGTCCGTACCACCACTGGATCATGGCGTCGGTGGCGCCGGCATACGCCGAATAGGATTTGAACAGGCTGACCGGCAACGAGATATGGTTGACGATGTGCAGCATGCCGGTCACCACGATGAACGCGCCGTAGAACCAGTTGGCGACATAGATATGCCGGGTCCGGCGTTTGACGATGGTGCCGAAAAACACCGCAGCGTAGGCGGCCCAGACAATGGCCAGCAGAATCGCCACCGGCCATTCGAGCTCGGCATATTCCTTGGTGGTGGTGTAGCCCATCGGCAGCGTGACGATGGCGCCGACGATCACGGCCTGCCAGCCCCAGAAGGTGAAGGCCGCCAGACCATCGGAAATCAGCCGCGTCTGGCAAGTGCGTTGCACTACGTAATAGGAGGTGGCGAACAGCGCGCAGCCGCCGAAAGCGAAGATCACCAGATTGGTGTGCAGCGGGCGCAGGCGCCCGAAGGTGGTCCATTCAAGTTCCAGGTTCAGCCCTGGCCAGACCAGCTGCGAAGCAATGAACACGCCCAGGCTCATGCCGACCACACCCCAGACCACGGTCATGATGGCAAACTGACGCACCACGGTGTAGTTGTAGGTTGTCGGACTGATTGTTGTGCTCATTGCAGACTTCCACGATTCAGAGGGTTACCGCAGACGTAATCGGGCCAGGGCGATGCAGCGCTGGAAATGGCATCGAAGCACACCGAAAAGGCAGGGGCAGGAACAGACAGGCACATCAAAGAGTGTCAAAGGGTTGCGGCAGACGCGTTTCGCGAGTTTAGCTTTGAAACAGGGGTGTGGGAAGTCGTAGCAAGGCGCAGAGGGCAGCGCTATATGTGAGTGGGTATTCCGCACCCCGTTGCAGGGTGCGGAGTTCACGCATCGCCGCTGGACTGGAACACAGCGGTGGCGACCTTCGCGTACAGAAGAGTTGATCAGGACTCGCGCAAAGACCGTCACGTCTATTCAGTCGGCAGTGACACCTGTCATTGCCCCGCAAATTGGCCTGAGCAGGCATATGACTCTGGTGACCGACTCAGCGGTGTTGTTGCAGTTGTGCGAGGCCAGTGCCGTCAATGAAACCGCCCGGGGTGTCAGGTTTGGGGCGCTCATCGCCTCGGTACTTTACCTTTTGCACCTTGACAGAGTACTCGGGCAGACCTGAATGGTGGCTGTCCGACGGGACGAGGCATGCCGATGCGCCTCGCGCTCGCGATTCGTGCAGGATTCGCAACCCTGTTCGCCGCTATAGTAGCGGGCCACTCGGCGACTCACCTGAATGAGGCAACCATGAGCAACGGCTTGAAGCCTGTTATCGCTACGAATCAATGGCTGCACCTGATCAGTGACAGAGGCTGGCTATGGACGCCCGCTCGGCCTGCGGATGCGCTGGAAGCGCCGACTTTGCTGCTGGCGCACGGTGCAGGCGCACCGATGGACAGCGACTTCATGAACCGCATGGCGGCTGATCTGGCGGCGCAAGGTATCAGCGTCCTGCGCTTCGAGTTTCCCTATATGGCGCAGCGGCGTCAGGGCGGCAGCAAGCGTCCACCCAATCCACAGGCGCAACTGCTGGAATGCTGGAGAGAAGTGTTCGCCTGCGCGCGTGCTCACATCTCCGGACGTCTGGCGGTCGGCGGCAAATCGATGGGCGGGCGGATGGCCAGCCTGATCGCCGATGAGCTTGAGGTCGATGCGCTGGTGTGTCTGGGGTATCCGTTCTACGCCGTGGGCAAGCCTGAAAAACCACGCGTGGCTCATCTGGCCGAACTGAAGACACCCACGCTGATCGTGCAGGGCGAACGCGACGCGCTGGGTAATCGCGAAGCGGTGGAGGGCTATGCATTGTCGAGTGCCATCCGGCTGCACTGGTTGCCTACTGCCAATCATGACCTCAAACCATTGAAGGTCGCGGGCATCAGCCATGAGCAATGCCTGGCTGAATCCGCGAGAGAGATTGCCGGGTTCCTGCGCACCTGAGTCACCGGCAATACAGGTCGAAAGCGCCGTCGGTCACATCCAGGTTGATTGATGACATATTGAAACTGAATAAGCCTCTTATCCGCAGTGTGCAGGGACTGCCTTCAAGCAGAACCAGCCGGCCGCCCTGGAAATGCGCCGAGTGGTAGACGGTGTTCTTCCGGTGCAGCGTTTCGTTGTAGATCACCTTGATCTGCTCATGATCGATCAGGTCGTGGTCGCCGGGCTCAAGATCGCGATCCAGAAACAAGCCGAGGGTGGCTCGCCTGTTGCCCACCTTGCCGTCGGCGATAACCTGCCATATCCATTGAGCAGGGGCCCGTTCCAGTTCCGATCGCAGGGTCAGTCTGCCTGTCAGAGAGGAGGTCTTGAAGGGCTGCGTGTTGATGCTGGCGGCAAAACGGCCTTCATGGACAGCAGTGTGAACGCAACGCTGGGGTGAGGGAGGCGGACGATGCATGGACTGAACCTGAGAAGCTCCTGAAAACGGCGACAGGGCGTTACACCTTTAGCGCAACGCCCTGCCGGATGATCAACGGGTTTCAGCAATCGATCATCTGATGCCTACGCCAAGGCTGGAGTTGTGGCTCTTCAGTTTGAAGTTGCCGCCAGTGACCATGTTTTTCACGTAATACCAGTTCCATCCGCCGATGCCGGCGCTTGAGACAGTCGACGACCAATAGTTGCCGTTGCCCATCGGCCAGCGATTGCCATACAGGGCGTGGATATCCACCAGCTCGTGAATGGTTGGAATCCTCGCGCCGTTGTTGCCCGCGTTTTTGCTGATCTGAGAAAAGCTGCCGCTGCCCAGGCCGATGCAATGGATGACGCCGGTGACGGTGACCGTGTACTGCTTGCTCGCGCCCAGCGCATCGGTCGCAGTAATGATGGCCGTGCCTTTGCCTCGAACCGAGGTCAGGCCGTTGCTGTCCACTTTCGCGACCAGCGGGTCGCTCGAGGTGTACTGATAGGGGGCCTGTCCGCCACTGGCCTGACGCTGAACGGTGGTGTCGGCCGGGAAGTTCGGCAGCAGGTCCGGCGAGCCCGGAAGCAGATACACCTTGCCAGCCAGCGTGACCGGCGAAGTGTCCAGCACCAGCGCGGGCTGCGCCGCCAGAATCTGCAGGGCCAGCGTGCCGGATACCTGCACCAGACCGTTGACGCGATTGACGACATAGGAAATCGCCACCGTCTGCCCGGCGTTTGCCGTCACCAGCGCCGCAGCAAACACTACCTCCAGCGTCTTGCCCGCGTCTGCGTCGGTCAGGGTCTTTTCCCGGGTGTCATTGCCGTTGGGCCCTTGCCACTGTGCGATCACCTGGTCGCCGGCTTGCAGATTGGCGGTGGCGTCGATCACCACGGTTGCGCCGGATGAAGCGTTGGCCGGGTCGAGCGTGGTGCCGGTGGCTTCTTTTAGGGTGGGGGTGGGGAGGGGCAGTGCCACCATCTCACGGATAGTAATTGCCAATCTCTGCGATTCAGCAATTCTGTCTCCATGTTGCGCCGTATACCAGACCTGTACCTGCCCGTTTAGATTGGCATCGATGTACCGTTTGGGAATGCGGAATACGGTTTCCCTGTTGACGGTTCCTGTATTGATAACGGTGTATGTGCTGTAGGTGCCCCCTGCATCACCGCCTTCCCAGTGAATGGTGACTTTGTCTCCCTCAGCCATTGCGCGATAAGGCAACACGCGAACAATGGCTTCGAGTGGTATATCGGCCGGGTCGAGAATGCCGTCCGCACTCAGCTTGTCTACGGCAGGAGCTTCCAGCGGACTGCTGTTATCCACGTCCACGAGCAACCGTAGTATGGGCGATTTGAAGAACGCTCTCGCGTAGGTGGTTACGGTGTAGTAAACCTCAAGTGAACCGCCTGCCAATGCACTCACCTTTTCATCCGGGATCAAATACTCGATGCCCTTGCCGATATCATCAGCATTCAGGTTTTTAACCTCCTGATGCATGACCGTCTCACCGTTGGCAGCCTTGCCAATCCATACCAGATTGATGTCGTGGCCGTCCGCCATAAAGTAATAAGGCGGCACCTGAGTGATCACATTGTGACTATCAGGGTTCAGAATTCCATTGGTGACGCCTTGGACATGTGGCAATGACAGTTGCTGCGGTTGACCGAGTACTGCGAGAGTCAGACTCTTTGAACGCAATGCCTCGCCAGTGCCTTTGATCACTGTGTATTTCAAACGTGCCCGGCCCTGTGCGATGGGATGGAACTGTTCATTGGGGATGAGAAACTCCACGAAGCTGCCAGGTATCTGAACCACTTTTGATGCGGTGAAGGACTCCAGCTGAATGCCTTCTGCAGTGTTACGCTCCATCACGAAGTTTATGATGTCACCAGTGGCGATACTGGCATGTGACAGCACGAGCGCTTGAACATCTGCGCCGGCCAGCTTATCGAGATCAAGCTCCATGTTGGGCGCCTGTGGGGCGATAGGGGCCTGCAGGCTGGAGTTGCCAGCCTCGACTGCAACATAGGCTGGGAAAGAGAAGCGTGACCAGTTATTGACGATATCCCTGACATCGTACCGGACAACAATATTTTCCGAGTCCCCTGCTTCGATAATAATCTGCTTGTCGATACTCACAGTGACCGGTTTACCAAGCTGGTCTGCTGTCAGAGGAGGGTGTTCGACTCTGATGCCGTGCCAATAGATGAAAATCGAATCCCCTGCAGCCATATTTTCGTAAGCGTCGAGGGTAACGCTTACCCCCTCAGGTGAGGTGATCACGCCAGACGGGTTGACGGTCGGGATGTCGAGCTTTTCATTTTCGTAGGGTGTGGCTGGGTCGGGATCCCGACCACCGGGGATTTCCAGTTTGACGACTATTTTGTTAACAGGCGAATGTTCCTGGATATTGGAGGGGAACGGTGTATAGAGATAGTTGACATCAGTAAGGCCTGACTGGACCCAGCGGGTATCCACATACAATGAAAAAAAGCCATTGGTGTTCGGTGAGTCTGAAGAGTGTGTGTAGGTATCAATAACCTCATTGTGTGTGCCCCAGAACAGGTCGATCCGATCTTTTGGCTTGAGGTTGATAGGGCCGATCAGTATTTCTATCGGCTTGGCGGGGTCTGCTACGTCAACATCGCCAATGCCTTGAGGGTTATAGCTCAAGGGCAGTGGAACAGGCAGTGCAGGTGAAGTCTGTAGTGAGTTCATGGATGTTCTCTTTTTCTTGTTTAAAGATAAATGGCGAAGTTCAGGCGAGGTCAAATTCTGCAGAGTCCACCGACACGCATATCGACGTAGGCGCTGGCGCGTTTCGAGTTACCTTGGCCCATACTGCTTCTTACCTGGAAGCTGATCTCGGCATGCCCGTAACAGTGCTGGTTCAATACAGTGCGGGGCACCAGAATATTAACGCCGTTCTGGACTTCTTCCTGAGTGAGGGCCGGTGACGTGACTGACCATTCGAATTTTTTATCATCGCCCACCAGTTCGTTGTAGGCTTCATAGGTGAAGACAATGACGTGTCCTGGGGCCATATTTAAATAGGGTTGGATAAAAATGGGGGCGCCTTGCGCACTGTTTTCAAAAGTGAGCGTGCCGTTGGCAGACAGCGACATAAATTGCGGCGCTTCTGGTCCGTCCGGGCCACCCGGTAATTCATTTTTTGAACGCACGATCAAGCCCTGCTCTGATGACGTGGAGAGATTGGGATTACCCTCGGTTTTGACGGTGTAATAAACTCTGATGTCGTTACCTGTGCCCACGGCGGTGAACTTACTGTTCAGTGCAGTGAGCAACAGCGTACGGCCGGCGACGACGTCGCTGTTGGTGAGCGTGTAGGGTTGTTCCAATACTTCTTGGCCGCCCCAAAAGACCGTCAAGATCTGATTGGCCTTAAAGAGAGGGTTCCAGTTAATCAAGACGGTGGCGTCAAGTTCAAAGTCGTTCTCATCAATAAAGTTGTCTTCGTTGCTGGGCGTGCTGCTGCTACCTTTGATCGTCGGTTTGTCGAGAACGCCGGGCACGGGCAGCTCGATGTTGACAAGCACCTCAAGAGGGTCTGAAGTACCGGTAACCTGTCCATTTCTAATGACGTCATACTTGATATCGCGCAGACCATTCTGAGCCTGTTCAATGATCAGGTACGGAACATCAAAAAACAGAATGAAAGGCTCGTCCAGGTCTTCCACGGCAATAGAAGCAGGCCCTAACTCTTCAGAACCCCAGTGCAGGAGAATCTGATCGCCTTCCATCAAAAAAGACGAGAAAGGAATTTTCACTTCGACGCTGGCCATGGCCTCTGCGTAATCAATCACGCCGTCGTTATTATCGATAACCGGAGCAGGCAGTCCTGGTGTCACGTCGGTCAGAAACAGAGGGATGGTAATCTTCTGAGACTCGGCAGACGTGTTTCCGGCCCGGTCTGTCACCGTGTAATAGGTTGCGCCTGCAGGGCTGCCGAGAGCAGTAAGAAACTCTTGGGTAAACAGGATTTCGATCGCTTGACTTTCATCTTCCAGGCCGTTCAGTTCAAGCTCTGGACCGGGCACGTTTCCCCAATAGGTTTTGATAACGTCGCCGCGATTCAGTCCCGAATACCCGAAAATGCTACCGGTCAATACACCGCCCATGGACTGAAGCTCTTCAAGTGTCAGACCATCTTTGGCCCCGGCTGGAAAATCCATATAACCCAGTTGATGGGCGCCCGGAGCGGTGCGGTCGACAATAATCGTTTTGATTTGGGACGATTGCTCGGTACCACTGGGATAACCGATCGTCAAGTAGTCAAGTTTGTACGCGCCATCGTCTTTCAGTTCGGTGTCGACGGGGATGGTCAAGCGTAGTAACGTTCCGACCGGTGGAAGAGGTACCAGTTGACCTGCTAAACCAACTTTATCGCCATTCAATTGCAACTGGTAAGAGTCTTGAAGCCTGGCACCTTCCCAGACCGGAAATTCGACGATGATGTCATTGACAAGGTCGGCAGTTTTTATAAGTCCGTCCGCTTCATCGGCGACAGGAACAAACGGTGGTATGAGCGTCAGTTCTTGATTGGGGCTGCGTGTGTAAAAATTGTTTTTTTGACGCATGTCGAAATTCCTCTATTTGATTTTTATTGACGAGCAGGAGTGTCCTGACGCCGTCAGTCGATAACGATAATTCCAAGGGCGCTTGGCCGTCAGAGAGAAGTTCTTGGCTTCATCTGGATTTTTAAGTAATAGACTTTTTGAGCAGCTGTCAATGCTCTTTAGGTAAATATTTTTATTGGGGTAGGCTAGCTGTCCAATCCGGTGAGCTTAATGTTTTGTGGGAAAGGTACTACTAAAATTTCGGAATTGGATTACTTGTTTGTTAGTGGAAATTAATTGTATCCGCTAGCGTTGCAGCCACAATAAAACTCCTATGAATGTTGAGGGTTTCTTATTGTGGCTGAGTGTTTTATTGGGAAGTGTGGGCTTTACAGGGCAGGGCTGGGCGCTATTGCGTGCCTCGCATCGACTCACGTGATGGCTGACTCTCCGCTTAGGGAGATTGTCAGCGACCGGACAGAGTATGTGGATGCGGCCAGCGCATTTCATAATTACTCTGTATACGGTACTGGATACCTTCATTCCGATGGGGCTGCGATCAAACGTATCTCTTCTTATGGCGGAAGGACCGAATTAACGGGCAATACCCTGGTCAAGGATGGAATGTTGTCTGACGGCGACGCTCGAGTTTCAGTTAAAGACTCCACCATCCTCAGCGATAGCACGATAGCGCTCGTGGTGCAGGGCAACTCGAACATGACACTTGAACACAGTGTCGTTGAGGGAAAAGGGGGCGGCATCACCGTTGCCGAGGACGCCTTCGCCCTGATCAGCAATACACAGGTCGGCTCGCTGCAGGGTGAAGTTGGTAGACACACTGGCTGGGGCGTTGGCATTTTTGGCGCTCGCGCTGACATCACTTCCCGAAGCTACATAAAAGGCTTGTCTCACGGGGTATGGTTCACTCATCCACGCCTCACAGTGGGTGATGGAACGCAGTTCAATTACGGTCAACTGAGCATCGACAACTCTACCGTCGAAGGGCTGACAGGAGCCGCCATAAGGGTGGAAGGGCGTGAGGGTATAAGCCACCTTGCGGATATTGAGATCAAGAACAACACCCTCCTGCTGTCCGGCAATGGCATGCTTCTTGAGGTTCTGAACCAGAGCACCGCCAACTTCAACGTCGACAACAGTACCCTCAATGGCAACCTTGTCGCCGATGACACCAGCACCCTGAACATCACGCTGCAAAACGGCGCGCAATTGAACGGCGACATCGTCAATGGCAACCGTCTGGCGATTACCTCGGGCAGTCACTGGCAGATGCAGGGCGACAATGCCGTCAGGTCGCTTTCCCTGCACGGGGGCAGGGTTTCGTTTGCTGGCGAAGGGTTTCATACCCTTTCGCTGAATGAGTTGTCAGGGGGTGGCACGTTCGGCTTGCGCGTGGATCTGGACAACGGCGTCGGAGACCTCATTGACGTCAACGGCCAGGCCAGTGGGCAGTTCGGCTTGCGCGTGCGCAACACGGGGGAGGAGGTTGTGTCTGCCGACATGGCACCGCTCAAGGTGGTGCATACCGAAGGTGGCGACGCGCAATTCAGCCTGCTGGGCGGGCGGGTTGACCTGGGGGCCTATTCGTATTTGCTGGAGCAGCAGGGCAATGACTGGTTCATCGTCGGTAAAGACAAGGTCATAAGCCCTTCGACCCAGAGCGCGCTTGCCCTTTACAGCGCGGCACCTGCGATCTGGATGAGTGAGCTCTCTACCTTGCGTTCGCGCATGGGTGAGGTTCGTGCAAGCGGCAGGGCGGGCGGCTGGATGCGTGCCTATGGCAACAGGCTGAATGCCACGACCAGTGACGGTGTCGACTACCGGCAGAAACAAAGTGGCCTGTCGCTGGGTGCCGATGCGCCCGTCGAGGTCAGCAATGGCCAGCTGGTGGTGGGTGTGCTGGGAGGGTACAGCACCTCCGATATCGATTTGAGCCGTGGCACCACGGGTAAAGTCGACAGCTACTATGCAGGCGCCTATGCCACCTGGCTGTCGGACGATGGCTACTACGTTGACGGCGTGCTCAAACTCAACCGCTTTCGCAACAAGGCAGATGTTGCCATGAGCGATGCAAGCAAGGCCAAGGGTGACTACACCAACAACGGGGTAGGGGGCTGGGTCGAGTTCGGCCGCCACATCAAACTGGCGGACGATTACTTTCTCGAACCGTTCGCTCAGTTGTCCAGTGTCGTCGTTCAGGGACAGGAGCTGCGCCTGGACAACGGCATGAAAGCGAAGAACGACCAGACCCAATCGGTATTGGGCAAGGTGGGCACCTCGCTGGGCCGCAGTGTTGCGCTCAAGGATGGCGGAGTATTGCAGCCTTATGTACGTGTCGCCATTGCACAGGAGTTTTCGCGCCGCAACGAGGTGAAAGCCAACGATGTGAAATTCGATAACAGCCTGTTCGGTTCGCGCGGCGAACTGGGAGCCGGGGTATCGGTGTCGCTGTCCGAGCGTCTGAAACTGCACGCGGACTTCGATTACATGAAAGGTCGGCATATCGAGCAACCCTGGGGAGCGAATGTGGGGCTGCGCCTGGCATTCTGATTCTTGAGGCCAGTGCCTGAGCAACACCAGAGCCCCCGGTAGTGATCACCGGGGGCTTTTCAGTTATTGATCGGTAAACCTGCGTTTGCGTTGTCTCTGTCGGGAGGTGACAGGCACCGCGTAGTTGACGTTTACCCGCAGCACTGGCGATGTGCCGATCCGTCGATGATCACGATAAAGCTCGTAATACAGGTCAACCAGACCGTACTGAACATAGGGCGTGAAAGTGTAGGAAATACACAGCACACGTATCACGCTGTTTTCGCCCACCCGATGGAAAAGCGTGGTCGATGACAGGTTTTTTCCCCAATAAAAACGGATTTCGTCACCCCAGCACATTTTGACTGACCCTGGGATATGAATGGTAATGCCCGCATGTGCCTGTTCGTGACTGATGGAATCAGGATCGATGTCAGGCAGCACAGGTGCTTTCAGCGTGTCGGAAATATCGGATGGAAGATGGAGGGGGCTCGCGTGTCGGTAGAGGCTCTGGTGGGGTGGGGCTTCTTGAACAGTGCTCGCGCTGTCGGGATTGTTTTGTTCTTTTTGGGTGCGCGCCGCTACATCCGTGGATTGTTCTTTATCCATCGTAAACTCTTTTATTGACATTAAGTTGAGTTGTTATGTGCGTGCCGGCAGTTGTCGGCAACGGAAATATTACAAGGCACATAAGTGTTCAGGTCAAGCGTCTGCGGATGTCAAAGCCAAGCCAGGGTTGTGTGAGGTTGTGCAGTTACATTTGGTATCATGTTCGTAGTGAATTATCGCTCGTTAGTGCCGGAGATGCTGTAAATAAAGGGTGTGGCTTGATGTGGGTGTTTTTCCAGGGGTTTTTATGCGTGAAATACCTGTAGGACATTAACTACAGATAAGTCTTACAAAAGGTAAAAAAGTAAGTTTTGACTAAATTCCCACTCCTGCGTAGGAATATTCACTCAACTTTATCATTAGGGTCTCGCACGCGTTAGCGTACGAGGCCGTCAAGGTTATGGGCAGAAATGTAGGCTGCTGTGCTTAAAACTGCATTGACAGGGTCACAGAGTGCGAGAGCAGTGAAACGTTGCCCGCACGGTCGATGACCTGATAGTTGATGGTAGCGTGTTGGCTGTCCAGACCAAGCAGGAATGCTTTGCTGAAAACGATCTGCATGGGAACGGTGGCAAGGTTTTCAGGCTCCACCACATGAACTGGGCCTTCTCTGTTATTGCAGAAGGTCTGGATGCAATCGCCGGCCTGCATGTCGGCGTAGCCGGGGAGCATGCCTTTCAGCGCTTCGCCGAAATTGACCTGATGGAAGATGATAGGCGCAAGCAGTGCTGCGCCTGGGGCGGTGCGGTCGATAATCAAGGAGGTAGACGGTGAATCCATTACAGTTTGGTTGATATTGTTCGTGGCCATACAGCGCAAGGTGTATGAACGCTCTTCTCTCAAGTACTTTTTGTCCAGCTCCAAGTGAACTACTTCGCCAGGCTTGTTATCGTGAGTCAGGATTTTTCGTTCCCCTACCAAATGACCGTCCAGGTTCAGTTGGATGTCATAGCCCGGACGCATCTCGCTCCAAAGAACAACCTCAACGCCTACCGGCCGGTTCAGGCTGTCAACTGGCATCATTCCATCAATATGGCTGGCTGCTGGAACACGTGGTGCGGAAAATTTATAGTACTGGGTGAAATCTTTCATTTTTTCTCTCCAATTAAAAAGCCAAACGCCACATGGCGTAGCTCTAAAGTTCTTACTCGGGTGATAGTCGGTGGTTGCAGGGGTAATAGATAACTACCGCATCACCTGAATTTCAACTAATCGGAGTATGCGTTCGCTGTCAATGGTCAGAACTACTGCATTGTTGTCATTGAAGATGCTAAGGAAATATCCTACACATTCTTCAGATGGCTTCTTAAGTTTTGTCAGATTTGAAGAGAGCGCTAACAGGGCACACTGTTAACACTCATAAAAAAGCCCCGACCAACCGAAGTTCGTCGAGGCTTGGTAAACAGCTTCAGGCCTTAGCGATTAAACCGCTCTACCAGCGAGTACTGTGAGTTGGCCGTGTCGGTCAGTTCGCCACTCAATACGGCAGAGCGACGCGCTTCGTCAGAGGTCTGGTCTGCCAGGCTGGCGATGGTGGCGATGTTGCGATTGATTTCCTCGGCCACGGCGCTTTGCTCTTCCGTGGCGGTGGCGATTTGCGTGGTCATGTCGGTAATATTGGCGACAGCCTCGCTGATGCCCACCAGCGCCTGATCTGCCTCCAGTACCCGGGCTACGCCTTCTTCGGCCTGACGGCGACCGGTGTCCATGGTGTGTACCGCGTCGGTTGCGGTCTGCTGCAGTTTGGCGATCAGGCCATGAATTTGCCCGGTGGACTCGGCGGTGCGTTGTGCCAGCTGGCGTACTTCATCTGCCACGACGGCAAAGCCGCGACCCATCTCACCGGCGCGCGCCGCTTCGATCGCGGCGTTGAGGGCCAGCAGGTTGGTCTGGTCGGCAATGCCTTTGATCACATCGACCACGCCACCGATTTCATCGCTGTCCTTGGCCAGGCGGGTCACGGTCAGGCCGGTTTCGCCCACCGAGGTGGACAGGCGCTGAATGGCTTCGCGGGTTTCACCGGCGATATCGCGCCCGCGACGCGTCAGTTCGTTGGCCTGCTGGGTGGCATCAGCGGCACGGTTAACGTGGCTGGCGACTTCCTGCGTGGTGGCGGCCATCTGGTTGATGGCGGCGGCAACCTGCTCGGTTTCCACACGCTGACGTTCCAGCCCGATCGAACTGGCATTGGCCAGCGAGTTGGACTGGCGGGCCTGACTGTTCAGGTGTTCGGCGGTGTCCTGCAAACGCGTCAGGCAGGTTTTCATGCGCGCTTCCTGGCTGAGGATCGACATTTCCAGGCGCGCTTGCGGGCCGCGGCTGTCGGTGTACATCTGCGCGATCAACGGGTCGGAAGTGGTCTGTTCGGCCAGACGCAACAAGCGTTTGGTGCCACGCTGCTGCCAGGAAAGCCCCAGCAAGCCCAGTGGTACCGACAGTGCCGCAGCCAGGGCAAACCCCCAGTGTGAATTGAGCCACACGCCGATCAGAAAGCTCAGCTGGCTGACCAGAATGAACGGCAACCAGTCCTGAAGTACCGGCAGCCACTTGTCGCGGCCTGGTACCGCGCTCTTGCCCTTGTTGAGCCGGGTATAAAGCGCCTCGGCACGGCGGACCTGTTCGGCGGTCGGCTTGATGCGCACCGACTCGAAACCCACTACCTGGCGGTTTTCCAGCACCGGCGTCACGTAGGCATTGACCCAATAATGATCGCCGTTCTTGCAGCGGTTCTTGACGATGCCCATCCACGGCTGCCCGGACTTGAGCGTGGTCCACATGTGCTCGAATACCGCAGGCGGTACATCCGGATGACGCACGGTGTTGTGCGCCGCACCCAGCAATTCAGCCTCGCTGTAACCACTGATGTCGACGAAGGCATCATTGCAATAGGTGATGGTGCCTCGGGTGTCGGTGGTGGAAATCAGTCGTTGTTCGGCAGGAAATGTCCGCTCATGTTGAGTGATGGGTTGGTTGTTGCGCATGGGATTTCGATCCTTCGATCCGGAAGACTATGGCGTGGTTATCGGCGGGCACGTCGATAAATTGAGCGGCGTGCGACAAGTGACTGGAGAGTCAGCCCTGTCGGGCCAGCATGGGGTAGGTGAACAGCCCGAAATGCACGAGGTTCAGGCCCAGGTGACTGATGACGGCGGCCTGCAGCCCGCCGAAACGAAATGCGAGGCCGTACCCCACGCCAGCCATGCCCGCCAATGCCACCCACTGCGGGCCGGCACCTGCGTGCGCAAGTCCGAACAGGCCGGCAGCGAGGGTGATTGATAATGCCGTCGCATACCTTGAGCCCTTGAACAGGCGCAGCAGGCCGCCTTGCAGATAAGCGCGGAAAAACAGCTCTTCGGTCAGGGTCACCAGCAACAGGTTGTTGAGCAGCCATATCAGGCCCTGGGCAGGCCATTTCGGTGTCCAGCCGACGACGTTTAGCATGACCGCGGCAGTCATGCAGAACGCCGAGGTCACAATCAGCGCCAGAACCCCGGTTTGCAGTGAATGGGCGACGTCAACCTTGGGCAGAATCCAGGGGCAGGCCAGTATCAGCCAGAAGCCGATCAGCGGCTTGTCCAGACTCAGGTCCATGGAGAACAGCGCGGCATCGGCACTGAATCGCGTTGCTTCGATGACGTTGGCGTTATTGAAGCCGGGCGCCAGGTGAAAGGCCAGCGCCAGACCGGTCACGATGAACAATCCGTGGCCACACAGGCGGATGGAGGAATAAGAGGATCGCGCCACGCACAACCAGGCAATGAACAATGCGCCAAAGCTTAGCGCCGCCGAAGGGTCAAGGTTACCGTGGAACAACGCCAGCGCGTAGCCGCTGCTCAGCAGGCAGAAAGTCAGCCAGTGCCTTGTGGTCATGAGTAAGTCCTGCCTTGAGAGCGGGGAATTCTATCCGGCGTTCAGCAGGGCAGGGGCGAGATTATAGAAATTTTCATGCTGGGGCCTGACCCTGAAGCAGGGTGCAGGCCCCATTCAGCGGGTATCAGGACGCGATCAGCTGGCGCAGCACGTAATGCAGAATGCCGCCCGACTTGAAGTACTCCACTTCGTTAAGCGTATCGATGCGGCACAGCACGTCGACGGTTTCCCTGCTGCCGTCTTCGCGTTCGATATGCAGGGTCAGGCTCATGCCCGGCTGCACGTCTGCGTTGGTCAGCCCGGTGATCTTCAGCGTCTCCTTGCCGGTCAGGCCGAGGGTCTTGCGCGTCTGGCCGTTCTTGAACTGCAAGGGCAGCACACCCATGCCCACCAGGTTCGAGCGGTGAATGCGCTCGAAGCTTTCGGCGATGACCGCCTTGACGCCCAGCAGGTTGGTACCTTTTGCAGCCCAGTCACGGCTGGAACCCGTGCCGTATTCCAGACCGGCAATGATCACCAGCGGCGTGCCTTCTGTCTGATAACGCATGGCCGCGTCGTAGATCGCCAGCTTCTCGCCGGAGGGCACATGCACCGTGTTGCCACCTTCTTCGCCGCCGAGCATTTCGTTGCGGATACGGATATTGGCAAAGGTCCCGCGCATCATCACTTCATGGTTGCCACGGCGCGAGCCGTACGAGTTGAAGTCCTGATACTTGACGCCTTTCTCCTGAAGGTAGCGCCCGGCAGGGCTGTCGGCCTTGATATTACCGGCAGGGGAGATGTGGTCGGTAGTCACCGAGTCGCCCAGCAGGGCCAGGATGCGCGCGTTTTCCACGTCTTCGATAACCGGCAGCGGACCGTCGATGCCGTCGAAGAATGGCGGGTGCTGAATGTAGGTGGAATCGTCCTGCCAGACGTAGGTGGCAGCTTGCGGCACCTCGATGGCTTGCCATTGTTCGTCGCCGGCAAACACTTCGGCGTATTCCTTGTGGAACATGCCGGTGTTGACGCTGGCCACGGCGTCGGCGATTTCCTGCTGACTCGGCCAGATATCACGCAGGTAAACCGGCTTGCCGTCAGCACCTTCGCCCAGCGGTTCGCTGCTGATGTCGATGCGCACCGAGCCTGCCAGTGCATAGGCAACTACCAGGGGGGGCGATGCCAGCCAGTTGGTCTTGACCAGCGGATGGACGCGGCCCTCGAAGTTACGGTTGCCCGACAGCACGGACGCAACGGTCAGGTCGGACTGCTGAATGGCTTTCTCGATAGGCTCCAGCAGCGGACCGGAGTTACCGATGCAGGTGGTGCAGCCGTAACCGACCAGATCGAAGCCCAGGGCGTCGAGGTATTGGGTCAGACCTGCTGCGTTGTAATAATCGGTCACCACCTTGGAACCGGGAGCCAGCGAGCTTTTCACCCACGGCTTGCGCTTCAGGCCTTTCTCGACGGCTTTTTTCGCGACCAGCCCGGCTGCCATCATGACGCTGGGGTTGGAGGTGTTGGTGCAGGACGTGATCGCCGCGATCACCACGGCGCCGTCTTTCAGATGATAGGTCTGGCCGTTGTATTCATATTGGCTTTCGCCACTGACCTGGGCCTCGTTGCCAACCGCGACACCGCCGCCGCCTTCACTCTCCAGGCGACCTTCATCGACCTTGGCAGGCTTGACCTGCAGACCGAGAAAATCGCTGAAGGCCTTGGACACATTTGGCAGTGCTACACGATCCTGAGGGCGCTTGGGGCCAGCAAGGCTGGCTTCGACCGTACTCAGGTCCAGTTCCAGGCTGTCGGTGAACACCGGTTCCTGGCCTGCCAGGCGCCACAGCCCCTGAGCCTTGCAATACGCTTCGACCAGCTTGACGGTTTCGTCGGGGCGACCTGACAGACGCAGGTAGTCCAGCGTTACATCATCGACCGGGAAGAAACCACAGGTCGCGCCATACTCGGGCGCCATGTTGGCAATGGTCGCGCGGTCGGCCAATGGCAAGTCAGCCAGGCCGTCGCCGTAGAACTCGACAAACTTGCCGACCACCCCTTTCTTGCGCAGCATCTGGGTGACGGTGAGCACCAGGTCGGTGGCGGTGATGCCTTCCTTCAGTTTGCCGGTCAGCCGGAAACCGATGACTTCCGGGATCAGCATCGACACCGGCTGGCCGAGCATCGCCGCTTCGGCTTCGATACCGCCCACGCCCCAGCCCAGCACGCCCAGGCCATTGATCATCGTGGTATGCGAGTCGGTACCGACCAGCGTGTCGGGGAACGCGTAGGTGCGGCCATCCTCTTCCTTGGTCCATACCGTGCGCCCCAGGTATTCGAGGTTCACCTGATGGCAAATGCCGGTGCCGGGCGGCACCACGCTGAAATTATCGAAAGCACTCTGGCCCCAGCGCAGGAACGCGTAGCGCTCACCGTTACGCTGCATCTCGATATCGACGTTCTCGCCGAAGGCTTCGGCGTTGCCAAACTTGTCGACCATCACCGAGTGGTCGATCACCAGGTCCACCGGGGAAAGGGGGTTGATCCGCTGCGGGTCGCCGCCGGCCTTGGCCACGGCCGCGCGCATGGCAGCCAGATCGACCACCGCCGGTACACCGGTGAAGTCCTGCATCAGGACGCGCGCAGGGCGGTATTGAATTTCCCGGTCCGAACGACGCTCGGTCAGCCAGTCGGCGAGGGCCTTGAGGTCGTTGCCGGTTACCGTCTTGTTGTCTTCCCAGCGCAGCAGGTTTTCCAGCAGCACCTTGAGTGACATGGGCAGCTTGTCCAGATCGCCCAGCGATCGGGCGGCTTCCGGCAGGCTGAAGTAGTGGTAGGTCTTGTTATCGATTTCGAGGGTTTTCAGGCTTTTCAGGCTATCGAGGGAGGGCATGAATGTCTCCTTTGAGGAATGTTCTCCGAACATCGGTTCACGGGCTCCATGTGCATCAGGTCGGGAGCGCCGCATCAGGCTTCAAGTTGTGTGGACTGTTCGGCCGCACCAGTGGTTCCTGGATTGGGCTATCATGCGCGGCTTTCAAGTCTGCGGGGTTACGCCCGAGTGCCCACTGCCCAGGAGTAACCCATGAATACACTGTTTATGCACTGCCGACCCGGTTTTGAGGGCGAAGTCTGCTCGGAAATAGCCGATCACGCCGCGCGCCTGGACGTGGCCGGGTATGCCAAGGCCCGTCCCGACACAGCTTGCGCCGAATTCATCTGCACCGAGGCGGATGGCGCCGAACGGCTGATGAGCGGTCAGCGCTTCGACAAGCTGATCTTTCCCCGGCAGTGGGCGAGGGGGCTGTTTCTCGAGTTGCCGGAAACCGATCGCATCAGCGTGATTCTCGCGCAGCTGGCGGCGTTCCCGATTTGCGGCAGTCTGTGGCTGGAGGTCGTGGATACCAACGACGGCAAGGAGCTGTCGAATTTCTGCAAGAAGTTCGAGGCGCCGCTGCGCAAGGCCCTGACTCAGGCAGGCAAACTGGTGGATGATCCGCGCAAGCCGCGTCTGCTGCTGACCTTCAAGAGTGGTCGCGAGGTGTTTCTCGGTCTGGCCGATGCGGACAACTCCGCCATGTGGCCGATGGGCATCCCGCGCCTCAAGTTTCCCCGCGAAGCGCCAAGCCGCTCGACCCTGAAGCTTGAAGAGGCCTGGCACCACTTCATTCCCAGAGACCAGTGGGACGAGCGCCTTTCCGGCGACATGACCAGCGTGGACCTGGGTGCCGCGCCGGGCGGCTGGACGTATCAACTGGTGCGCCGCGGCATGCTGGTGACCGCCATCGATAACGGGCCGATGGCGGAAAGCCTGATGGACACCGGGCTGGTGCAGCATCTGATGGCGGACGGTTTTACCTACAAGCCTCGACAGCCTGTGGACTGGATGGTCTGCGACATCGTCGAAAAGCCTGCGCGTAATGCAGCCCTGCTGGAAACCTGGCTGGGTGAAGGCCTGTGCCGCGAAGCGGTGGTCAACCTCAAGTTGCCTATGAAACAGCGCTACGCTGAAGTGCGCCGACTGCTCGACCGTATCGAAGAGGGCTTTCAGGCGCGAGGGGTGCGGGTGTCCATCGGCTGCAAACAGCTCTACCACGACCGCGAAGAAGTCACCTGCCACCTGCGCAGGCTGGACGTGGCCAAAGCGGCGAGGAAGTGATTCCTTACTCTCGTTTCGCACGCTCCAGTGACTATCGTGCCAATGCTCCGTGCAGGCATGGAGTTCTTGGTGCTCCGCGTCACAAATCGTCGATGCGAAACAATGTTATGCCTTACACGCAGTCGCGGCTACCGCAGTGCTTTTCAACCGCGATGGCACTGACGACGCAGAGTGCGGCGACCCCCGGATCAGTGACAGGGCGAAGGAACCCGACGAAGTCGGGCCGG